>CAJQQK010000095.1 GCA_905480435.1 uncultured Hyphomicrobiaceae bacterium | reverse complement strand
ACACCGCGATGGCATCCTCGCGTGGTTCGACAGCGGCATCAGTAACGGTCTCATCGAGGGCATCAATTCTCTCGTCCAGGCCGCAAAAGCCAAGGCACGCGGCTACCGAAACAGCAAGACCTTGAAGGCCGTCACCTACCTTATAGCTGGCAAACTCGACCTCAGGCTACCCACTTGAAACGTCGGGTAGCCCTTTTACCTCGAGACATGCGTTCCCGGACGGAACGCAGCGAAGATCCGAGATCTTTCTAAATAACATTTTACGTCAAAGCTTTATCGATATGTGGAAAGGCCCCGGATAAATGCTACCGCGTTTTCTGGTGACGCAGAGAAGAGGTGCCTTTGCCAAGAGTTTTGACCTCATTAGAGATTTTCTAACTGCCCGCAACCAGCGGAGCGGTCATCCGGTCGAGGGTGGCGATGACGCTGTTGGCGACGATGCGGCCGGTGCGTGGGTTTTCGTCGGATGGGATGTTGCGGATCATCATGGTTGCTTCGCCCGCATCTGACTCGATGGTGACGGTCTGCTGATTGCGGTTGACCGCTGGATCTGCCCAGACTTCGACGGCTGTTTCGTCAGGCCCAAGACCGGCGAGGGCGAGGGCTGCCGCGACATTGACGTTGGCTGGGAAGGCTTTGGCGGCATCGCGTGCGGTGCCCCGGAACACGCACAGGGCTTCGCTTAAATTTGTGATGTCGATGTTGTTGCTTACGAGGTGTGGTGCGCCTTCGAGGCCGCCTGGGGGTTTGCGCGTTTCGAGGCGAACGCTGGTGATTTTGCCGACGGCCATGGCGCGGACCGTGTCGAGGCCGATGAGGGCGCCGGTTGGGACGATGATGCGGGCGCCTGTTTCACGCGCCTTGTCAACGAGTTCCATATGATTGAGTAGAGCGCCGACGGATAGTGGCATGAAAACGCGGCCGCGCTCGACGGCTGGGCCTGCAACTTCTGCGAAGACGGCTGCGGGGGCGCACTCGACGATGACGTCTGCGTGCTCGCTGAGTTCGGCCAACGTGCAAACAGATGGCGGGGTGGCGAGATCTGCGACGCGGGTGGCGGCGCGCGCCTTGTCATTTGCGGAGACAGCGGCAAGCGTGATGCCTGGTACAGCGTTCGCGTCGATCATGCGCGCGACTTTCATGCCGATCGCACCTAGTCCTGCAATGCCCAGCTTGTATGCCAATAGTTACGTCTCCTTTGTTTCCAAGCCAGCTTTTGCGCGGGGCTCAGAGAATTGTTCTTTGAGGAGATGACTTTCGGTTGCTTGCCCGCGAAGTGCAAGACGGTCGTGGCACTTCGTAGCTGTGATGATGAGTTGGGCAGGCTATTTCTGCAAGAGATCTGCAATGGATGCCGGCCTGGGGCGGGGTGGTGTCAGGCTCATGCGGCGATTGCCGGAGTAGTAGCGGGTTTGGCCAACGGAGGCTTGCTGTGAACGCGTAGCGGCTGGTTGTGGAGCTGGTGACCAATTCGGGGATGCAGCGGGGCCGGACGCCTTGATGCGTTCGTTTGCTGTGCCAGGTTGCGCTACGAATGGGACGATAGGGCCACTGCGGAAGCGTGGGCACTGGCCACGTGGATTGAGCTTGCGGCGGCCGTTCCATTCGACGTTGACGTGATATCGGCGGTTGCAGATTTCGACGTTGGGAACCTGACGCGTGACTTCGAAATGATCGTAGCCAGCCTTGAGGGATCGCCAGAAGTGGGTGTTGCGGTCGCCTTGATAGCGGGCGAGGTTCTCTTGGGTAAGCCGGAACGGAAAGGCGTGGACCTGGAACGCTTTTTGGCCGCCGGAGAAGGCCTCGCGAGCGAGCGCATAGATTTCTTCGATCAAGCCGTCGGTCATGGCGTAGCAGCCTGCGGAGCGGCATTTGCCGTGCACCATCAGGAAGTTGCCAGTGCGGCCATGAGCCCGGTCGTAGGCATTTGGGAAGCCCAGATCAAACGACAGATGGAACTTTGAGTTCGGGTTCATCTGGTGGCGATTGACCTTGTAGAAGCCCTCTGGTGATTGCTTGTCGCCTTGGCGCAGTTTTGGGCCGAGGCCGCCTGACCAGTTGCAAATCGGATAGGTTTTGAAATGGTAGAAGTGGCCGTCAGGGCGCTGCTTCCATACTTCAAGCTCAGATTCAGCCTTGAAGATGCGCAGGAAAATCGGGGATTTCTCGGTCATATGCTTGCGGCCAAGCAGCATTCGAGCGTCTTTTGGTAGGGGCGCCATGTGGGGGGCTGCGATCTCGACTTTGGCACAGGCCGTGAGCGCCAAGCTAGCGAGCGCAGACACCATGATAGGCTTGGCAAAACGCAACAGCTGCATGTCTCGCGTGCTCCCGTCCAGAACGTTCGTAAATCACAAAATGGTTTTACAACAATCGGTTGTGGTCCGAAAGCTGTACTTGCCGAGATTGCTAGCTGCAAATTCCGGCAAGATCAGGGCGTCTCGGCCAGATTGTCATAAAAGCACGTCGCGTTTAACAGGAGCCTTAAATCGCCCGAAGATTGGGTGGTTCAAGGCGCATTGTGAATCTGTCAAAACGCGACATGTTGCAGAGCCGAATCTCATGTCTTTTCAGTAAATTGTGTTATTGCACGAAGTTGAGACCCGGCAAGTCAAGGAAAGTTGAAGAGGTTTGGCGTGATGGAAGAAAACGAGGGTAATCGGGCCGAGCGGCGGGCGGCGCGGCGTGAAGGTAAGCTAGACACTGCGGCTTTCCTGAAGGTTGCGGATAAATTTATCGACGTTGCCAACCGGGAAAACCAAACGGTGCTGGCGACCGAGCTGCATATGGCGTTTTTGTTCGCTGCGGCACGTTATAATGCGCATGTTGCGAAAACTGTGATGGGTGTCGAAGATCATGAAAAGTTCGTCGACCACATGACAAAGCAATATACCGAGATGCTGCGCCAGCATCTGGCTGATGGCAGCCTGGAGGCTGAGAAATAGCGGCTAAAGCGTATCGCATAAAATGCTCCCCGCTTTAGTCCCTTCGGGCTCACGGCTACTCCCTGGCTACGCTCGGGGCCTCCGCCGGGTCGCATGCGCTCCCTTCGTGTGCCTCCGTTTAGGTCGCACGCTTTAACGGTAGGCCCTTGTGGATCTTGTCTGCCGCTATGACGTCTCAGTTTGTGGTGATTTGTCGGGATCGGCGACTATCTCGTCTGCATCAGTTTCGGCTGATTCCATTTCAGGATCAGGGGTTGCGTCCGGATCTTGGTCTGCAGCAGTGACCTCTACGTCGTCGGTATCGCCGTCGTCATCAAAATCTTCCATGTCTTCGCCGTCATCTTCAGTCACTTTGTCTTCGGCGACGGCTTCGGGCGGCTTGCCGCGGGCGCGGTTGGCGGAAACTTCCTCATCGGTGAGATAACCCTGGCCGACCTTGTGGGCTGTCTTGAGCACTTTGACGGCAAGCGCTGCGTCCGTGAAGTCGTCGTCGTAATCGCATAGGCCGTCGAGATTGGCGAGGATGGGATCGGAGCGCCAGAGCTGATGGAGCGCGCGGCGACGGATCGCTTCTGGCACATGCTCTCCCATGAACTTTGTATAATCAGACTGGTAGGTCAGGTTCTCAAGGTCGGCCTCGGTGACCGGCGGTGGGGCGTCGGCTGCTTGCTCGCCTGATTGTGGACCATCTGTAGCTTCGCCGTCGGTTGCATGTGGTAGGGCTGCATCTTCAGCATCAAGGGCAGCAGTTTGGGTTGGACTTTGTGGTTCGGTTGGGGCTGCGGCATCGACCTTGCGCTGTGACCAGCGTTGCAGAAAGCCACCGGCTTCGGGATCTTCGGTTGCGAGCGTCGGATTGGTCGATGGAGGCTTTGTTGGCGTTTCGGGCATGTTATTGGCGCCTCTGTCGGCGGCGGATCGACTCGATCGATTCCTGGCCGAATTTCTCATCACGGATGTTGAGCTTGTCGCGTTTGCGCTTGATGAATGTCTCTTCCTCGTGGTGCGTCGCTACAAACCGCTCGATCCAGGCAACCAGCGGTTTCGGCATTGTCAGTGGTTCGACGATGTCTTCGCCGGAGTCGAGGTAGTCCTGGGATTCAAATGGAGAAACTGTGATGGCTTCAACCAGCACGGGGAGTACGTCTTCGCCGTCTTCATCTTCGGCTTCGCGCAGCACGACATAGACGACGGGCGGGTTATTTTCGAGATTGACCAGGTAGGCCGAAGTTTCTTTGCGATGCAGTTCGATGGTGAAGCTGCCGCCGTAGAACTGAGTTTGAGCTTCCGTTTCGTTGATCACCGCGCCGACGGCGAGATCTGATTTGCCAATCAGAATTTCAACCGGGCGCCATCTGAAATCCTGCCAGGGATGGTCGATTGCTTCGCGCGCAACCACGACACCTACTGTCAAAGATGTGGTTCGCTCGATGGCGGTCAATCCGAACTCCACGGGTTAGGTGCCAATACTTGGAATAAAGAGTTCTACTACTTTGGCAGAAATGATAAAAGCTAAAGATTACGCGTCGATACAGGAATTGACGTTCAATCCTACATGGTTCGACTTTAGTCGTAGAGATAAACGGCGTGGCTGCGCACGAGAGCACGTCGCGTTCAATAGGATCCTTAAATCGCCCGAAGGCTGGGCGTTTTAAGGCGCATTGTGAATTCGTTAGAACGAGACGTGCTGTAGATAACCAGAAAGTCCAAGAATAACATGGCAACTAAACTTGATGGTTCTGCGGATCAGCTGTCGGCATTACTAGTGTGCGACTGCGCAGGGACGATGTCGATCGATGGCGCGGCTCTTGGGGAAGCACTTGGCGGGGCGTCGCCGGTTAAAATCTGCTCGCAGTTGTGTCGACGTGAATTGCCCGTGTTTGAGGCGGCGCTTGGTGCTGGGCCGCCGCCCCTGGTTGCCTGCACGCAGGAGGCGCCGCTGTTCGAAGAGGTGGCCGGTGAAGCCGGGCATGGCGGGCTGCGCTTCGTCAATATTCGTGAGCGCGCTGGATGGAGCAGCACTGGGGCTGCTGCGCTGCCGAAGATGGCAGCATTGATCAAGGACGCCGCGTTCGAGACGCAGCCGACACGGCTGATGTCGATCGCGTCCGGCGGGCAATGTCTCGTCTATGGCCGGGGGCAAGCGGCGTTGGATGTTGCCAAGCAATTGGCTGGCCGGCTGAGTGTCTCGGTCTTGCTGCTTGATGCGGGCGATGCGATGCCGCTCAGCGTTGCGAACGTGCCGGTGCATACTGGCAAGATCCGTGGCGCGAAAGGCAGCCTGGGTGGCTTTGAGCTTTTCATCGATGCATATGGGATGGTCGATCCATCGGCGCGAGATGCGATGCGCTTTGACGCGCTGCGCGATGGTGCGTCGACGAAGTGCGATCTTATCTTTGACATGACGGGCGATGCGCCGCTGTTCATCGATGGTGATGGCCGAGATGGTTATATGCGGGCTGATCCAGCGCATCCGGCTGGGCTCGCTGAAGCGATGTTCAAGATTACGGACCTGATCGGTGAGTTCGAAAAGCCGATTTATGTGTCTTATAACGCCGACATCTGTGCGCACAGCCGCAGCGGTAAAATCGGTTGAAGCAACTGTATCGACTCGTGTCCGAAGGGTGCGATCCAGTCGGCAGGCGATATTGTAGAAATCGATACTGGTATCTGTGGCGGTTGTGGCAATTGCAGTGCGAGTTGTCCGACGGGTGCGGTGACTTATGACTATCCAACGCGGCACGATCTGTTGCGGCGTTTGCAGATCATGATGGCGGCTTATCGTGGTGCAGGTGGCAAGGCGCCAGAGCTGTTGGTGCATGATGAGGAACACGGTTCGGAATTGATTGCGGTGATGGCCCGCTTCGGGCGTGGTCTGCCGGCGAATGTCATTCCGATCGGGCTGCATGCGGTGACGGAAATTGGCCACGACACGATACTGAGCGCGTTGTTGTTTGGTTTTCAGCGGATCAATGTGTTGGCCTCGCCGGACAAGATGGCGGAGCTTGGTGCGCTTAATACGCAATGTGATCTTGCTCGTGCTGTGCTGCAGGGACTTGGCTATACTGGCGATCGGGTTGCGGTGATTGGCGAGGCTGACCCGGACGCGGTTGAAGAGGCACTGCACGAGGTGCGGACATTCGACGAGATTACAGGTCGTGCGTTTGCGCCTGAGGGTGGCAAGCGTGATGTCGCGCGGCTGGCCTTTTCGGCGCTGCATGAGATGGCGCCTGCTCCGGTTGATGTGATCGAGCTACCACAGGGGGCACCATACGGGCGGGTCGATATCAATGCTGATGGCTGCACGTTGTGTCTGGCATGTGTTGGCGCTTGTCCGGCTGCTGCGTTGAATGCGGACGATGACAAACCTCGATTGAGCTTTACGGAAGCTGCGTGTGTGCAGTGCGGACTATGTGTTGCGACATGCCCGGAGAAGGTTATTACGCTTGAGCCGCGCTACAATTTTGCGGGCGGATTGCTGCCGGAGACAGTGAAAGAAGAAGAGCCGTTTGAGTGCATTCGTTGCTCGAAGCCGTTTGGCACGAAGAGTACGATCGAGACGATTGTTAAAAAGCTTGAGGGCAAGCACTCGATGTTCCAGGGCACGGCCCAGGTCGATCTCATTAAGATGTGTGACAACTGTCGTGTGTTTGCGATGTCAGAAGTGCAGGACGATCCGATGAAGCTTGGCGAGCGCCCGAAGATGCGCACGACAGAAGATTATATTATGGAAGCTGAGGCGGAGAAAGCTGCTGCGAAGGACAAAGGTGAGGCTTGAGTTGAGGGACTTCCCCACCCACAGTCGTCATCTCCACGAGGGTGGGGACTCAAGCGGGCAACCGCACATGCACAGTTTGCGGAGACTTGCTTAGGTTCCCGCCTGCACGGGAATGACGGAGTGGGTGGCGGTGCTGTGTACCGGAACGGGCCCAAAGAAAACGATTGTTACTATTCGAAGCGAATGGAGCTTCATCTCAACTATCGGCGCCACGTAGCGGCAGGTTCATCAGCAGGTTTTGTGGTTTGACGCGGACTTTTTTGTCTTGGGTGGAGCCGAGTGCAAGGTAGATTGGTTTGCCTTGCACGTCAGGTAGAACGCGGGATTGATCGAGAACTTCCAGGCGATAGAGAGCGAGCAGGCGGGCCTGGTCGGCTTCGCTGATATCTTGGCCTTCGTAGAGCGCGTTCAGAAGTTCAGTTGCGTCGCGATCAAGGCCGATGTGCCAGCGCCAGGATTCGTCTTTGATGCTGCGTACCGGTTGCACGCGAACGTCGACGCTCAGGAAATGACGGATCCAGGTTTCGATCACACGAGCAAATGCGTGGTTGGCAGGCTGGCCGAAACGCATGTCGATGACAGTGTCAAAACGGTCGGAGCGCTCCCAGTAGATTGACGCGTTGTCGTCGTCCAGCACGTCAAGCTCGATCTGCCGGATTGGGGTGCCGGTTTCAGTGAGCAGTTGACCGATTGTGCCGAGACCAGATGTGCCGGCATGCATCTCGACGATTTCCTGGTCAGCAAGGATGACGCGGCCATCGTCGGTGTTGACGGTCTGCTCGCGAAAGAAGAGCTCCGCTGCTCGGAGGCGGACCGGGTCGATGACATCTGAGAGGGAGCCAGCCAGGATGATGTGGACGATTTGGTCAATGAAGACCGGCGGCACAGTGATGCTGCCTGAGCGCATCAAGTTGAGGTAGGCGCCTTCGAGAGTGCCGGCCTCTTTTAATACATCCCGGAAGCCAAGCACGACGCGATAGTTGTCAGCTGCGTCGCTGTCTTTGAAGGTGGCGAGCCGCGCGTTGGGGACGACGAGGAACGGGTCTTCCATCAGCGCTTCAAAGGTTGCGACTTCGGCTGCGCAAGACTCGTCGATGGGGTGGACTTCGGGGCGCGTGAGATAGGCGCGGATGAGATCCGGCGTTGCACGTAGCCAACCGGTCTCGTTTTTCTCGACGAGATGGACGCCGGCGGATTTCCAGAATTCATGCGCCATTCTGTTGCTCTTCTTCGCCGAGGTAGATGGGACCGCCGTCAATGCGGCGTTCAAGTTTGCGGAAGTTTTCTACGATCTGGCCGTCGTCGTCGAGGGAGCGTGAGACACAGAACAGAGTGTTGATGACAGTGTCTTTGACGAGATCGTCAATGAACGCGATTTCGCCGGCTGCAGCAGTTCGGGCCTCGTTCATATCAGGCGCACCATAGACGTCAATCAGGTGACGCGCGAGGCGGTCGATGACGTGTTCGCGTTCGTCGGCAGTGATGTTGGCAACCGCGGTGAAGGTTGTGCGGCCAAATGATGTGAGGCCGAGCAGGCCGTTGGCGAAAGCCTGGCGGGTTTTGCCGGTGAGCTCATCGGCTTCGAGATCCGCGAAGGCGAAACCGCCGGAGATCGCCCATTCATCCGGCGCAGCTGGCAGCGGGAAGGCAAATGTGTCCGATGCGTCAAAGCGGATTGTTTTCAGGAAGCGATCGGTCATGATGTTGGACTGGTTGCAGGATTGGCTGCCGTGCTGGCGCGTTCGATGCAATCGATCAGGGGGAGTGCAATTGTATTGCCGCCGGCTTCGGGTCTTGCGAGCAGATTGCCGTCTTCATCAAGGCCTAGCGGACGTGCGGTGATCGTGCCGGTTGGGTGAGCAATCTCAGCTGTCTCGTTGATGCCTTCGATGCGGCCGGACCATTGTTGAGACACGTCGCCAAAACCGTCATTGCTCCAGGTGTCGAGCTGCGAGAGGAAATGGCGGGAATAGGATTCGAGGACATCGGTCGTTGACAGCTCTTCGCCGCCTTCTTCAACGAGTGACGTGATGCCGGGTGTGGTGCCAGGCTCAGTTGTTTCATCGAACATGAAGCGCAGAGAGAAATTGACGACCATCCAGGCCGGGACGTCGTCTGGTTTGCAAGCTGCCGGAACTGTCAGCGTGCAATTTCCAGCGCTCGCACCATTGAGCAGAAGCGTCGTTGGCCAGCGGAACTGGAGGCCAACCTGTGGAGGAGTTAGCACGGCGAGCGTGTCGCCCGCGGCGGCGATGGCGAGTGGCAGCATCTGAATGGATTTACTGAGTGGGTCGTCGGGCTCAAGCACGATGGCGATTTCAATCTGGGTGGTGTCTTGCAGCCAAAGGGTATCGCCTGCACCAAGTTCGCCAGACTGCGCGCCGGAAATCGCCAGCGCACGCGGATTGTCGCCTTTGATGACAACCCGGCCATTGAGTAACGGCGGGAAGCTTGGTTCAGCTAAGGTCAATCTCACCCTCGACGACATGGTTGAGGCCGGTGTCTTCGGGGGTTAGTACAACTTTGACTTTGAGCTGTGTTTTGCCGGTGAGATCATTGTTGCGCACGGCATCCTCGATCTGCTGCTGCGAGGTGACGCCGACCTGTTTCAGGAATTTTCGCATTGAGAGGTTGAACTTTTCCTGGTCCATTGGCTGGTCCTTATCTTTGTTGACAACGTGGTGAGGCTGGCTCGCTTGGGTTCCCGCCTTCGCGGGAATGACGGAGAGGGTGTATTGGGCAGAGTACCAGCAGCTACCAATCGTTGGTTACTATAGTCGAACGCTGGTTGATGTGTATTTGCCGGCGGCTGACCAGTCCATGGCCTCAAGTCCGTAAGATGTGGCAACTGCGATGACGACAATTGCGATGATTGCGAAGAAGATTTCTTTCATGGGGCGTTCCTGATTTTTCGAGAACTTATTTGGTGGCGGTTGCCTGTTTTAGATAGGCGATGAGCGCGTCGCGCTTCTTGACGTCAGTGATTTTTTGCAACGGCATTTTTGAGCCTGGCGTGAATTCGTGTGGACCGAGTTCGAACAGCTTGGCGATGGTTTCTGCGTTCCAAACGATGTCGAGCTTCTTTAGAGACTTGGAATACGGGTATCCCGGCATTGTGGCAATGCGTCGGCCAAAAACGCCGTAAAGCGTCGGCCCGGCCCGGTTGCGGCCATCGGGAACGAGCGTGTGGCAGATACTGCATTTACGGGCGAATTGGCGTTCGCCGAGAGAGGCGCTTTTGACCTGGAAGCGACGTGGAAATTTGGCGACGGCGGCAGTTTCGAAAGGTTTGCGCGGCGTCACCTGCCAGGCCGTGGCGTGGTCGTCGAGGCTGCCGTAGTAGAGCCTGGCGCCGCGGTCTGTGAAAGCCATCGCCCAGACGGGGCCGTAAGGGTTTTTGTGCTGTTCGAGGCGTTTCCAGTCGCCGGTGCGGTAAACATCGATGAGACCGTCGCCGCCACCAACGGCAAGCAGGCCGGGTTTGGCCACGTGGGCGAGTGACAGGATTGGCTTGTCGCGCTGGATGAGTTTGCCGATCAGCTGTCCCGTGTTGATGTCGACAATCGCGGTGGTGCCATCGAGGCCGCCGAAGACATAGCGGTCTTTTTCCGGCAAGCGTTCGAGGACGTTGATGCCCCAGCCGTGTTTGTAAGCGGGGCGGATGAACTTACGCTTTGCTATATTCCAGAGCCCGAGCGTGCCGTCGTATGAGGCTGAGACCAGATGCTTGCCGTCGTGGCTGAAGCGTACAGCGTTGACCGGGCCTTTGTGGCCTTTGAAGGCGGCAATCTGTTTGGCGGATTTGATATCCCAGATGCGAACAGTGCGATCCCAGCTAGCGGATGCGAGCAGGCGCTGGTCAGGGCTGATATCGAGACCGAGGACTTTTGCGGCGTGGCCCTGCAATTTGGCAAGACGCTTGCTGGTTTCGAGATCCCAGATGTGCAATGCGCCATCATCGCTAGCTGAGGCTGCGCGTTTGTTGTCGGCGAAGAATGTGGCTGCGCTGACGGCACCGTCGTGATCGTCAAAGCGGCGTTTGAGTTTCGGGACGCCATCGTGATTGAACTGCCAGAGGATCATCGAGTAATCGAAGCTGCCGGTTAGCAGGTGGTTGCCGTTGCTGCTGGACGTGATCGCTTTGATGGGGCCGCCATGGCCGGTGAGATGTAGGGCGGATGGGTTGCTGTCGAGTTTCTTGGCTGGCGGTTCGGCTGCGATTGTGACCGTTGCGGACAAGAGCGCTGCCAGCCCTATAGCGGACCTCAAGATGTTTGAGGGCTCGCGTGTGCTGTTGGAGAACGGCCGCGCAAACCACGACGGTGAAAGGCCCCGGATATCGCGCGAAGGGTGCGATTCCGGGGACGCGATTCTCTCGTGGGCAAACTTTGTCTCGTTGCTTGGGAGCGCAGTCAAAATCCATCCATCACGATCGTTTGGTGCCATTCCTGAAACTCCAAACCGGACAGCAGTGAGTGGAACGCTGGAGCCCGGCCCGCCTATTCGGCGGGCTGGACTGTGCTGCCGTTTGATACAGCGTCGCGGACAACGGAGGCTTCGGCCTGCATGGCTTCCTCGGCCCAGATGTCGTGGTGCTCGCGGGCCCAGTTGACGTCAACACGGCCGGTCGTCATGGCGTCAATCGCGCCTTCCATGCCAAGCGAGCCAATGTAGATGTGTGCGATGATGACGACGATCATGAACAGCGCCATGATCGAGTGCCAGAGTGAGGCGTACTGCTGCTCTTCGATGCCGCTGACTTGGGCTGGAAGGTTGGCGCCGAAACCGTTCAGGATGGCGAATGTCTTGCCGAACATGTTGGTCTCGAACGGGAACATCAGTGCGAGGCCGGACATCGAGATCGAGATGCCGCAGAGGATGACAAGCCAGAACAGGATTTTCTGGCCGGCGTTGAATTTCCCGGCTGACGGATGTGATCCCTTTGAGAACATGCCGCCGCCCTTGAGCAACCATACGATGTCGAGCGAGTGGGGCAAGTTGTTCTTGACCCACATGACGAGGATCATCAGGAGACCAAGCATGAAGGCGAAGGCCACATAGTTGTGTGCGAGCTTGCCGCCAAAGGCCAAGACGGCAAAAGTTTCTTTGCCAAGCAATGGAATGAGGAACTCGCGGCCATAGAGCAGGTTGAGGCCGCTGATTGCGAGAATCATAAACGAGACTGCGAGCAGCCAGTGACCGGTTCGTTCGATGGAGTTGAAGCGCTCAATGGTTGTGCCGGCGGCGCCATGCTCGATGCGAATACGACCACGGAACAGGAAGAAGATGGCAAGCAGGGCGAGTATGCCGCCCATTGCATAAAGGCCGTAGCGCACGAGTGGGCCGTTGCGGACTGCAATCCAGGAATTGATGCCGGCGTTGTTGCGATTGAGGTTGCCAGCTGAGCCGCCGCGACTTTGCGTGGCAGCAATAACGTCCTTCTGGGATTTCAGGCGATTGCCGGTGCCACGGATCAGCGTGCCAGCGCTTTTGTCCTGGATGGAGACGTTGCCGGCTGTGCCTTCACGAATTTTGCGCCAGATGTCGGCTTGTGAACGGTTGCCAAGTGAGCCGCCGGGGACGATGCCGTCTTTGAGTTTTTGCGGCTGCGTTCGGCGGGCTGCGACGCCTGATCCTTGAGCGCGCCCCGGGACAGCGTTTTGCGTGGCGTTTGCTGGTGGGCGGACGCTGCTTTGCGCCTGGGCGTCACCAGATGATTGGATTGAAGTTACGAAGAACAGGCTGAGGAATGCAAACACCGCCGCAATCAGAAAAGAGGCGGTCGCGGTGCGCGTGGCGTTGCTCATGTTATGGCCCATGTCGGAACTCCTGTACGCGTTAAGTCCGGCCATTGATGGTTGAGCGGGCCGGGTGAACAGTAAGTGATGCGTTCTAGCTGGAGGTCGCGTTGCCACCAGCGTTTCAATTCTAAAGCACGTCGCGTTTATTAGGAGCCTTAAATCGCCCGAAGATTGGGCGTTTTAAGCCGCATTGTGAATCCGTTAAAACGCGACATGCTGTAGCGCAGAATTTGCTTCAGACGTAACCCAGCTGCGTTTGGCATTATGGCTGCTGGGTTACGTCTGAAGCACATGCAGTTGGATAGCAGGGCCGATGGATCGCCCGAACCGGAGCCTTGTGCTCGCGATGGCAATTATATCCAAATCGAAGGCGGGGCGGGAAAATGGGCTCCTCGACGAATTGAGTGGGTGGGTCAGGTGTTTTTGGGTGGTCGGTTTGCTGCTTAATCCTGTTGGCAGAGCATTCCCCGTCGATGTGACGGGCGGCGGTCAAGGACGCGCTCTATAGCGCGCCCGCGAGGGCTT
>CAJQQK010000094.1 GCA_905480435.1 uncultured Hyphomicrobiaceae bacterium | reverse complement strand
CCGCAAAAGCCAAGGCGCGCGGCTACCGAAACAGCAAGACCTTGAAGGCCGTCACCTACCTTATAGCTGGCAAACTCGATCTCAGGCTACCCACTTGAAACGTGGGGGAGCCAATATATATGCCTGGTACGATAATGAGATGGGTTATGCGTGCCGGATGGTTGATCTGGCAAATCAAGTGATCGCAATGGAAGCGGTATGACGTCTGAGATCCGCAACTACCTGATTGTTACGGCATCCTACTGGGGCTTTACCTTGGTCGATGGCGCGTTGCGTATGCTGGTGCTGTTTCATTTTTTCAAACTTGGTTTTTCACCGTTTACATTGGCCTTTCTGTTTTTGCTCTATGAGGCAGCCGGTATCGCATCAAACCTCGCCGGCGGTTGGCTGGCGAGCCGATTTGGCATCCCGCGCATGCTGGCGATTGGTCAACTGCTGCAGATTGCAGGCTTGATCATGTTGTCAGCCTTAGATCCGATGTGGGCGGTGGGGCTATCGGTTGCCTGGGTGGTCGTTGCCCAGGGCATTGCCGGTGTCGCCAAGGATCTGACCAAGACGGCATCGAAGTCTGCGATCAAGGCGATTTCGGGCGATGGCTCGGGACAACTGTTCAATCTGGTCGCCTGGTTCACAGGTTCGAAGAATGCCATGAAGGGCATCGGCTTCTTCGCTGGTGGCGTATTGTTGGAGTTCGCTGGTTTCCAACTTGCGTTATGGCTGTTGGCTTGTTTGCTGGCGGCGGTCCTGATCGCAGGATTGGTGTTGCTGCCACGAGAGCTTGGTGTCGCGAAGGCGTCCAAAACCGTCAAAGAGCTGTTCGGCAAGTCGCGCGGTGTTAATCTGCTGGCCGCAGCACGCATCTTCTTGTTTGGCGCGCGTGACGTGTGGTTCGTTGTCGGCCTGCCGGTGTTTCTCTATACGTTCGGCTGGAACTTTCTCTCCGTCGGTGCTTTTCTCGCGATCTGGACGATTGCCTATGGCGGTGTGCAGGCGATTGCGCCGCGTTTTGTCAGCCGCAGCTCTGATGGATTGAGCCGTGAAGTACCGTCCGCGCGGTTCTGGTCCCTGATGCTCATCATCATCCCACTGGCGCTGGCTGTCGTGTTGAATGTGCCTGGGTTGCCCCATGCCGACTTGATCGTCGTTGCGGGACTGGCATTGTTCGGCTTGCCGTTTGCGGTGAACTCATCCTTGCATTCGTATTTAATATTGGCCTATGCGGGCTCGGAGAAAGCCGCTGAAGACGTCGGTTTTTACTACGCGGCGAATGCTGCCGGCCGCCTTATCGGCATCCTGTTGTCAGGCGTTCTCTATCAGGCTGCCGGGATGACCGGGTGCCTGCTGGGCTCAGCCGTGATGCTGGCACTTTGCTGGCTGATTACGTTGTGGCTTCCGGTCAGTTTGGGCGCAGAGGTGTCGGATGGCAGCATCAACTGAGGGTAAAAAGTTCCTGCCGCTCGCGTATGCCCCGCAGTTCGTGGTGACCCAGGGATTTCACTGATACCGCCGCGTGATCAGCGACTGCCTTGGATATGATGACGGTCTCACCAAGTGTTTTACAGAGACTTGCGAGGCGTGCGGCTTGATTGACACCGGAGCCGATGACCGTGAAGTCCAGGCGGCCTTGTGTTCCGACATTGCCAAATGTGAGATGGCCGCTATGTACGCCGGTGCCGAAGCGCAAAGGCGGCGCGTTGGCTCGCGTTTGGCGCGCGACATTGACTTCGTCCATCCGTTGATTGGCGTCTTGTAATGCTGCAAGTGCACGGTCAAAGGCTGAGGAGCAACCTGTTGCATCGTGCTCGATCGGAAAAATGGCAAGCACAGCATCGCCAATATATTTAAGGACATCGCCGCCGTTTGCAATGACGGCACCAGCGACGCAGTCAAAATAATCGTTGAGCGCTGCGAGATAGTCGTCCTTGGGAAGCATCTCGGCAAGCGAGGTGGAATCTCGAAGATCAGACATCAGGATGATCGCTTCTAACTCTTCGGCATCGCCGCGTTTGACATGACCTTCCATAACCATATCGCCGGCGCCCTGACCCAAATACGTTTGCAACAAGGATCGAGCTGAACTGCGCTGTGCGTGGGCTTCGAGCAGACGGCTGAGATTAGGTAAGATCTGATAAAGGTGTCCAAGTTGCTCGGTGGAAAATCCATCCGGCTGATTTGAGACCAAAACCAGAATATTGATCTGGCCGTCCGTAAACCGCATCGGCATGGCCACGTAGTCGGTCGCGCCTTCTGTTATGAGTTCTTCCAGGATCGGGTAATCGAGGCGCGCGGTATCTCCTTCAAGGCGCCGCCGAATGCCGCCTTCGCCACGTATGATTGCTGCGAATGGGCTGTCTTGATATTGCGGCCGGTCCACTCCGGCGTGCGTTGCCTGGAATTCAACGATGCCATCGATATCCTGCTGCCACGTGTAACCGCGTGCAAAGAGCAATGGATTGAGTGTCTGGATCATGATGCGCGCGCGCCACAAAGGGAATTCGGCGTTGCGAAGTGCCTCCGCGAGGATGGCAAGAAGTTCAGGTGCTGTTTGTGCCCGCCAGGCTTGGTCAACCAGCCATGGCACCAACGGATTGGTGGATTGCTGATTTGATCGGACAGGGGCTGGCATTGGCTGCTCGTCGATTAGCCATTCATCCATTTTGTCCCAATAGAGCGCGATGTGATCCTTAACGAGTGTGGCTTCGTCAAACGGATCTTCGTAGCTCCAGGCGATGTTTTCCACTTCGCGATCAGCGACACGCAATGTCCAATAATTTGCGTTGCCTTTGAATGGGCAATGGCTGCGCTGGTCGGTTGGTACCAGAAGATGCATCGCAACATCTTTGCGTGGGAAATAGTAGACAGGTGGATAGTTCGTTTCCCGCATAACCAGGACATCAGCGCTATCGGCTATTGTCTCGCCGTTGAAGATTGCGCGTAGTCTGGAAGGACTCGGTGCCACTTTGAGGCGGTATCCTTCATGCAATGACAGGTCTGCAGACGGATCGGGCATGTCTTGCATAGCGGCGGCCTCTTTGGAATCGAGCACCGGTCATATTAGCTGAGTTGGGCGACAATGCCGATAGGACATTGCCTTCAGCTAAATTGAGTAGGTTATAGCTGCGATACCCTGGCAACGCTGCAGTGAATGTAACATCCGATTTAAGATTGGGCTGCCACTGGCGAAGCTTGTGTTTGTCGTTATGCTTGGCGTCCCGCAATTCCAATCGGAGATGGTCATGCGCACCAAATTTCCTGACACTAGCCGCCGGCGCGAAGATGTGATTCAAGCTCTTGAAGCCATGAAGGCTGGAGATGCTGACTGGCAAGGCGGGCGGGTGCCGTTGTTCGTGTTCAAAGGATCAGACACAGCGACCGAGCTTACGCGCGATGCCTTCTCATTGTATTTTTCAGAGAACGCATTGGGTCGAGCACGCGCGTTTCCCAGTTTGCAACAGATGGAAAATGAGATCATCGATATGGCGCTTGATCTCTTTCATGCGCCTGCTGATGCGGCCGGCTTTGTGACGACGGGCGGCAGCGAGAGCATCATCCAGGCCGTGCAGACATGTCGTGATTACAATCGGGCCAAGCGCAGCGCGCCGACACACCGCGGCAACATTGTCATGCCCGTATCCGGTCATCCGGCGTTCGACAAAGCAGCGCGTCTGATGGATCTCGAAGTCAAGCGGATTGCTGTCACGGGTGATTTCACAGCCGATACGGACGCCATGGATGCCGCGATTGATCGGGACACGATCATGCTGGTTGGCTCCGCGCCGTGCTTCCCATTTGGTGTGTTCGATCCGATTGAGGCGTTAGCAGAAGTTGCCCAAAGGCATGACGTTTGGTTGCACGTTGATGCATGTGTTGGCGGCTACTTAGCGCCATTCGTTGCAGCGAGCGGGCGTTCCGTACCGGCATTCGATCTGGGCATTGCTGGCGTCTGTTCGATGTCGGCTGATCTGCATAAATATGGTTATGCGCCAAAACCGATCTCGACAGTGTTTTACAGCGCACCGGCATACGCTGAACATCATGGTTTTGAGTTCCATGATTGGCCAAATGGGCGCTTTGCAACGACGACGATTGTCGGCACGCGTGCAGGTGGTCCGATTGCTGGCGCGTGGGCTTTGTTTCAGCACCTTGGTCGGGATGGATACACGGCCATCGCCGATGAGCTGATGTCTGGCATGGAAACGTATCGTTCTGGGGTTGCTGATATCCCAGGGCTGAAGGTGCTGGGCGATGCCGCATTGTCGATTGTCTCGGTTGGCTCAGACGATGTTGATATCTTTCGGGTTGCCGAGCTTATGCAGCAGCAAAACTGGGTGCCGGGATTGTTGCAGCAACCCAAAGCGCTGCACCGCATGATGTCGATGCTGCACGTGGCGTCGATGCCTGACTATCTCGGGGATCTTGCTGCTGCCGTGGATCGTGTTCGCGCCGAAGGTGGTGACGCAAAGATCCAGGCTGAATACTGACCTGATCCGCTCAGGCAGCAGTCCAGCCACCATCGACCATCAGCACGGTGCCAGTCACAAAACTGGCATCGTCGCCTGCGAGATAACAGATCGCTTTAGCAACCTCGTCAACCTCCCCAATACGACCAACAGGATGGCGCGACAAACGCCATGCCTGCATTGCTTCCGGGTCGTTCGAGCCTTCGCGTGATGAGCGTGACATGGCCGTGTCGATAACAGCTGGGGCAACGGCGTTGATACGGACGCCCTGCTTTGCGAAATCGACGGCACTGGTTTTCGTCAAGGAAACGATTGCGCCTTTGCTTGCGATATAGGCTGCAGCGCCGCCTCCGCTATTGAATGCGAGTTGTGATGCGACCGTTACAATCGCGCCTTGGCCCGCTTCGATCATGGTTGGCAGCGCGGCCTTCATCCAATGCACAGTGCCCATGACGTTGACCTGGTAGACACGATGCCAGTCTTCGGCCGAATGCGTCAGGACCGTCTTGCCGCCGGGAATGCCAATGCCGGCACACGTCGCGAGCACGTCGATACGGCCAAACTCGGTCGTTACCTCTTTGGCAATACGCGCCGCATCATCTTCACTGGTGACATCTGACTGATGGATGACAGCTGTGCTGCCGGCTTCCTTGACCATAACGGCTGTGCGTTTGAGGCCATCCTGGTTTCGATCAACCAGCACGACGATCGCACGACGCTTGGCGAGCAGATGTGCGGTGGCGGCACCAATGCCGGATGCGGCACCCGTAACAATTGCGACTTGATCTTTAAACATGGCCGGTTCCCGTTTGATAGCGTGTCAATCTTGAGTGACCGCTATCAAACGAGGAACTGCGATTGATATCAACCCTTGCCGAGTTCTCAACTTTGGCCGCGCCTCAACCTTTACCGCGCCATGGAATGGTTTGATCGATCACCCACCGCATAATCAAATCGAATATCAGGCCGAGAATGCCCATAATCAAAATTGTCACCCAGATGATCTCATAGTTGGAGACGGTCCGTGCGACGTTCTCGATAAAGCCAATGCCGGTGGTGCCCGCCAGAATTTCGGCCGCGACGAGTGTTCCCCAGCAGACGCCGATTGCAATCCGAATGCCTGTCAGAATTTCCGGTAAGGCATTCGGAAAGATCACGTTGCGCATGATCTGGCCATTCGTTGCGCCAAGTGAATGCGACGCGCGGATTTTTGATAGCTGCGTGCCCGAGGCTCCGGTACGTGCTGAGATCACCATGATGGCGAACGCCACCATGAACAGCAGGAAGATTTTGCCGTCATCCGAGATACCAAAGATCGTCAGGATCAGTGGTGCCCAGGCTAGAGGTGGTACCGGACGGTAGAGTTCGATAAGCGGATCGAAGAATGATTTGAAGAACCTCGAAACGCCCATGAACAATCCAAGCGGTACACCGAGCAGAATGCCAAGGCCAAGTGCGACCAGGACGCGGAATACTGAGTCCCAGATATGTCCATCAAGCATCGGCACCGAACCGAGATAGATGTCGCCCTGCACGAATTTTAGAAGATTGTCTTTGAGGTTCGGCGTGATGGTGCCGTCGCTGCCATGCCTGGAGTATTCGCCAGGCCAGATGTCGGCAACCCAATCTGGCATAAGGAAACCAACGACGTCAGAAACCGGTAGCCACTTCCACCAGAGCAGCCTGATGCCCTTGTAACCGCCACCGTTTTCGAGGTCGGGATTGGCGAGGCCGATAAACGTCGCGACCACATCTGTTGGTTTTGGTAACCAGCGTGCAGAGCCTTGCTCGGTGCATTGGGTGCGCGATTTTACAACGCCTTGTCCTGGGAAAAACAGCGCTTCTATGATTCCAAGACTGCCGCGTGCATCATCTTTCGCATTGTCCAGTTTGGCGATAGCTGTACTGACACCGTCAAGCGAGGTTGCCGGAAAAATCGTGCCGTCATCCAGGCGCCTGAAGATGCGTTGAACGCTTTTGGTGTAGTCATTACGAGCCGACGTGGCGCGCTCGTCGAACTTGCCGTCTTCGGTGGCTTTCTTGAGCGCTTCGATGCGCACCTTTACATCGGCAATGATCTTGTTGTTGGCCGGCGGATGATTGCGGATCTTGTAGAAGAGTTTTGTCAGATCCAGTGCTTCGGCCGAGACACTGTCGAAGAGCACACCTTTGCTGGTCGTTGGCAGCATCGGGATCTCGATGTTCGAGATTCCCCACTTTGCCTGAGCGAGTGCCTCGGTTGAGGGTTTTAGGTTCTTGGGGCCGGCCAACAGTTTTTCGCTCAGTCCATCCAGTTTGCCTGACACATCGATAAGTTGCGTCTTGGATTTTTCGCTCAGATTCGCTGGATTAGATGAATTGGCGATGAGCTGAAGCATCAAGCTGATCAGCTCGTTCAGTTCTTTTTGTTCTGCACTGGAGAAGGCGGATGGCGGCGCCTGCGCTTGGAGCGCTTTCAGTTGATTGACGTTGCGGCCAACAAGCAGCGTTGATTTGTAGTATCGAGAACCAATCGGCAGCGCGGCCTTAACAGGCGAAATGACTTCTTCGAGTTTGGCGACCTGGCACATCTCGTTGGCTGACTGGGGGAAATACGCCCGGCCAATGCCCCACGAGAAATAGAACCAGATTAGCATCAACGCTGATACACCGCAGACAGCCCAATACCAGCCGCCTTTGGTGCGCTCAGGATCTCCGAATACTTCGTCTTTGGCGGTTAGGGCCGCTTGCTTCCGGCCAATCACAATGGAGGCGACAAACATGACCACCATGACGACTATTATGACCGCTGCGATTGACGCGCGATTATCTGATAACCACTCAAACACGGCCCATAATCTCTTCTTCCATGTTCCAGATCATCGTCAGGATTTCCTCACGAACTTCTGAAAAGTGTTTGTCTTGTTTGATTTCGCGCAAGGACTCGGTCAATCCGCGTTCGGCGAATGGCAGGTTGTATTCTTTGTGAACTCGGCCCGGTCTTGGCGCCATCACGAACAGGCGCTCACCAAGTAGCAAGGCTTCTTCCACTGAGTGCGTGATGATCATGATCGTCTTGCCGGTCTCTTTCCAAAGCTCAAGGACCAGCGACTGCATCTTCTCGCGCGTCAGAGCATCGAGTGCACCGAGCGGCTCATCCATCAAGATCACGTCAGGGTTGTTTACCAGGCAGCGGGCCAATGCCACACGCTGCTGCATACCGCCTGACAACTGATAGGTCGGCGTATCGCCAAAGCCCTGCAAGCCAACGATGTCGAGCCACTTTTCGACAAGCTTTTTGCTCTCATCAGGATCGGTTTTCTTCATCCGGAGACCAAAGTCGACGTTCTTCGAAACGGGCAGCCATTCGAACAAGGCGCCCTGTTGGAAGACCATGCCGCGTTCAACGCCGGGGCCGTCGATTAAATTGCCACCGAGAGAGGCTTCACCGGACGTCGGATTGAGAAAGCCGGCAAGCATGTTTAGCAGTGTCGTCTTTCCGCAACCGGAAGGGCCGAGCACGGCGAGCAGTTCGCCCTTCTTGAGATTTAAATTGATGTCCTTCAACGCCTCAACCGCCGAACCGGTCTGGGGGTTGGTAAAGGTCATACACAGGTCTTTACAAACAAGGTCTGCCATTACGTATTCTGCTCACTGGATGTGTATGAGTGCAAGGTCGCCAGGATTGTGCGGCCTGATTGCTGACCGACAAGTTGCAGTATTGGAACTATGTTGCTCATTCGCTGGGATGGTGTGGAGCGTGCAAAGGAGAAGGCCGCGATGGGCGGCCTTCTCTCATCGTCCGGTCGGTCGTTACTTCAAGAACGAGCCGTCAAGCGTCTTGGCAATCTTCTTGCCATCTGAGTCGCCTTTGAATACGAGGCCAAGGGATGCGGCTGCCGAAGCTGCGATGCCACCCTTGTTGAAGTATTTCGCGAGCTGCTCTTTAGCCGTTGGGAAGATGAAGTCTGAAATCTGCTTCTTGGTTGTGTCGACCTTCATGCCAGCGTCTTTTGCGACGATTGCGATCTGTTCTGGCGTGCCTTTCCAGGCGCGGTTTGCTTCTTCGGTGACTTCCAAGAAGGATTTTACCAGCTCTGGATTTTCGGTTGCGAACTTTTCAGTAACCGAAATCACGTCGAATGAACCAATGCCGGCTTTGACTTTCTGTGCCTTGTTCATAATAGGCGTGCCGACTTCGCCAGCAGCCTTTGCTGAAGCGCCACCGTAGATGCAGGCCATGTGAACCGCGCCATCAGCCAATGATTTTGCGCCATCCGCTGGAGCCTGGTCGACGATCTTCAGTTTGGAGACGTCAACTTTCAGCGCCGTCATGTATTTGCGGAACGCGAAGTCAGCCATCGTGTTCAGTGGTACGGCAACGGTTTTGCCTTCAAGTTCAGAGGCATTAGCTGACGTGATGCCAAGGCCGTTCTTTACGAAGCAGTCGTTTGCTTCATAGACGACAGCGATGCCGATCATTTTGAGCGGTGCACCCTGCTGAATGGCGGTGACAAACGGTGCCAGGCCCTGTGAGTATGCAATGTCAATGTCGCCTGAGAGCATGGCCTCTGTCATGGCAACGCCGGTTTTGAAGTCTGTCCAATTGACTTTGACGCCCATTGCTTTGTCAAAGGTCTTGTTGACCTTTGCAATCTGGTTTGGCATCGCCCATTCGAGGAAGAAGGCCACATTGACCTTCTCGGCAGCATAAGTTGGTGCGGCCATTGGCATGGTCGCGACGGCGGCTGCAGTTGCAGCCATAATGATCTTTTTCATTGGTTCTCCCTTCGTGGAATTTTTG
Organism: uncultured Hyphomicrobiaceae bacterium; assembly: GCA_905480435.1. GTDB lineage: Bacteria > Pseudomonadota > Alphaproteobacteria > Rhizobiales > Hyphomicrobiaceae > CAJQQK01. Next base: position 30,864 of record CAJQQK010000094.1, on the reverse strand, counting down.
TCCGAACAACTCGAATGAGAACTCTTGTTGTCACGGATGAGACAACGTAACCGTTTCGTGGTTACGTTCCTAGACTACCATTGTAGTAATCCGACAAAGGAATGGTCGGTTTTGAGCTATTACCCGGGTTGACGGATATCATTGTTATTTCTGAGCGCTGCTATGGTCGTCAGGATTGCACACTCGTCGAACTTGATAGGGAAAGAGAATGGCTGATTTGCCCTCAACTGCTCGTGTCGTGATTATCGGGGGCGGTGTCGTTGGCGCGTCATGTCTCTATCATCTGGCGAAGGCTGGTTGGGCCGACTGCGTGCTCCTGGAAAAGAACGAACTGACAGCCGGCTCGACCTGGCATGCGGCCGGCAACGTGCCAACATTCTCGGCATCCTGGTCGATTATGAACATGCAGCGGTATTCGACAGAGCTCTACCGCGTGCTCGGCGACACCGTCGAGTATCCGATGAATTACCACGTGACCGGTTCAATTCGGTTGGCGCACAGCAAAGAACGCCAGCAGGAATTCCACCGTGTTGCCGGCATGGGGCGCTATCAGGGGATGCCGATCGAGATCCTGGCACCGGATGAGATCAAATCACGCCATCCATTTGTTGAGACACATGAGCTGACCGGCGCGCTCTATGATCCGCACGATGGAGATATCGATCCAGCGCAGCTCACTCAGGCATTTGCCAAGGGCGCGCGCGATCTAGGTGCCCAGATCATTCGCTTCTGCGAAGCAACCGGTGCCCGTCGCGACGGCAATGAATGGGTGATTTCAACGGTGCAGGGCGAAATCCGTTGCGAGTATGTCGTCAACGCGGCGGGCTATTATGCGCGCGAAGTTGGCAAGTGGTTCGGTCGCGATATTCCAATGGTGACCATGAGCCATCAATACATTTTGTTTGAAGAAGTCGACGAGATCAAAGCCTGGAGCGCCGAGCACGGTAGCAAGTTACCATTGCTGCGTGATGTGGATAGCTCATACTATCTGCGCCAAGAAAAGAACGGCATGAACCTTGGCCCCTATGAGCTGAACTGCAAGGCGCACTGGGTAACTGATGACGACCCGATGCCGGATGACTTTTCGTTCCAGCTCTACCCGGACGACCTTGAGCGGCTTGAGTGGTATCTCGAAGATGCGGTTAAGCGGATGCCGCTGCTCGGCACTGCCGGCCTTTCCAAAGTGATCAACGGTCCAATTCCCTATACGCCGGATGGCAATCCATTGATCGGTCCGATGCCGGGCGCGCCAAACGCGTTTGAGGCGTGCGTCTTCACATTCGGCATCGCGCAGGCTGGTGGGGCTGGCAAAGTTCTAGCCGAATGGGTCACCGAAGGTTCGACCGAGTGGGATATGTGGTCGGTTGATCCGCGCCGCTTTACAGCATTTGCGGCTGATCCGGATTATGCGCAAGCCAAAGGCATGGAGATCTACGGTCACGAATACGGGATGCATTTCCCGCACCACGCCTGGCCTGCCGGACGCGATCAGAAGCTGTCACCGATACATGATCGGATTGTGGCACTTGGCGGCCAAATGGGTGCGTATAACGGTTGGGAACGCGCCAACTGGTTCGCTGAAGTCGGCGATGACATATCCGAAGCAGCCACACAGACCTGGGCACGATCAGGGCCTTGGTCAGCGCGCATCCAAGCTGAGTGTGAAGCCGTTCGCGACAACGTCGGCGTGCTTGATCTGCCCGGCTTTTCACGTTTCAACCTGGACGGCACCGGCGCTGCTGAATGGCTGCTTGGCCGAATTGCTGGTGCGTTGCCGAAGATTGGCCGCATGAACCTGGCGTACTTCTCAGATGACAAGGGCCGCATTGTCACCGAGATGTCTGTCATGCGCCACGATGACGATCATTTCACCTTGATCACAGCGGCCACGGCACAATGGCACGATTTCGAACTGTTGCAGCAGGCGCTGCCCGCTGATGGATCGCTCACGCTAACCGATCACACCGATGACTATTCCACTCTCATTGTCAGCGGACCGAAGTCACGCGAACTGTTCTCCAAGATCTGTGATGCCGATTTGACATTGCCATGGCTCGCGCATCAACGCGCAACCGTTGCCGGAGCCAACGCGGCCATGGCACGCGTCAGTTTCGCTGGCGAACTTGGTTGGGAAATCCACGCCGCCAATGCGGATATCCCGGCGATCTACGAGGCTGTGCTTGCTGCCGGCGCCAAACCGTTCGGCATGTTCGCACTGAATTGTCTGCGCATCGAGAAAGGCTATCGCGCCTGGAAGGGCGACCTCTCAACCGACTACACGTTGCTGCAAGGCGGTATGGATCGTTTCGTGAAACTCGATAAAGCCCAGGACTTCCCAGGCAAGGCTGCGATGCTCACAGAGAAACAGCAAGGCGCGCCCAACGCGTTCGTGTCGCTGATTGTCGAGACGCCAGACTATGATGCGCCTTACATGTCGACCATCTGGCATGGCGATGAGGTCGTTGGTGAGACCACATCTGGTGCTTGGGGATACCGTGTCGGCGCGTCGATTGCGCTTGGCATGCTAAGGGCTGATCTGGCAGACAGCGGCACGCGCCTGAAGGTTGAGATCTTCGGCAACCGATATCCAGCCGTCGTGCAGGAAAGCGCCGCCGTGTGGGATCCCAAGAACGAACGTATCAAGGCGTAAGCCGCAGCAGGCTATCGATGGTTGGCAGCTCAAATATCATCGACCCAACATCTGTTGCCACGTTACCTGCGGCTCATAGCCGAGCCGTTCCCGTGCTTTCGAAATGTCGATGACGGATGCTAGAGGATTATCTGCATAGAGCTTCGGATTACGAACTTCCGGTAATGTGCCCCAGCGTTCGGCTGCCATCTCAAGTGTTGGCCGCACATTCAATCCATTCGCGCCTGATATCGTGAACACCTCATAGCCTTGATAGTCTGCGTCAAGCGCCAGATCGAAAGCTTGTGCAACATCTTCCGGCGCAACAAACGTCCAGAAATGATAGTTCTGCGGATCGCTACCGCGTTCCTCCAGTTCCGGATACTCTGGCGGAAACACGACATGTACCGGGCGCAGCACGATCACCTCAATCGTCCCGCGAGCGGCAAAGCTCTGCGCGATCGTTTCCGTCACATGTTTGCTCAGCGAATAGAACTCCGTTGGTCGCACCGGATGGGTCTCGTCAACGGGTAAGAACTGCGGTGGCCAATCAGGTGGATTATATGAGAGCCCGAACACGCTATCGCTTGACGCAACAACGACGCGTTTCACGCCTGCATCTTCCGCCGCCTGCAGCACCGACCACGCGCCTTGTACGTTTGTTTGGAACGTAACGTCAGCTGGCGCCGTTCGCGGGTTCGGAATAGCTGCCAGATGCAAGATGGCATCCTGGCCCTTGAACGCGCCGCGTAACTGTTCGAGATCACAGATATCCGCTTTGACGAATGGAATGTCTTGCAAGTCGTCATCGACTGGTGGGTTTAGATCGAGGATCGTAAGATTACATTTCGGTGCCAGTCGCCGCGAGACAAACTGGCCAAGCCGACCTGAGCCACCAGTGCAGATAATGTTTCTCGACATATCGCTAGTAGACCTCGCTCAGGATCGCCAACCCATTCAGTGCGCGCGGAAAGCCGGTGTAGGGACCTGTCTGTATAACAGCCTCGATGACCTCATCTTTAGTGACGCCAATATTAAGGGCTGACTGCGAGAATTTGCGCAGCTGGCTCTCCAACGGAATGCCGGTGAACGATGAGATGGCGATCAGCATGCGCTGACGATGATCGAGGCCCGGTCGGAACCACAGCTCGCCGTAGCCATAGCGGATCGCGTTTGTGTAAAGTTTTGCGGTAATAGGATTGTCGCTAGCGCCATATCCTTTGGTCGCGCGCTCGCCGTGCAGTTGGTTCATCAACTCGATGCCGCGCCGATCCAGCTCTTCATTCGTGTCGGTGCGTGCCGGTTCGTCGGGCACTGTTACACCTCTCGCTTCGAAGACTTTATGCGCGACACCGGCAGCTGTTTCCGTCGTGATATATCCGGCATAGAGGCCCGACTGCATAAAGCACTCAAGGATCGTGCGCGGTGCTAGTCCCATATCGAGTGCCGCGCCGACCATACGCTCCAGGGTCTGAGGTTGCGGTAGAAATCCAAGCACGCCGAGTGTGCACAACATGCGTTCTTGTCGGCTGAAATGAGGCCGATCCCAGATGCCTCCGTAGGCCACTTCCGCAACAAAATCATCGTATCCGGGGATCGGCTCGGCAGGTCCATCGCGGTCAAGGCCGAACTCAGCTCGGAGTTCTTTTCCCTTGGCAAGCAGTTGCTGGCGGCTCATTGATCGTTCCTCTCGCGTCATTTGATGGTTCTGCCGCCAACTATAAGGCCTGTTGCCGACATAAGGCAGCATCCTTGCGATAATGCTTGTCCGGGATGTACTCGAGACTTGCATGATGCGGCTTGGCACGTACCGTGTGGCAACACGAGGAGGAGCGCTCATGCTGTACATGGTTGAAATGGAATTGCCGGATCGCTCGCGCGTAGCCGACTGGCACGATTGGTATGTGAACCACATCCGCAAATTGTTGACCGTTGACGGCTATTACGCGTCGCAACGCTTCGAGGCACTCACGCCGCGAAAGGCGCCATTTCTGGCAATCCATGATGTTGTCGGGCCAGAGTTGTTTGAGGGTACGGGCTATCGCTCAGTCGGTGGTCCTTCCGGCACTGGCGAGTGGCGCGATGTCATGACCAACTGGTCGCGCAATTTATTTGATGGTTGTGTTGCCATGCCCGACGTTGGCGACGACCAGATACTGGTCATAACCGATGATCGCGCGAAAGTGCCTGCAGCTTATGCCGACCAAGTCACCTGGCTAACAAGCATCGCCCTCGATCGAGACATTCCTAGTCGAGGTTTCTTCACGATCGCAGGCAGCGACGATGATGCTCCTCTGCGTGCTGCCGGCCTGGAGCTTTTCAAACCTATCTCCGAAAAAATGCGTTAGCTGCCCTCCGGAATTGAGAACGAATGAGCCAGGCAAATAATTCCTCCAAACAAGCCGCGACCGCATGCGATGTTGTCGTGGTCGGCGGCGGCGGCGCTGGGATGGCAGCTGCGATCGAGGCCGCGAGCCATAACCGTCACGTCGTGCTGCTTGAAAAAGACGCGTCACTTGGCGGCAGTACAGCCTGGTCGGTCGGTTCGATTTCCGCAACTAACACACCACAGCAAAAGGCGCGTGGTATTGTCGATCACCCGGATGCGCACTTCGAAGACCTCGAAGTTCTAGCCGGGGCGAAAGCCAATCGCGACAACCGGGCTTTGCGCCGTATTCTCGTCGACAACACAACCGAAATGATGCGTTGGCTTGAGAGCCATGGGTTGGTCTTTGTTGGTCCCAACGAAGAAAAGCCACACCGTCTCCCCCGCATGCACAACGTGCTGCCCAATTCGCGTGCGTTTCCCGAAATGCTGGGCCGCGCCTGCCGAAAAGCGGGCGTTGACGTTCGACTTGGCACCGCCGCGAGAAAACTGATCACGGAAGCGGGACGTGTCACTGGCGTCGAAACACTCAGGCCTAATGGGAAGGTCGAGCGCTTTGTTGCGCGCGGAGGTGTCGTTTTGGCAGGCGGTGACTATAGCGCCAGTGCCGAACTCAAAGCGCATTTTGTCAGCGATGAAGCGGCGGCTCTTGAAGCTGTTAATCCAGGTGCGAATGGCTCCGTCATACAACTTGGTATTGAGGCCGGCGGTGAGGTCATCAACGGTGACATCATTCGCGGGCCGACAATGCGGTTCATTCCACCGACGCGCGAAAGCCTGCTGCGCCGCCTGCCGCCGAACCGGACTATGGCGCGGCTTCTAAAATGGTCCCTCGGTAATCTACCAGCATTTCTGCAGCGTCCGTTCGCAATGGGATTTTTGACGACGGCGCTTGGCCCTTCGCCCAACATGTTCAAAGCCGGTGCCATTCTGGTCAACCAGAACGGCGAGCGGTTCTGCGACGAGCTTGGCAATCCTGGACCGCTGGTCCCATCCCAACCTGATCGTGTGGCGTATATCGTGATGGATCGCGCGATTGCCGAGAAATTTAGAGCGTGGCCCTATTATGTGTCGACCGCACCCGGTGTCGCCTACGCGCATTTGGATGACTACCGGCGTAACCGCGCAGATATTTATCATTCAGCTGGCACGATGTCGGATCTGGCTCAGTCGATGAGTGTGCCGGTTGCCAATCTCACCGCTGCTATTACTGAAACGATCACACGAGATGTTGCGTCCGGGCTGGTCCCGCTTGGCGACGGCCCTTATGTGGCGCTCGGACCGGTCAAAAGCTACGTCGTGTTCACCGACGGCGGGCTCAAGGTAACAGAGCGGCATGAGGTCGTTGGTTCTGACGGTGCGCCGATCGCTGGCCTGTTTGCTGCCGGTTCAACCGGCCAGGGCGGTTTGATCCTCGAAGGCCACGGTCATCATCTTGGTTGGGCCTTCGTGTCGGGGCGCCTAGCCGGGCGTAATGCTGCGATGAACATCGAAGCAGTGCTGACAGAAGACAGGAATAATTAATAATTATCCCTACCTTTCTTATCAGGGCCGCATCGCAAACGAGCGGGTGCCGGGCGTGCGTAGCGGTTCGGCCAGATCAGCGAAGTCGCACAGCAATTTGCGGGTATCGCGCGGATCAATAATCTCCTCGACCCAGAACGTTTCAGCTGATCGGAACGGTGAACGCAGCTTGTTGAGGCGATCCTCAATTTCTTGGAGCTTGGCCTCAGGATCATCCGCTGCATCAATATCGGCGCGGTAAGCGGCTTCGATACCACCTTCAAGCGGCAACGACCCCCACCAGGCACTCGGCCACGCATAGCGCAGCGACAATCGTCCGGCTGGGTTGTGGGCCGCACCAGCGACGCCGAAACAGTTGCGCATGATGATCGTGCACCACGGCACGCTGGTTTGGTTGATTGCAGCCATCGTGCGCACGCCAGCGCGGATGGTGGCGGCTTTTTCGGCCTCCAGTCCAATGAAGAAGCCGGGGCAATCATTCATATGCACGATCGGCATGTGGAAGGTTTCAGCAGTATCGACGAAGCGAGTGATCTTAGCGCAAGCATCGGCTGTCCACGAACCGCCGTAGTGGAACGGATCGGCTGCCATTACGGCGACCGGCAATCCGTTCAATCGGGCAAAGCCTGTTATGATCGAGCGCCCGAACATCGCGCCAACTTCAAAGAACGAGTTCTTGTCGAAGACCATCTTGAGTATCGGGCGCATCTTATAAACTTGCCGCCGGTTGCGCGGGATCACGGACAGCAGCTTTTCTTCGACGCGTTCAACTGGATCATCGCATGCCGCGCGCTCGGAAACCACATGCACCGAGCTTGGCAGATACGACAGATATTGGCGTGCCTGCTGGAAGGCCTCTTCCTCGTTGTCGACAGCATTATCGACCGCGCCAGCCTTGCATTGGATTTCCCAACCGCCGAGTTCCTGTTTGCTGAACTGCTTTGGGCTCAACCGATTGACGACTGGTGGGCCTGCAACAAACATCGCAGACGTTTCTTTGGTCATCACCGAGAAATGCGTTGCGGCCAGCTTTGCGGCACCGAGACCCGCAACCGAGCCAAGCCCCAACCCGACCACCGGTACAATGCCAAGTGCGTCGCTGATCATTTTGTAGCTGATGTGTGATGGCGTCCGACCACCGGGCAGGTTGGCGCGACCCGTCGTTTCGATTGTCTTAACGGAGCCGCCGCCACCGGATCCTTCAATGATGCGGATAATGGGCAGCCGCAGTTGCGCGCCCATCTGTTCTGCCATGATGTATTTTTCAGCGATCGTCGCGTCAGCCGAGCCGCCGCGGACGGTGAAATCATCGCCAACGATGACGACTTTGCGGCCATCGATTTCAGCTCGCCCTATGACGTTATTCGATGGCATCAGGTTTATGAGTTGGCCATCGTCGTCGTACTCGGCCTTGCCGGCAATGGCGCCGATCTCATGGAACGTCCCGTCATCGACGAGGCTGGCAACACGCTCGCGTACCGTCAGGCGACCACCGGCATGCTGGCGCTCAGTTTTGTCGTCACCGCCGCCTTTTGCAGCCATCGCTTCGCGTCTGCGTAACTCGTCAAGTTCAGGTTGCCAGCTCATGCCCAGTTCCTTGTCGCGAGGTCGTCGTCGAACATATTCTTTGAGCAAAGACTGTGTGAGCTTTCGCAGGCTTGATCAATATGCTGCTCCCGCACGAGGGCATGAAAACCACGGATGCGATGGATTGAGGTGTGAAGCGACATCGCCGTGGATGACTGTGTGGCGTATGATGCTGGGTGTCGTACACATCGCAATTTCTGATCGGCTAGAGTGGAGACAAACACGATATGGAAATTCGCAATCTTGGTCGCAGCGGTCTCAGGGTTTCCGTCGTCGGGCTCGGCTGCAACAATTTCGGTGGGCGGATTGATCTCGAGGCATCGCGCAAAGTCATTGATGCGGCGATCGATCAGGGCATCACGCTGTTCGATACATCTAATACGTACGGCAATCGCGGTGGTTCGGAGACCGCGATGGGCGAGATCCTCGGTGCGCGTCGCAAAGACATCGTACTTGCAACCAAGTTCGGCGGACCGATGGATGACGATGGCGTCAAAGTCGGTGCCGCCCGACGCTACATCATGGCCGCCGTTGAAGACAGTCTGACACGGCTCAAAACTGACTACATCGATCTCTATCAGTTACACAGACCTGATCCGCTGACCCCGATCGAGGAGACGCTGCGGGCTCTGGAAGATCTCATCCGACAAGGCAAAGTTCGCTACGCCGGTTGCTCGAACCTTGCTGGCTGGCAGGTTGTGGAGAGTGCCTGGACGGCGCGCGACGTGGGCGCGTTTCCATTCGTCTCAGCCCAGGATGAGTACAGCCTTGTTGTCCGTGACATTGAGCGTGAACTGATTCCAGCGGCTAAGACCTACGGTATGGGCTTGCTGCCTTACTATCCGCTAGGGAGTGGGTTGCTAACCGGTAAATTTCGGCAAGGCACCGAGATGCCAAAGGGCACGCGCCTTGCCAACGAAAAGCGCCAAGCTGATCGTTACCTGACGGATGCGAACTGGACCATCGTGGAAGGTTTGCGATCTTTCGCCGAAGCGCGCGGGCATAGGTTGCTTGAGCTCGCGTTCTCATGGCTGGCCTGCCGCGAACCCGTTGCGAGTGTCATTGCAGGTGCCACGAAGCCGGAGCAAGTCGTACAAAACGTCAAGGCTGCTGGCTGGGCATTGACTGCCGAGGACATGGCTGAGATCGATCGAATTTCCGGGAGAGCATAGCATCAAACGACGTTGTGATTACGACGACCACTGACACCATAGGGCGAACAGCGGTGCCGCGCCGGCCCGCATCGCATGCTCAATTTCGGGCGGATTATGCACGACACCGCCAATGCCTGGTTCGTGCCAATCGATATCGTCATTACGCCATTCACCCGGGGACAGCACGAGATAGATTTCTTCCGGTGGATGCTGGTGATTGGGATAGGTGGTTTGTGGTGCTATGAGACTTAATCCCATGCGGATATCGTCGCGTTGTTCGAGGCCGCCGTTGCCAACCAGTACGGCGTTGGCGTGATTGTCCGCAAAACCCTCAGGGTCATGACGACCTGGAGTACGAGGGCTCCAATGAAGATGCGGCATGAGATGCGATAAAGCATTGGCAACGTTTGCTGTCTCTATAGACCCGGTTGCAGCGGTCACGAGGGCGGGCGCCAAATGATGGCAGACCGGCAATGGCTCAATCTTGTCGTGCGGAGTGGCCATGCCGGTTTCAGCGGCGGCTGCTGCGAAGAAATGCTGGTTGAGTTCGACAATCGGAGATCCGGGTGTCGTGCGCGCGTTGAAAGCTGCGGCAGTCGTATCGATCAGGCGCTGCAGGTCTGGATCACGCATGACAACCTCGGTGAAGAAAACCAGTTGTGGCAACACTATGCCGACAGCCTAACGGCTTACTTCTGAGCGAGCAAACAGCATCTCCGCAATGAGCGGTAAAAATGAATGGAATATGACCGCGCAGCTCAGAGTTGCTTCAGCGGGGACCTGCGAATGTCAGTTTCATCGGATGGGAACAACAAACGAACAACCACCAAGAATGAAGCTGAAGGAAACCAAAGATGTATACCACCAAACTTATTGCAGCCGTCGCCGCCATCGCGTTCACAGCTATCGGCATGCAGGGTGCCCAAGCAGCCCCTCGTGATGGCGGCTATTCTGGCCGCAACGTTGAACGCGGCATCGTCAACTTCCGCATTCGCAAGCAGACGCGCAGGATCCGACGGGCTCAACGTCGAGGCCGGCTAGACTGGGTTGAAGCCCGTCGCGCTCGGTTTGAGTTGTCTCACATTCGTGGCTTTCGGGCTCGGTACTTGAGGGACGGCCGGTTGAATCGCCGTGAAGCGCGTCATCTGCATCGCCTGCTTGACCAGAATGGTCGCCGTATCCGCCGAATGGCGCGTAATGACCGGAGAAACTGGCGCCGCGGACGGCAGGCTCGCTTCGATCAGTTCCGCGATCGTAGAAATTTTAATGCGAGACCCATTGCGCAACCAAGACTGAGCCGATTTAACGGGTTTCATTGATAACCGAGAGTTGGCAGATAACTGAGAGAGGGCGTCCAAGCGGGCGCCCTTTTTCGTTGCGTATAAATGTGCGCGGGATCTGAATTCCGACTGCTCTCAGAGCCCGGCATATGATAGAACCGTCGTCTAAATCATTTTAATGCGATGCGTTTGATATGCAGGAGCGAAATGCCGGGTCCGATTGCGATAACGATGGGCGATGCAGCTGGCATTGGACCAGAGGTCACACTCAAATTATTGAGCGACGAGAAGCTGTCCGACCGACCAATCGTGATTGGCGATGTCGGCGTCATCGAGCGCACAGCACGGCAGTTAAACCTGACAGCTGACGTTGTGGCATTGGATCATCCGAAAGACGCAGCCTCCATGCCCGGTCGTGTCGAAGTGATTGCTGCCGGAGACGTGCTTGGCGATATTGCAATTGGCAAAGTAAACGCTGCCTGCGGTGCGGCTGCCTACGCGTATATTCGCAAAGCCATTGAGCTTGCGAAAGCCCGTGAGATCAGTGCCATTGTCACCGCGCCGATCCACAAGGAAGCACTTTCGGCGGCGGGTGTCCCCTATCCTGGCCATACGGAGATGCTGGCAGACTTTGGTGGTGCCGGTGAAACAGCGATGATGCTCGCCAATGATCAATTGCGCGTCGTGCTGGTGACGATCCATTGCGCACTGCGTGATGCGATCGATCGAATAACGATACAATCTGAGCTTGCCGCAATTCGGTTGGCTCATAGCGGTGCGCAGAGTTTTGGCATAAAGACACCGCGTGTTGCGGTTGCGGGTCTTAACCCTCATGCCGGCGAAGGCGGATTGTTCGGGCGCGAAGAAATCGAGATTATCGCACCGGCAATCGCGCAGGCACGCGACGAAGGCATCGACGCAAGCGGACCATGGGCCGGAGACACGGTTTTCATGCAGGCGCGTCAGGGACGTTTTGACGTGGTCGTTGCGCAATATCATGATCAGGGGCTGATCCCGGTCAAATACCTGGGTCTCGAAGAAGGCGTCAACATCACGCTGGGCCTGCCGTTCATTCGGACCAGTCCTGATCACGGCACAGCGTTTGATATTGCCGGCCAAGGGATCGCCGATCCATCAAGCATGCGGACAGCACTCAACCAAGCGATCCGCCTGATCGCAGCCCGCGCCCAATCTCATGAGGACGCCTGATGTCGTTTGATTTCATTTTTATGCTGACGTCCAACGATCGCACGGTGCCCGACGCACGCGCGCGACTTGAAGAGGTTCTGGCCGGTGGTGCCCGGCATATCGGTTTTAAAGACGTCGGTTTGCCGATCACGGAACTCAAAGCGCTCGCCGATGAGATCCGTGCTGCCGGCGGCCGGTCATACCTTGAGGTCGTCAGCCTCGATGCCGATAGTGAGTTGGCATCTGCAAAGGCCGCGATCGAGCTCGATGTTGATTGCCTTCTCGGTGGCACGCGGGCTGCAGATATTGTGCCGCTCATTAAAGCCCACCCTGTCAGATATTTTCCATTTCCCGGTCGCATCGTTGGCTACCCAAGCGTGCTTGAAGGATCAATCAGTGAGATCGCTGATAGCGCTCGTGCATTAACGGATCTTGAAGGCGTCCACGGTCTCGATCTGTTGGCTTACCGGTACCAGGGAGATGTGCCAGCGCTGATGCGCGCCGTCTGCCAGGCGACAGAGAAGCCTGTTGTGATGGCTGGCAGCATCGACCGCGAAACACGTGTAGTTGAGGCTGCTGAAGCGGGTGCATCCGGTTTTACCGTTGGTACTGCGGCACTCAGTGGTGAGTTCCCAGCCGAAGGCGATGGACTGGTCGCGCAAGTGCAATCAATTCTTGCGATGACCGGCCGCGCGGCGCAGCGATCAACCGTGCCACGACGTATCGCTTTGGTTGCGCACAACGCCCGCAAGTCCCAGCTGAAGGCCTGGGTTGGACGGCACCGCAAGGCGCTTGTCGGGCAACGCTTGTTTTGCACGGGCGGCACGGGTTCGATGCTCGCGGCCGCGCATCCCGATTTCACAATTCAACGTCTGCAACGCGGCACACGTGGCGGAGATCAGCAACTCGGAGCACTGATCGCAACCGGAGAGCTGGATGCCATTATTTTCTTTGCCGATCCTCAAGCCGATCATGCGCATGACGTTGATCTCAAGGCGTTGACGCGGTTGGCTATCCTGCATGATACACCGATTGCATGCAGCCCGGCGGCAGCTGATCTGTTTGTTGCTGCGCGTCTGCCGTGAACCATGCGAGGATTAAAATGACAGAGACATTGCCGGCGTTACCACTCGTCGATGGAATTCGCTCGCGTTACATCGATGGCGTCAACGGTCTTAGGGTACACGTGCTTGAAGCGGGTTTCAAGACGCCGGATCGCCCGACTGTCGTATTGCTGCATGGATTTCCTGAACTGGCTTACAGTTGGCGCAAGGTCATGCCAGCGTTGGCGGCAGCCGGCTATCATGTCCTGGCACCGGATCAGCGCGGCTACGGTCGCACGTCCGGCTCTGACGTTTCTTATGACGATGACCTCGCACCGTTTCGTCTGCTGAACCTGGTTGGTGATGTCATCGGTCTGGTACGCGCCTTCGGATTACGCTCGGTTGATGCTGTCGTCGGCCACGATTTTGGTGCGTCGGTTGCGATCTGGTGCGCCATGACCCGGCCTGATGTGTTTCGCTCGATGGTGATCATGAGCGCACCGTTTGGTGGCATGCGCGCGGTGCCATTCAATACGGCAGCTGACGGTGGCGCCGCGCCGATTGCAGATCCGATTCACGACGAACTGGCGCAATTGGGACGGCCGCGCAAGCATTACCAATGGTACTATTCGACGCGACCGGCTGCTGCCGAAATGACCAACCCGCCGCAAGGTCTGCATGCGTTCATGCGTGCCTACTACCATCATAAAAGCGCTGATTGGACGGCGAACAAGCCGCAACCGTTGACAGCGTGGATCGCACCTGAGCTCGCCAAGATGCCGACCTATTACGTGATGGATTTAGACGAGACGATGCCTGAGACGGTCGCGCACGAAATGCCGGATGCTGATGCGATTGCTGCGAACACCTGGCTGACCGAAGATGAGATGACGATTTACGCGGGAGAGTTTGCCCGGACGGGCTTTCAAGCCAGTCTCAATTGGTATCGCTGCCGGACGTCGGGCAGATACAATGGCGAACTCGAGGTGTTTGACGGGCGCACGATTGATGTGCCGTCGTGCTTCATCGCCGGCAGCAGCGACTGGGGCGTGCACCAGAAGGCGGGCGAATATCAAAAAATGCAGCAAAGCGCGTTCACGAATATGCTCGGTTGCCATCTGATCGACGGCGCAGGGCACTGGGTCCAGCAAGAGCAGCCGGGCGAAACCAATCGATTGCTATTGGGATTCTTACGACGACTTTGACCGAAGTCGCCACCTTGGTGTGCGGCATACGTTTTGTCGCAAACAATTCAGCCAACGCGTTACTCGGGGGGAGGAGACGCGTTGGCCAACGCTGTCTGATGGCCCAGTGAGGTGAGCTCTCAATCAGCGAAAAATGGACAGGCTGCCAACTACTCATGCAGCCTGCAATGATTGCTTAGCAGCGGTTGTCATAGCGCCAGCAAGCGCGGTCATCACCGCGGCGACACCAGCGCAGCAAACGACGACATTGTCTGCGGTGGCTGACGCGGCGGCGGCGCTCATAGCGATATGGTCGAGCATGGGCGCGATCACGTGCCGATAGTGCGAGAATGCCGAGGGCTAAAACGCCGGCTCCGATGGCCAGCCCACGTCCACGACGGCGCGCTTTGTGGACGATGTCTGTGCTCATCTCAGTTTTGACCGTTGTACTCATCGGGCCAACGACGCCGGCCTGGGCTGGCGTAAATGTCATCATCGCAAGTGCAGCGGCGCCAACGGCGGCTGCCAAAATGGTTTTCTGCATGGCTCTCATCTCCAATTCCTTCAGGCTGGGTTTCGAAATCCCGTCCTGCGGTTTGTCCCAATCTCAAATTCTCGTTTCAGCACCGTAGATTTGATAATCGCAATTCCAACCTGAACGCTGGATGAACCGTTTTGGTCTCTTGGCGGTTAATAAGCGGACTAGTGGAGCGGATTTGAGGCCGTTTGTGGCGGCGATGCGGCGAAGGCGTGTTGAAAGATCGGCGGGCCATTTAAGAGCATTTTTGAGCATAAGTGTCGGAGGGCCCACGATAGGGGCCATCGTTGTGTTCGCTGTGAGGCGTGATCCGCCGCAATAATCCCGTTGCAGACCGGATCAAATCGCAAACACAATCACGTGGCGAGTTGCGGATGCTGGTGGTTATGGCAATTTCACAGGTAGCTTTGAGTGTTCGGCGAGATCAGGGCCAGTGCACAAGACGGGTGCAGCTGATCTGCAAAGGGAGAGACATATGTCAGGTGGCGGTAATTGGCGCGATGCGCTCTATGAGCAGCTGAGGGCGGAAGATATTTCGATATTTTCATATGTTCCAGATGCCGGCCATCAGGTTCTCATCGACCGATCACTCGCTGATCGCGATGTTCAATCCGTTCCACTTTCGACAGAGCAGGAAGGCGTCGCGTTGGCGGCTGGCGCGCATCTTGGTGGCAAGCGCTCCGTGCTGTTGATGCAGAGCTCAGGCGTCGGCAATTGCATTAACATGCTGTCGTTGATCCAACATGGCCGTTTTCCGTTCCTGACGCTCGTCTCGATGCGCGGTGAGTATGGCGAAGGCAACCCCTGGCAGTTCGCGATGGGCAAGGCGGTCGAGCCGACACTGAACGCGATGGGCGTTCAATGCCTAACGGCATCAACCGAAGACGATGTCGAAGCCTCTGTCCGCGCCGGCTTGACCATGGCGTTTGGCGCCGAGCAGTCGGTTGCCGTTTTGCTGTCACAACGCCTGTTAGGCGCCAAAGTATTCAACGCGAGGTAAGCGACAGATGTCCGATAACAAGAATCGTATGGATCGCAACAAGGCGGTTCCGGCGCTGCTCGGCAACACTGATGATTTTCTGATCGTTGCGGGGCTAGCCGGTCCGGCCAAGGATGTCGGCGCGCTGACCGACAAGGCATTCCTGTTTGGTGGTGCTATGGGCGGCGCCGTTGCAGCAGGTCTGGGGCTAGCACTGGCGCAACCTGACAAGAAGGTGCTCTGCGTCACCGGCGATGGCGACATGTTGATGTCGCTTGGATCGCTTGCCACTGTCGGCGTTATGAAGCCCGCTAACTTTTCGCTCGTTTGTGTCGATAACGCGCTTTACCAGGAAACCGGCGGTCAGACATCACACACCGGCCTTGGTGTTGATCTTGCGCAAGTGGCAGAAGGTTGCGGTTTTGCCGTTACGCGTGATGTCACCGAAGAGTCACAAATCGAAGAGGCTTCCGGCCTCTTGAGACAAAGTAACGGCTCAACATTCATTCTCTTGCGGGTCAATGATACGCCCTCACCAAAAGGTATCCGCAACCTCCATGCGACCGAAACCAAAACCGCATTCCGCGAAATGGTTCTGGGACACAGGTAGTTTCTAACGCTCTACCATCTGCCGGTGAGTGAAACTGTTACCATGCCGTTTCGGTGCGTTTCACAATGCGGCAGTCGGGCAGGTATTTTGGTTTGTCCGCTAAACTTTGCCGGCGCATTCACATCAACGCAATAAACCCTGCCTTAAGCACGAGGCAGGGTTTTCTTCTTTGCGTGGTGAAACGGCATGACACACGAGTTTTCGACAGGTGGGCGTTCAACGGGCGGTCACTCGACCGACGGACAGTGGGCTCTTGAAATCACAGGCCTATGCAAGTCATACGATCGGCCAGCTGTTGATCATCTGTCGCTCAATATTCGTCGCGGCGAGCTTTATGCTCTGCTTGGTCCGAACGGCGCCGGTAAGACCACGACGTTGAAGATGGTGACAGGGCTGCTGCAACCGGATAGCGGCGCGATTTCCGTTTGCGGCATAGATGCCCTCAAATCGCCGATTGATGCCAAGCGCGTCATGGCCTGGCTGCCGGATGAGCCACTGATCTACGACAAGCTGACGCCGCTGGAATATCTTGAATTCGTTGCGGGCCTCTGGGGCATTACGGCAGAGGTTGCTGAGAGACGTGCGCATGATCTGATCGCACTGCTTGGTCTCAAATCGCAGGCAAGCGAGCGTTGTCAGGGGCTGTCCAAGGGCATGCGCCAGAAAGTGGCACTGGCCGGTGCGCTGATCCATGAGCCGGAGTTGATCATTCTCGATGAACCATTGACCGGCCTTGATGCGGGTTCCGCACGTCAGGTGAAAGCGGTTCTGCGCGAGCATGTCACGCGTGGCGTCACCATCGTTATGACCACGCATATTCTCGAAGTTGCCGAGCGCATGGCAGACCGCATCGGTGTGATTGCCAATGGCCGTCTCATCAGTGAAGGCACACTTGAGGAGCTGCGTGCCAAGGACAGTCAGCAGGCCGCCAGCCTCGAAGACATTTTCCTTGAGCTGGTCAGCGACGAACAGGTCGCGGCATGATCAGTTTTGCATCACGATCAAGTGCGTCGCAAGGTATGACTCCGCAGAGTCTTGGTTGGTTTGCCCGGCACGAACTGCTGCTTGCCTGGCGCGACTGGCTCTCAATGATGACAGCCGGGCGGCGCACGCGTGAGCGGATCATGATTGCGATGGCGCTGCTGTTCACGGTCGGCCTGCACGCTCTGGCTTACAGTGTGCTCAATCCGGCGCTTAAGTCGGGCAGCTCACTTGGCGACAAGATGCTGCTGGTGACGGTGATGGGTTGCGGGTTGTTGTCATTTTTCATGATGCTGTCGCAGGCGCTCGAATCTGTGACGCGTGCCTTTTATACGCGATCCGACCTGGAGTTGATCCTATCGTCGCCATCGCCACCCCGACATGTCTTTGCCGTGCGCATTGCCGCGCTGACAATCACGACAACTGCAATGTCGATGATGTTGATGGCACCGTTTATCAATGTTGCGGTATTCATTGACCATCCCGGTTGGCTTGCCGCCTATCCGGTGTTGGTTGCCATTGCGATGATCGCAACCGGCATTGCCGTTTGGCTGATGATGGTGTTGTTCCGCCTGATTGGTGCGGCGCGCACACGCCTCGCGGCCCAGATCGTGGCAGCTGTGATTGGCGCCAGCTTCCTGATCGGCATCCAAGTCATCGCGATCTTTTCCTACAACAATTTGTCCCGCCTGTCGGTGCTGCAGGATCATGCTTTCATTGCCTCGATGCCAGCTGCTGAAAGCTCGACATGGCTGCCGGTGTGGGCTGCGACTGGCAGTTTTCCAGCACTGTTCGTTGTTCTCGCTACTGCAGCTGCGTTTCTGGTTTTTACTGTCTGGCAAACATCGAAAGGTTTCGCGCAACTCGTCCTGAGCGCTGCCAGCGTCAGCGATATCAATACGTCGGCTGCTGCAGGCCCGCGCCCATTCCGTACGCTTTCATCGCGGCAGGCTTTGCGTGCAAAGGAGTGGCAACTCCTCAAGCGAGATCCCTGGCTTGTCAGTCAAACATTGATGCAGGTTCTCTATCTGTTGCCGCCGGCTTTGTTGCTCTGGAAAAACTACGGCGATGCAGCCGGCATTTCGGTGATCCTCGCGCCGGTTCTCGTTATGGCGCTGGGCCAACTCGCGGGTGGGCTGTCATGGCTCACGATCTCGGGCGAAGATGCACCTGAACTTGTTGGCACTGCCCCGGTTTCGGCCGGACAGATACTCTGGGCAAAGATCGAAGCCGTCTTGGCTGTGATCGCAGCCGTCGGTTTGCCACTCGTCCTGATTATCGCGACCTTCGCACCTTATGAGGCGATTGTTACGGCGATCGGTGTAGGCTGCTCGGCCGCAAGCGCTATCGCAATCCAGCTTTGGTTTCGTGGCCCAGCCAAACGCGCGCACTTCCGATACCGCCAGACAGCTTCGCGTGTTGCGACGTTGGCGGAAGCCTTTTCATCTCTGATGTGGGCTGGCGCAACGGCATTGTTCGCCGCTGGCATGATGTTGGGGATCGCGTGCGTGATGCTCGCTTTGCTGGTGCTACTCACGGCTTGGCTGATGAGTTAGGTCTCGATTGTGCGCGCTGGAATGCAGGGCACGACGGCGTCGATTTGAAGTAACTCCTATTGATCATCCGCTGTTTCCCATCTCGCCTGCGCAGGGGGATTGAGCACGCTCGTGATGATTTTTCAAGACAACTGGGTTGCGATTGGTGTTGTTCTTAAACAAGCTTGTTGAAGGCCTCAGCAAACTGAGCATGGCTGCATCAGGACGGAACGCATTCGATGACCGAGCACGCAATTGGCAATCTGGATGAGTTTATTGACGGCGAGAAAGAGCTGCTGTCGGTCGGTGGTATCGATATCGGTGTCTTCAGGCTGGACGGTGAATTCCACGCCTGGAAGAATGTCTGTCCGCACCAAGGCGGCCCGGTCTGCCAGGGCCGCATCTTTAAGCGTGTAATCGACAACCTC
This sequence comes from uncultured Hyphomicrobiaceae bacterium, assembly GCA_905480435.1. GTDB lineage: Bacteria > Pseudomonadota > Alphaproteobacteria > Rhizobiales > Hyphomicrobiaceae > CAJQQK01. The sequence continues at coordinate 11,818 of CAJQQK010000094.1, read as the reverse complement.
GGCCCCGATAAGCAGCAGCATGGCCGGGCTTACGACGAGAGCCAGCTGCATATCGTTTGCCCCTGGCATGGCGCTGAGTTTAACATTCGCACGGGCATTCATGCCGGCATCCCTGAGCTCAGCCTGGATCCCGTAGAAGTTTTTGTGCGTGGTGAAAAGGTTTACGTGCGTGTCGATTGATAAACAGCAAATCGGAACTGAAGTCGACCGCGCCAACGATCGCTACGGCGAGGCGGAAGCTGCCGCCGAGCGCATCTGGCAACTCGTCCAGGAAGCGCTTGAAGCGAATGAGGCAGATCGCTTTTCCGACGAAACCACGCGTCTCTTGATGACGGCAGCTGTAAAACTCTATGCCCGTAAAACCGATGGCGAGGAGCGTACCTTCCGGCCGCTCAAAGGCGACTATGACGAGGTCGTGACACCAACCGAAGCCCTGACCGCGACCACAGAAATTCTCCGAGCATTGCGGCTGGGTCCAATGGAGTTCGGTCTGTGGTCACGCCGCCGTCCGGAAGACTACTATCTTCAACCAGAACCCGAAGCAGGGCCTGAAACCAGTCCGCCAACGCAAAACGATTCAAGCGATCAACAACCTGCGAAGGAACGTCCCTGATGGTGGATCATCGCGCTGGACCCGTCGGCAAGCCGACACAGCAGGGTGTCGTCAAACCGACGCTGCAGGACATCGATACCTATACAGATACGCGCGATTACCTGCGCCATTCCCGCGAACACGCCGAGACGCATGGCTATATCGATTGGACGATCGTCGATATGGATGCGCATCATGTCGAGTCAATCTCGTGGAAAGAAATTGTCCGCTTCATCGACGATCCGGTGTTGCGTGATCAGGCTGAGCGCTTCCACTCCGAGCGAGTCGGGTCACCACCTTATGGTCTCGTCGGAGATTTTGGGCTGCGCTATCAGGATGTCGGCGGTCGTATTCCGCACCAGTCTGATCAGCGCGAGAAGATCGATCCAGCCAAAGGCGTTCACCGCGATGTCGTCCTCACGCGCCGCGCGATGGAGGGGCTGGCCTGCGCCTACATGGTCGTTTTCCCGACGTCGATGCTGTTTCTTGGCATGCACCCGCAGGCTCAGATGGAGGTCGCACTGGGCAATGCCTACAATCGCTGGGTCCAGCAAACGCTGCTCTCCGACGACAACGGCATCATCGCGCTTGCCTACCTGCCGTTCAACACACCCGATGAAGCATGCAAGGTCGTCGAGGAATTCGCCAACAACGACCGTGTCGTCGGTTTCACCGTCACCTCGACGCGCTACAAGCCGGTCCACTCCAACGAATACATGCGGCTCTACCGGATGATCGAGGAGAGCGGCAAGCCGATCTGTTTCCACGCTGGTTATCATTGGCAGGACCCGTCGCTGGCAACGATCCCGACCTTCCTTGGCATGCATTCGCTTGGTTTCGTTTGGTGCAACATGGTGCACATGACCAACTGGATTCTGCAGGGCATACCTGAGCGTTTTCCAAAGATGAAATCGTTGTGGGTCGAGAGCGGCCTCGCCTGGCTGCCGTTCCTGATGCAGCGGCTCGATGATCAATTCCTGATGCGCCAGTCCGAAGCGCCCGCCCTCAAGATGCCGCCGAGTGAATACATGCGGCGCAACTGCTGGTATTCGAGCCAGCCAATGGAGCGCAGCAACATCAAGGCGACCGAGCTGACCTTCGAGATGATCAATGCTGAGACGCAACTGCTCTGGTCGTCCGACTGGCCACATTTCGATTTCGACACGCCGCGAGTCATCTATGATCTACCGTTCCTCAACGAAAACCAGAAACGGAACATTCTTGGCCGCAACGCTCAGCAGTTGTTCAACCTGCCGGATCGACCCGCCGCCAAAGCCTGACCTCAAACCGGGTCCAGGGACTTGTCCCTGGTCTGGGAGCATGAGGGATGAAGTCCCTCATACATCAAGGGCCTTGCCCTTGATAATCCCACCAAAGGAATCGTCCTTTGGAAACCTGATGCATAACAAGGATTGCAGAATTGAAACCGGTGCCGTTTGAGTATGAGCGACCCCATTCGCTTAAAGCTGCCTGCCAGTTGCTGGCCGATGATGAAGATGCGGTGATCATTGCTGGCGGCCAAACGTTAATCCCGATGTTGGCGATGCGTCTTGCCCGACCGTCCCGCCTCGTTGATATCTCCCGCATTGACGGCTTGTCCGGTATCGAAGAGCAAACAGATAACATCACCGTCGGCTGCATGACGCGTCACGCAGAGGTCGAGCGCAGCCCTGTCATTGCCAGCCACGTGCCACTTCTTTCAGCTGCGATGCCCTGGGTCGGACACGCCCCGATCAGAGTCCGCGGCACAATCGGCGGTTCGATTGCCAATGCCGACCCTTCCGCTGAGGTGCCCTTGGTTTTGGTCACCCTCGACGGCACAATCACACTTTCAAACGCAACCGGCTCGCGGACCATTCCTGCCCGGAGTTTCTTTTCCGGCCCGATGATGACGGAGATACAACCCGGGGAGTGTCTGACAGCCGCAGACTTTCCCGTCTGGCAGCATTCTCGCACGGGGATAGGTTTCCGAGAGATCGCGAAGCGCCATGGTGACTTCGCAATGGTCGCCGCCTCGGCTCAAGTCTCTGTCGATGCCACCGGAAAATGCATCGCCTGCGCGATCGGCATTGGCGGTGTCACCGACACACCGCTGGCGCTGCCAGAGCTGGCAAGCTCGCTTGTTGGAACCGCATTCACTGATCAGTCAGTGCATGACGCGGCCAAAGCCGCGACCGACAACCTGTCTGCGATGAGTGATCCTCAAACGTCGCCCGAATATCGCAAACGCGCTGCCACGAAATTGATCGCGGACGCGTTGATGGCCGCCCGCAATGATGCACTCGAAACCAGCGAGGGCGTAACAACATGAAATGCCAACTCCGCGTCAACGGCGAAGACCACACCATCGATGTCGAACCACGCACGACCTTGCTCGACGCGCTGCGCGATAACCTGAAACTTACCGGCACCCATGTCGGGTGCGAGCATGGTATCTGCGGTGCCTGCACGGTTCTAGCCGACGGTGAACCGGTGCGTTCCTGCCTGATGCTCGCAGCGCAAGCAGATGCCGGCCCCGAGATCACAACCATCGAAGGCCTCTCAACTGCACCCGGCGAACTCAGCATCATCCAAGACGCTTTCTGTGAAGCCCATGGCCTACAATGCGGATACTGTACGCCGGGTATGATCATCACCGCCTCCGCCCTGCTAGAGCGCAATGCGACGCCGAACCGCGATGACATCGTTGATGCGATTTCAGCGAACCTGTGCCGCTGCACCGGCTACGGCCAGATCGTTGAGGCGATCGAGCTGGCCGCCGAGAAACTACGTCAGCGCAATGCAAGCCCAAGCGAGGCAAGCCAATGACCGAGGCACCCACATCATTTCGCTACGTCTCCAAACCGCGCCGCACGCAGGAAGATCGCCGCTTCGTCACCGGCAAAGGCCATTTCGTTGCCGACATCGTTCCGGATAACACCCTGCATGTTGCGCTGGTACCGTCTCAGGAACCGGCCGCCCGTATCATTTCCATCGACAAGTCCGCAGCGCTGGCACTGCCGGGTGTCCATGACGTCATCACAGGTGATGAACTGGCCGCAGCCGTCGAGCCGATGATGAACGGTCTCGATACGCCAGCCGTCAAACGCTATGCGATGGCCGTCGATCGTATTCGCTATTGCGGCGAGTGGGTCGCAGCCGTCGTTGCCGACACGCGCGCGATTGCCGAAGATGCCGCTGAGCTCGTCGAACTCGAAACGGAGCCATCCGACTTTATTCTTGATGCCGAAGAAGCTTATCGGCCTGACAGCTTAGCCGTCCACGAAGCACACGGCTCGAATATCCTCCTGGACCGCACCTTCACCTGGGGACCGGTTGAGCAACATTTCTCCGAGAGCGCCCGGGAACTCTCGTTCCGCGTGACGTGGGGCCGAAGTTCGACGGTGCCGATTGAAACGTTCGGGGTGCTGGCGTCCTGGGATGGCTGGCGCGACACGCTCGATGTCTGGGCCTCGATCCAGATGCCGAAATACGCCGACCAGATCGCCCGCGCGCTGCGTATCCCGATGAATACCGTGCGGGTGCATCAGGACGTCGATGTCGGTGGTAGCTACGGTGTCAAACGCGGCATCAAGCACACCGTGCTCGCCGGCTATATTTCGCGAAAACTGAACCGTCCGATCCGCTTGATCGAGGATCGCCTGGAGAACATGCGCGCCGGCGATGCGCACGGCCCCGACCGCATCTTCGATATATCGATTGCCTACGAAGACGACGGCCGCATTCGATCGATGAAAATGCGCGCGCTTGATAACGCCGGTGCCTATGCCGGTCGTGCGCCGTTCCAGCTTGGTAAACCGATCGGGGCCATCGTTGGTCCTTATACAATCGAGAGCGTTGAATATCAGGCCATTTCAGTCACGACCAACAAGGCCGCACAAGAAGCCGTGCGTGGCTTCGGTCAGGCGCCAACCAATTACGCCATCGAAACGGCGCTTGATCGTGTCGCCGCAGCCGTCGGCCTCGATCGCGTTCAAATTCGCCGCCGCAACTACATCCCATCAGATCAATTCCCATACCTTATTCCAAGCGGCACGTCATACGACAGCGGCGACTATCAAACCGTGACTGACAAAGTCATGACGCAAGTTGGTTGGGATGATCTGGTGCGCCAGCGCGACGCGTTGCGCGCCGACGGCCAACTTGCCGGCATCGGCATCGCTGCCTGTCTCGAGCCCTCCGGTGGCAACTCATCGTTCGAGCCGCTGCTTAATCCGGCCAACACAACGACAACTTGGATGGACTCGTGTCGCATCATGGTCGATGGGGCCGGCACGGTGACCGCAACAATCCACACCACGTCATCGGGGCAGGGTCATCAGACCCTGACCGCCACGATCATCGGCGAAGTGCTTGAGATTGACCCCGATCAGATCCGCGTTATCCATGCTGATTCCCAAACAAGCCTGCCGAGCAACTCTCCCGTCGGCAGCCGCATGGCCGTGATGCTGGGCGGTGCTGCCTTCAATGCTGCCGGTAAACTCAAAGACAAACTCAAGCGTATTGCCGCCAAACAGTTCGGCGCGTCGCCTGACGAGGTGGTCTATTCCGAAGGTACGTTTGCAACGGCTGACGGCGATCAATCGTTGGGCTGGATGGATGTCGTTACTATTGCACACCGCTACTTCCATCTGCTTCCGGATGGGGAACAGCCCGGTCTTGAAGTCACCGATGTCTACCAAGTTCCAACCGGCGGTGGACTGCCAACCGAAGACGGTCGCGTGCAGATGTATCCGTGTCATTCGTTCGAGTTCCATTGTGTGCTGCTGTCGTTCGATCCAATTCTGGCCAAGCCCGAAATCCACCGCTACGTCATCGGTCATGATTGCGGCACCGTGATCAATCCGCACATCGTCAAGGGCATGACGCTCGGTGGCATCGCGCACGGCATTGGCGCTGCGCTGTTCGAAGAGTTTACCTACGACGACCAGGGGCAGATGAACGCACAGACGCTTGCCGATTATCTGTTGCCTTCATCACATGAGATCCCGGCCGTGGAGATCGTTCATCACTGCACGCCGTCGCCGTTTACAGTGCTCGGCCAAAAAGGTTCTGGCGAATCTGGTTATCTCGGTGCACCCGCTGCGATCTCAGGCGCCGTCAATGATGCATTGGCGCCACTCGGCATTACAGTCGATAAGCTCCCCATTCGAACCGCGGCGCTTTCCGATCGGATTGCCGCCGCTGCAAACACGCAATCATAGACATCAACACACTGCACAACGGACCTTTCAATGATCATCGACAGCCATGCCCACCTTGCGCCACCCAGCCTCATCGAGGCGATCCTGAAGCAGCGCGACGCCTTCCCGTCCGTGAAGCTGACCGAGGCCGATGGCAGCCTCGCCTTCTCGTTTTGTGGTGGCAAGCAAACCCGGCCAATTTCTCCTGGCCTGCGTGATATTCCGGCGCGTCTTGCGTGGATGGACGAACAAGGCATCGACAAACAAGTCAACGGTGGCTGGCTTGATATGTTTGGCAATGAGCTGCCAGTCGGCGAAGGCACTGAATGGAGCCGCCTGATCAACACCGCGCTCTGGCAGGCTTCCGTCGACGAGCCGCGTCTCGTTCCGCTCGCGGCTCTGCCGATGCAGGATGGCGCCAAGGCTGCAGAAGTTTTGCGCGAAGCTCATGCCTTGGGTTTCAAAGGCGCGATGATTGGCACTCAGCCCAAAGGCGTCGGCGGTGTGCTCGACGATCCATCGCTTGAGCCGTTTTGGGAAGCTGCCCATGAACTCGGCACTATTTTGTTTATTCACCCCGTGTTTGAGAGCGGCGATGTGCGCAACGCGGACTACGGTATGCCCAATGCGGTTGGCCGGATTACTGACACGCTGATTGCGATCAGCCGGATCATCTATTCTGGTCATGTAGCGCGCTATTCGAACGTCAAGATCGTGATCGGCATCGGTGGGGCTGCATTGCCATTCATTGTCGGTCGTCTGCGCCGTAACTATTCGCAACACCAGGACACGCTGGCAGATCCTGATGCGGCCCTGGCGCAGCTCTATTACGATACTGTCGTGCATGACCCGCGCGTCCTGCGCTTTGTTGCTGAGATGGTCGGCGCTGACCGCATTATGATGGGATCCGATAAGCCGTTTCCGATCGGTGATCCGTCGCCGATGCAGATCGTCCAAGACGCTGGCTTTTCCGAAGCGGAGCAGCACTCCATGAATAGCGGCCTGGCGCAGCGCCTGTTTGGTTTGTAGTCGGCTGCGGGGAATGCGGACTAAATCGGTTGGCCGGATCAGCCATGTAATGCTTCCGGCAACCTCTGTCAGTCTCCTTTTAGCTGCTTGGTGAGCTTGCTAGATATCGGAAGATATCCGCATCATGCCGTTTAGGCATCACCGCGGCGGCGGGCCGCTCAGCAAAAGGAAAAGATATGTCAGACAACACGCTTTTGGCCGGCAAGGTGGCCTTGGTGACGGGCTCCGGCCGTGGTGTCGGGCGCGAGATGGCGCTGATGATGGCGCGTTGCGGAGCTAAAGTTATCGTCAATGATCTCGGTGGCTCGGGAACTGGCGAGGGCGCTGATAAGTCTCCGGCACAAGAAGTCGTCGATCTGATCAAGAGCGAAGGCGGCGAAGCTGCCGCGAACTTCGACAGCGTTGCCGATTACAAAGCGGCAACCGGCATGATCGAACAGGCCGTTGACACGTTCGGGCGTATCGACATTGTCGTCAACAATGCCGGCATTCTACGTGATGTGATCTTTCATAAGATGACAGAAGACGACTGGGATTCTGTTGTGAACGTTCACCTTAAAGGTTCGTTCAACACCAGCCATGCTGCCTCGACGCACTTTCGCAAACAGCAGTCAGGCCGCTATATTCACTTCACGTCGACATCCGGGTTGATCGGCAACTTTGGTCAGGCCAACTATTCGGCCGCCAAGCTTGGCATTGTGGGGCTTTCGAAATCGATTGCGCTTGATATGGCGCGCTTCGGTGTGACATCGAACTGCATCGGCCCGTTCGCCTGGAGCCGCATGACGAGTTCTATTCCGGTCAAAAGTGATGCGGACAAAGAGCGCGTTGATCGCATCAAAACCATGGGTGCCGAGAAGATCGCACCTGTTGTTGTGGCGCTGGCATCCGATGAGGCGGCTGACATCAGCGGTCAAATCATCTGCGTCAGACGCAATGAGATTGTGTTGATGAGCCAGTCACGCCCGATCACATCGATGCAGCGCAATGAAGGCTGGACACCAACAACTGTGCTTGAACATGCCTTCCCTGGCATGCGTCCACGGATGTATCCGCTGGATCGTAGCCAGGATGTGTTCAACTGGGATCCTGTCTGATCATTACCACGACGTTTGTCTGAATTTACGGCGTTGCCTTGTCAAAGGCGGCGCCGTTTTCATGTTGTTACAACTTTCAATGCCAAACGGGCGAAACGACTTGATTGCGACAAGGCTTGGAGACTGTCTGACTCAAACGACAGCCGACCAAGGGAGCGCAGGCGACCCGGCGCATTGCGCCGCGCCCTCGCAGGCCCGAGCCTTCGCGAGGAATAGCCGTGAGAGAAAAAATCTAGAGCGGCCGCCAGAGCCCAATTGCGATTCCACTTAAATCCGACCCGCTCTAAGTGATGTACGCATTCATGTCGTTGATGCGCGTCGGCCCGGCCGTTACAAAGGTATTAGCTGTGGCGTTGATGGTGCCGCCGCCCAGAACGCGAGCGCGGGCATCGCCGTGATCGTAGAAGACACAAGCCTGCCCCTTGGAGACCCCGTGATCGCCATCGATCAATGTGACTGAAACCGTGCCGCTGTTGTCGACGTTGAGCTCGGCCAGTTGCGGTGACTGAGATGACCGGACCCGAGCATAGACTTCACGTGTGCTGCCGACCAGTTCAGCAAGACCTTCATCTCCGAGCCAATTGACGTCGCGCAGTTCAAGTTTGTTCGTGAGCAATGCCTCACGTGGCCCGACGATGACGCGGCGGCCCGGTGCATCCAGGGCTACGACATAGAGTGGCGCGCTATCGGCAATGCCGAGCCCGCGGCGCTGGCCAACCGTATAGTGGATGATGCCCTGATGTTCGCCCAGGATGCGACCGTCGATATGCTCGATCGTACCCGGGTTGGCGGCGTCCGGACGGAGCTTTTCAACGATGCGGGCATAGCTGCCGGTCGGTACGAAGCAGATATCCTGGCTATCGGACTTCTTCGCGACGGGCAGCCCCATGTCTTCGGCGATTTCACGGACATTGGGTTTTAACTCGGCGCCGAGCGGAAACCACAGCTGGGCGAGCTGCGCCTTTGTTGTGGCATAGAGGAAATAGCTCTGATCGCGTGCGGGATCAGCACCACGGTGCAGTGCCGGGCCAGCCGCTGTATCGCGCCGCTCAACATAGTGGCCCGTTGCAAGCGCATCGGCACCCAGTTCCTGGACTGTATCGAGGAGATCGAGGAATTTGATGTTCTGGTTGCAGGCAACGCACGGAATGGGTGTTTCGCCGGCTGCATAGCTGGCAGCAAACGTGTCGATGACCTTTTCTTTGAAGCGCGCTTCATAATCGAGGACATAGTGCGGGATATCCAGCTTTTCAGCGACGCGGCGGGCATCATGGATGTCCTGGCCGGCACAGCAGCTGCCAGCCTTGCTGGTCGCGGCGCCGTGATCATAGAGCTGCAGCGTGATGCCGATGACCTCGTGGCCTTGTTTCTTAAGGACACCGGCAACAACGGACGAATCAACACCGCCCGACATCGCAACAACAATGCGGCGTGGCTTTGTGTCTGAAGAGGACATGAGGCGTTGTTCCAATACGTGCCGTTCGAGGCGTGTGTCGCGGAAAAGAGTGCAGCTGCTCTACATAGAGCGCTGATTGCCCGTCTTCAATGCGGAATTTCGGCCATTTTGCAGCTAGTTTGTGTACGTCGAAAAAAAAATAAAAAAATGCACCACAGACTGAAGCGCAGTAAGCGCCTCGGAAACACCAATTTCTAACGATAGATTAGTCACTTGCGAAGGAACGCTGAAGTAGTGTCGCGTCTTGAAGCAATAGGCTAACGTACAGTTAACGGTCGTGTCTGCATGATCTGAATGCAGGTGGCATTAACCAAATGACCGCGAGATGCTGCCTCAAAACTGTCGCGAGACGGGGCGTTGGCACGGATTGTGTTTACCTTGCTGTTTAGACGAATTTTAGTGCATCTCCATTATGTTACGTCAATGGGCTTGGAAAAGTAGTGAGTACAATGGCCGAACAGCAATATCGAAATCGTGTGCGCTATGTGATTGGTCCGGATGGAAGTCCGTTAACCATTGCAGACCTTCCTCCGAAGGAAACCAAGCGCTGGGTAATTCGCCGTAAAGCCGAGGTTGTTGCCGCGGTTCGTGGTGGGCTTCTCAGTCTGGATGAAGCGTGCGATCGTTACAAATTGACAGTCGATGAATTCCTAAGTTGGCAGCGTTCGATTGATCGGCATGGTTTGCCGGGTCTACGCGCGACCAGGGTTCAGGACTACCGCAGCAACTGATTGCGGAACGGCCGATCGGATGATCGCCGGGTGACTGCTTATGCGCGGTTCAACCGGCTTTTTCTGATCAGCCTATCTGCGCGCGGTGGGAGTGCTATTGCGCGTTGACACGGCTTGTGGCGCCCATTGCGGTTCTGCACGGCGCAAAACGGGGCAATCCGTTTGTCCATTCGCCCAACGTGTGATGCCTTGCGTCATGCGACCTAGAATGTCTTGCGATAGCCCGACATTTTGGAAATCGAGCGTCGTGGTCGATGTGCCACTGAATTGGACGCGAAGTAATGCCGTCCCCCAAGGCTTCTTTTGGCTTGGCAATCTGCGATGAACGGCCAATGTCACCGGTGCGGTTGACGTTGGTGGCGGCACATCTGCGTGCATCATGTACTGATCGTGGACGCTGCCAAAGGGGCCAAACCAGCACCGGGAGGCCTGGCGAGCAATTCGTTCATAAATAGAGCGCGGATCACCGGTGACTACATTGGTATTTGAGCCGGATAATGACAAAAGTGATGCGGTGACTTCAGTGCTGCCAGAGTTGCCGGAGCCGTTTGGCGGCGGCAGTGTTGCGGCGCATGCTGTCATTAAACCGGCCGCTATCACCACGGTTGGCAGAATGAGCATCGCTGAATTTGCGATTTGATTGCGCAACGTGTTCGCCATCCCTTAACGAAGCCGTACGTGGGCCACTTTGATTGTCCGGGGAACATCCGGCGAGTTCAATTGCGGCATGGGAATGGCAAAAGCCAAAACTCAGATAGATTCGATAGAGCTTCTGGCTCGATTTGACAAGCGCGCGAAGTCTTATTGCGGTCAATGCGACGCTTATCGATTTGGACACAAGAAAACCGGTGCTGCCATGTATGCAACACCGGCTATCATAAGGAAATTTCCATATTTCGGGATCAAACCCAAGTGTCCATGGGGCCGACCCTACAGCATGTCGCTTTTTAATGGATTCACAATGCGCCTTGAAACGCCCAATCTTCGGGCGATTTGTGGCTTCTATTAAACGCGACGTGCTTTAGTTGACCGGCAAGTTTGATGGACGTTGGTTGCGGCTCTCATCGCGGTCGCGCACAGCGTCTGCCTCATCGAGTTCGGCCACTGCGTCGTCGCGTTCTGCAACAGCTGAGTCCAGCTTGCCTTGCAATTCGGTGACTGATGCAAGCAGGTTTTGCCGGCGTTGTTCGGCGCTGCGGGCAAATGTCGAATACGCGAAATGTTGAGCATCCCGGACGCCGGTGCGCTCTTCTTCGGCTTTGACCTCGCATTCCAGATCGTAGGCCATTCGCTCGAACTCATTGATCATCTGTTCGAGGTCATCGACCTTGCGGTTTTTTTCGTCTGCTTCAAAGCGCTTCGCACGAAGTGCTGATTCCCGAGCTTTCATGTTCGATACCCCTGACATTGTCGAACCTCGTCTGGAACAATCAAGAACTGTGCCAAACAACGTAACTCGTTCTATGCAATCTATTTTGTACAAAACTGTTCATTAATGCAAGCTGCCCGCTAAAGGCGGATCTTGACTGAGCTGCCGGTTTCTCCGGCTTGAGCAGACAGTGTCACAATTCGGTAAAGTTGCGGTAAAGCGGCTCCCCGACGTTTCAAGTGGGTAGCCTGAGATCGAGTTTGCCAGCTATAAGGTAGGTGACGGCCTTCAAGGTCTTGCTGTTTCGGTAGCCGCGCGCCTTGGCTTTTGCGGCCTGGACGAGAGAATTGATGCCCTCGAT
>CAJQQK010000093.1 GCA_905480435.1 uncultured Hyphomicrobiaceae bacterium | reverse complement strand
ACGTGTGGCTCTACAATCAGCAGCTTCCTCAATCAGCCTTGGGCAGTAAGACGCCCTTGCAGACGATGAAAGAATGGCACAAAATCAAACCAGAGCTGTTCTGGAAACAGCCAAACTACCTTCCGGGATGTGACAATTAGTTCAGCGTTCGCCGTGCAGTTAGGCGATGTGGGGACAGTCGGAGCCGTCCCATTGGGCGAAACGCCTGGGCGCGGCGGGCTATGAACACTTCCAGCGCTCCGGATTGGTCCCAGCAACATCGAACGGAATGAGTGCTCACCATCGGTTGCGGATGCGCCAACTCATATCGTCCAACCAGTCTTTAACTTTGAAACGCGCGTTGGTCAGCCAATTACGCCACCCTAACAACCGAAGTGCTGCCTGCGCCGCTTTGGTCTTCTTCGCTTGTGCACGGGCCGCGTCGGATTGATCGTCGGCGACCTCCTCGGCGAACAAATTCAAGCTGTCAGCCGCATGTGCACCATAAGTATAGGCCCATTCATTACCGGTCGGCTTCTGTTTCGGGGCCGCGCCCAATCCATTGGGGAACAATTTAGCGAATTCGGCGTCCACAAGCGCCCCTTTCACCACCACAAGCTCATTGCCGCGGGACCGAGCCATGGCTGTACGCTCCTGTTTCAGAATTTCGAACCTCTCCGAGACGCGCTGTCCCATACCACGAAGGAAACTAGATTTCAGCGTTGCTGGGTGGCCGTCGATTTCCAGACCAGGACCGTCCATGAATGTCTTCAGTTCACGATCCATTGCGACCCGGATCATATTGAGCATAACGTGGGCGAGCACCACATCGTCCTTAGACCCGAAAAACATGATCTCGGTTTGATCCCGCCAGCATCTGCAATCGAAGAAGTCAGCTATCGTAGTAGCCGTCCACAGGCCGGCCGCATGCATGTGCCGCCGGTTTTGTTCAGATTGCATTGGTGCCGACTGCTGCGCGACCCGCGTATCCTGGACATCCTCAATGTCACCCAGCGCAAGGTCGTACTGCTCCATCAGCTTGGCAGCCTTGGCCGCAGCTGTCATCGCCTCGGCTTCAGTGCAACCATTCTCGATTGTCATTGAAAGCAGTGCTCTGGCCCGCTCGACAATCTTTGCCCGCTCAGCTGACGCTACTGTCATGCGTCGCCAACTCCCTCTTAAATCTGACCGCAAAGCCAATCTGGTTGCTAGTATTCACTTCCATGGTATCCAGAGCAGTGTCACATCATCAGGCTCAGTATAGGGGAGAGGGACCAATGCTGGAAACGCTGTCCAAGGAATGGATAGAGGCAGGAGCGCTGCTCGTTGCAATGATTGTTGCATGGACTGGATTACGTACTGCCAAGACCGCTGAAAAAGCTGCTGAAGCGCAGTTAGATGCTGTGCACGCCACCGTTCTCAGTCAGTCCATCGATGATTACCAACGTCTCGGAAGAGACATGGAAGCTTTGATCCACTGGTATCATGAGTGTATTCAGAAGGAAGCCAGCTTTGTTGAAATATATGCGAATGAACGCGAAAGCGTTGACCATATTTCAGGCGCACGCCGAAACGTCCGTTTGTACTTTCAGAAATGTGCGCAGCTGTTGAGCGCAGGAACAATCACACGCCAAGTATTCCACGTCATGGTCCACAAAGGTGGGCTAAACACGTTGCATCGTATAGTTGTACCTTTAGAGCAATTGAAACAGAACGAGAGCTTCTTTGACGATCATCCCGAGATGCGGGTTTATTTGGAGCCGCAGTACCATAAGCATGGCGATGGCCTTTTCACTTTCGAACGGCATCCAGGTTGGCTACAAGCGCGTGCGTGAGGCGTTACCGCATTAAGTAAAATGAGCTGGGGCCTTTCATTCTGAACTTGACAAACGGTCATGAGAAGGCGTCGTCAGATTGAGTGGAGTAAGCTGATTTCACTTAATGTGACAACGCCTTACACTTCAACTGGTTCCTCTCGCAACATTCGATAAATGGACATGCGCGTCACATCACCGGGGGTAGGCTCAACAACCGGGCTGAGACTTCGCATCTACCGATACGGCAGCGAGAACGACTCATGTAACGGTTCAAGTCAGCCGGTTCAGCGCAACGATTTCTCTCAACACGTGCCGCGGCCTACAATACTCCAACGGTGTTGTCACATTAAGAGCAATCAGCCTAATTTCGGTGATCGAGCAGCAGGCTAAGTGGTTGAAATCCCGTGCCTCAACATTGACGTTAATCGGCGAATTCCGCTCAATCTGACTTAATGTGACAACGCCCCGACAAAGCCTCGGCGCTATTCGTCCCGCCACCTGCCGTATTGCAGGCCGACAAGATTACCCAATCAGCATCCAGTTTGAGACCCGCAACCTCACTTGCTGAGTAAGCGTGCAGGCGAAAGGACGTTCGTAGAAGCAGTGGTCGCGACCCCACCTCATTTTTGGTGGGTCCGGAAGGCGCTGATCACGGAGAAGCAGAAGGTTCGACACTTACTTTCAGGCACCGACGTAATTCCTAGTCTGTCCACTAAAACCACGATGCATTAGATATTGTGGATATTCCAGCCGCAGGTGTTCGGTGCATCTCTCTACGAGGAATGTGGGCTACCCGACGTTTCAAGTGGGTAGCCTGAGGTCGAGTTTGCCAGCTATGAGGTAGGTGACGGCCTTCAAGGTCTTGCTGTTTCGGTAGCCGCGTGCCTTGGCTTTTGCGGCCTGGACGAGAGAATTGATGCCCTCGA
>CAJQQK010000092.1 GCA_905480435.1 uncultured Hyphomicrobiaceae bacterium | reverse complement strand
CAATATCCTGCGTGCCAACGGCGAAAACAATATCTCGCAGGCCATGTGGCACAACGTCCTCGACATCACACGGCCGCTCAATTATCGCTTCATGTAGTTAGCGTTGAACAGCCCTGGCGGGTTGGGGCCCTCAACACCTGGACGATCAGTCGGGCAACGCCGCGTTTGCGAAAGCTGAGTTTGTTGGCAGCAGCCGTTGATAGGTCGAGTTTGCGGTTGCGCCAATAGGGCCCGGCGTTGTCAATGCGGATGACGGCTGCGCGTCTGTTGGCGGGGTTCCAAACGAGTAGTTTGGTGCCATTGGGGTAAATCGGGCTCGCAGCATTATCCGCGCGTGATGGCTGAAACCTTGCACCAGAAGAAGTCAGACCACAGGGATTGAAGCGATCCACGCGGCAATGGCTGCAGTAGGACGCAACGACTGAAGTGCGACGCCCGACGATACGTCGTGTTTCCGCCAATGTCAGAACCCGATGACAAATACGATTGTAGCAATATGTTTTACCGGGGGTTTTGGCATGCGCACCAGATTCGGTGACGATCGGGGAAGCGATGATGGCGGCGGCGGTGATGATCGAAAGGCAGATCGCCATAGCTGCTGTGCGCAAAAATGAGGTCGTTGGCGGACGGCGCACAGGGTACGTGGATCCGTTTAAAACTGACATTGGATGCCCTTGATACTAGGTGACGCTTGCGCCCGCGTCACAACGCGAACGCGCCAAACCTCCTGCCGCCGGATGGATAACCGGTGCTTAACAGAAGTCGTTAACGCCAGTTGATGGGGCGGACGCGATAGAATCTTGTGTGAATGGTTAACGCGGTTGCGGCGAGGGATCGCAGGCGGTGAAAATGCGTTACGCAATAAGTGATTGATTCTGCAATTTATTCATCAGGCCATCATATGCTTCCTGCAATTCACTCGCGTCGATCGACCGCAGTACGAGCTGTGTGCAGGGGCGATTGCCGCGCATCGTTGGATAGCTGCCCATCGCAACGTCTGGGTAGAGAGCCTGGTGTTCTTTCAGCATATCAGCGATGCCGCCTTCAGGATGATCGAGGTCGATCGACTGGGAGTGCATCATGCGACCCTTGCGCAAGCGCGGTGTGACGGCATCAAGCATGACCTGCATAATATTTGGGATGCCGGCCATGGTGATTACGTTGTCGAGCATGAAGCCTGGTGCAGTGGAGATGGAGTTCTCAACAAGATCAGCGCCGTCTGGAATGCGGGCCATGCGCAAGCGAGCCGGCGTTATCTCGACGCCACGTGCCTTGTAGGCTGGCATCATGAGGTCGAGTGCGCGTTGATCCACGTCGATGCTGACGCCGAACGCCTTTGCGATGCAATCGGCCGTAATATCGTCATGGGTTGGACCGATGCCGCCGGTTGTGAAGACATAAGTGAACCGAGCGCGCAACTCGTTGACGGCGCCGACAATAATATCTTCATCGTCCGGTACGACGCGAACTTCTTTGACTTGAATTCCAATGTTGGTGCAATGCTCGGCGATGTAGCCAATGTTCTTATCTTTTGTGCGCCCTGAGAGAATTTCGTCGCCAATAACGATGATGGCCGCGGTAACAATACCTGTTGCGGCATCTGTGCTTTGGTTTGCTGTGTCGTTCATGGCCCAGTTCTCCCCAGCGGCGTTCTCAGTCCGGCTGTTCATTTGATGTTGTATCAGGTTTGATGAAGCTCAACACCCGATGCGCCGATTTATCCGTTGAGGGTATGAGGCGACAACGGCTCCCTCATTGAGTTTATATGCGAGTGCCTGATGATGCTGTTTCCAAACCCACTGGTTCGCGGTCGACTGGTTAAGCGTTACAAGCGGTTCCTGGCGGACGTTGTGTTGGATAGCGGTGTTGCGGTGACGGCGAGCTGTGCCAACACGGGTTCCATGAAAGGACTCGTCACGCCGGGTTCGACTGTGTGGTTGTCCGAAAGTGACAGTCCGACACGGAAGTATCGTCATACCTGGGAAATGGTTGAGCATGACGGCGGCAAAGGACCAACAATTGTCGGGATTAATACGCGACATCCAAACAAGATTGTGGCTGAGGCGATTGAGGCGGGCAAGATCGCGGGCCTCAAAGGATATGCGGGCCTGCGCCGCGAAGTGAAATACGGCAAGAACAGCCGCATTGATATTTTGTTGGAGGATGCGAAGAAGGGGCTTTGCTATGTTGAAATCAAAAATGTTCATTTCCTGCGCAAGGCGGGATTGGCGGAATTCCCAGATTCAGTGACCGTACGAGGAGCCAAGCATCTCGCCGAGCTATCCGATATGGTGGCTGACGGGCATCGTGCCGTCATGGTTTATCTGGTGCAGCGGGCTGACGCGACACGGTTGTCGTTGGCAAGAGATATTGATCCAGCTTACGGAACTGCATTCGATCTGGCGGCAACTGCTGGTGTTGAGATGCTGGCTTACCGTTGTGCGTTGGACGAAAACAGTATCGAATTGACGAAGAAAATCCCGGTGAAATCCTGAGAATTTCCGGGTAGTTAGTTCCGTTACACGCGAGTGTGAGGGAAATTTATTCGACTTCGATAGCTCAAACACGGTTTTATCGCGGCAATTGCGCGAAGACGCGCAGATATAGGTACGTCGATATACGGGAGGTTTAAGCCATGATGACTCGTCGACATATGCTTGTTGGTGGCATTGCTGCTGTTGCAGCTGGATGGCAGATCTGGCGGACTCCGGCTGAGGCTGGCAGCAAAGCAACATTTGAAATCGTCAAAAGTGACGATGAGTGGCGTAAAATTCTGACCAAGCAGCAGTTCTACGTTCTTCGGAAAAGCGGAACAGAACGGCCTTTCACCCATCCACTAAATGACAACAAAATTGCCGGCACCTATCATTGCGCTGGGTGCGAGCTGCCGCTGTACAGCTCCGAGACGAAATTTGACAGCCGGACAGGTTGGCCGAGTTTTTGGGCGCCGTTGGAAAACGCAGTGGGTACGTCCACAGACTACTTTATCGGCTATCCTCGGACGGAAGTGCATTGCAAGCGTTGCGGTGGACACCTCGGACACGTCTTTAACGATGGACCTCCGCCTACTGGCAAGCGGCATTGCCTCAATGGTGTGTCACTGAAGTTCGTGGCTGCCTAAAGTACGTCGCGTTTAATAGAAGCCTTAAATCGTCCGAAGATTGGGCGTTTTGAGGCGCTTTGTGAATCCGTTAAAACGCGACACGCTGTAGTAACAAGCGACGCTCTCCCTGGATCCCAATTGGAACAGACACAATGATTAAATATCGCAAAATGTTTTTGCTCGCCGCTGCGTTGGTAACTGGCACGCTTTCTCTAACCAATTATGCGGTAGCTCAGGATAAAACTGCTGTCGCGACATTTGGATCAGGCTGTTTCTGGTGTACGGAATCGGATTTTGACAAGGTATCGGGCGTTCTGACGACGGTGTCTGGTTTTATGGGAGGGCACGTCAAGAAGCCAAGTTACCGACAAGTGTCACGTGGTGGCACCGGGCATACGGAAGTCGTGCAGATCACCTACGATCCATCGAAAGTGACGTATGCAAAGCTCGTTGAATTCTACTGGCGGCATGTCGACCCTTTCGACAAGAATGGACAGTTCTGTGATCGCGGTAACATGTACCGGCCAGCGATCTTCACACACACACCGGAACAAGTTGTCATAGCTAAGACGAGCCGTCGCGCGATAGATACGAGCGGAAAATTCCAAAAGAAAGTAGCTGTCGAGATTACCCCTGCTAGCGCATTTACAGCAGCAGAAAAGTACCACCAGAATTTCTATAAGAAGAAACCAGGACACTATTACCGCTATCGGTTGGGTTGCCGCCGGGATCAGCGCATTGAGAAAATTTGGGGCAAGGCGGCCAAGAGTTAAAGCACGCCGTGTTTAATGAGAGCCTTAAACCGCCCGAAGGTTGGGCGTTTTAAGGCGCATTCTGGATTATTTAAAACGCGACATGCTGTCGGCGCACAGTCGTTAGTCGCGAAGAGTTTATAAGAAAAACGCCCCGGTTCATGCCGGGGCGTTTTTTTGTCTGCGGTTCACTCTGAGTTCAGCCGCCGAACTGGCGTTGCCACCAACCGCGACGTGACGGTGCTTTTGGGGCATCAGGGGCTACTGCGGGCGACGTTTCGGTATCAGACGCGACTTCGTTATTGCTGCCGGATTGCCCGCCAGGACGGACGACAACGCGCTGAATCACAGGTTCGCTGGCAACCGGCTGCGAACGCGCGCTGCGGTCTGACACATCTGCCAGAGCAGCAGGTTCTTCGTTTGTTGTCGGACCGTCATTTGGAGCGGGTGTTGGCTCACGAGTGGCAATTGGCTCAGGAGACGCTTCGATGGCGCTCTCTTTGACGGCGTCGGGTTCCATGTCAGCAACGACCGGAGTGGTTGGGATTGGATCTATTGCTTCCATACGGTCAACGATGGGTTCAAGCGCCGTTGGCTGTATCGGCGTTGCTGCGACCTGTTCAGGTTCTGACTGCTGTTCAGCGTCAGCTGTCGCGGTGACGGTTTGCTCAACAGTAGAATCATCCTGTGCCGCAGCGACCGTTTTTTGCGTGACTTCATCAGGGCGGGCATCAGTTGGCTCGGCATCGCTCGCTATGGACGGTACACCCAAGTCCGGTTGTTCTGATCCAGGGGCTGCAACGTCATCTGTCTCGGCACTTTGTTCACGATGGCGCCGGCCACCTCTGCGTCCGCGTCGGCGTGAGCGACGTGGGCGGTCACTATCGCCATTTTCATCGATTTCGGTTGGTGCTTCGTCGCTGATGGCGACGTCGTCTGACGTTTGAGCGTCGACAAGTTCGACCTCTTCTGTGGTTTCGCGATCGGCTTCATTGTTGCGAGGTTCATCGCGCCGGCCGCGACGACGACGTCGTCGACGAGGTTTCGCTTCTGTTGTGGTCGTTTCATCGGTGGTGGCCGCGGCAGCGGTGGCATCATCATCGTTGTCGGCAACGCGGTTGGATGAGAAGCCTGTGTCGATATTCACAGCATCGCGGAGGATCGGACGAGGGCGTTCTGGAACAACATCATGAAGAGGCTCAATGATGAAGTTGGCACCCTGTTGCTTGCTGCTGGAGCGGACATGGATCACGACGCCGTAACGGGCTTCGAGTTCCTGGATGAACGTACGTTTCTGGTTGAGGAGATAGAGTGCAACATCTGCTGAACAACTGGCAACGCACGACGCAGCTTTGCCTGCTACGAGTGAGTCTTCGAGGCCACGTAGGACAGCTAATGAAACCGATTCGATGGATCGGACGATGCCGCTGCCCTGACAATGTTCGCAAGGTGTGGTGGAGCCTTCGAGGACACCTGTGCGGAGGCGTTGGCGAGACATCTCAAGTAGCCCAAAGTGGGATATTCTACCGACTTGGATTCGTGCCCGATCAGCACGGAGTGAATCCTTTAGGCATCGTTCGACGGCGCGATTGTTGCGCTTTTCTTCCATGTCGATGAAGTCGACGACGATGAGTCCGGCTAGATCTCGTAGTTTGAGCTGTCGGGACAGTTCTTCGGCGGCTTCAAGATTAGTGTTTAGCGCGGTTTCTTCAATGGAAAATTCGCGCGTGGATTTGCCGGAATTGACGTCAATCGCAACAAGGGCCTCGGTCTGGTTGATAACCAGATAGCCGCCTGACTTGAGTTGAACGTTCGGACTGAACATCGCGTTCAACTGCTGCTCAATCCTGAACTTGGCAAAGAGGGATTGGGAATCTTCGTGTTTAATGACGTTTTTCGCGTGGCTCGGCATCAGCATACGCATGAAGCCTTTGGCTTCCTTATGGGCATGTTCACCGGCGACAACGACTTCGTCGATTTCCTTCGTATAGAGATCGCGAATAGAGCGCTTGATAAGATTGCCCTCTTCGTAGACTAGGGACGGCGCTGTTGATTCGAGGGTCAAACTGCGTACGCTCTCCCAGAGGCGGAGCAGGTATTCAAAATCGCGTTTGATTTCCTGTTTGGTCCGGGCAGCACCTGCAGTGCGGATTATGAGGCCCATGCCTTCAGGCACTTCGAGTTCTTGGGCGATAGCCTTGAGGCGCTTGCGATCTTGCACATTGGTGATTTTGCGGCTGATGCCGCCGCCACGTGCTGTGTTCGGCATAAGAACTGTGTAGCGGCCTGCGAGCGACAGGTAGGTCGTAAGAGCCGCGCCTTTGTTGCCGCGTTCTTCCTTCACGACCTGGATTAGAACGATCTGGCGCCGCTTGATAACTTCCTGAATCTTATATTGTCGGGCACGGCGGCGTGGACGCGGTTGGCGGGCGCGTGGTGCGGGAGCTGCGTCTGCATCTCCCTCGCCGTCGTCAATGTTGTCGACATCATCTTCGCCGGCGATTGCCTCAACGACATCATCATCATCGTCGTCATCGTCAGCGTCGTTTAAGCTCTCAACGACGTCGTCCTCGTGAGTATCCTCGTCGTCCTCGTCCGTTGTGTCATCCGTCGTTGGTGCAGCCGGGGCCGATTGAAGTGGTGCTGGTTCATTGGATGGTTCGACGACCTGGCTAATTGCATCAGCCGGTGTAGCAACGGCATCGAGAGGTGCTGCGGATGTTGTCTGAACGGTCCGTTCGCCAATGTCGTCGTTCGTTTCTGATTGCTCATTGGTGTCAGGCAGCAGGTCCGTGACATCGATGGCATTGGCCTCGAAGTCGTGGTCAGCGGACGGTTCGGCTGACTGATTGTTCACTTCGACGGCGCTCGGTTCGGCGTCGTCGGGATCTGATGCTACGGGGGGGGGCTCAGCAACGTCGTCGTCCTCATCAAGGTCGTCGTCGTATGAGGCTAGATCTCGCGATTCTTGCTCGAGCAACGCAAGCTTGTCGGCGTGCGGGATTTGATAATAGTCAGGGTGGATTTCGGCGAAAGCGAGAAAGCCGTGGCGGTTGCCGCCATAGTCTACGAATGACGCTTGAAGTGACGGCTCAACGCGTGTGATTTTGGCCAGATATATGCTGCCACGGAGTAACTTGCGAGCAGCAGATTCGTAGTCGAACTCTTCTACGCGGTTTTCACGCAGGACCACGACCCGAGTTTCTTCGGGGTGGGTGGCATCGATAAGCATCTTGTTGATTGACATGTAGTGTTGTCCTTGGCGCTGTACCGCGCGTGCTGAACGCGACAGGCCACATTAACTGTGGTGTCAACGAACGCCGCGGCAGGTTTGCGCGTGATCGGTTGGAGATATTTCTTGTATTCGGAAAGGGGCGCTTGGCTGCCAAAATAAGCTGGCATGGCCAGTTGATAACGCGGAAGGCGCACGGACAAGCAGTCGGTGGAGCACAGCAATGCATGCTTTCCGGACCATTCTGTCGTTTTGTTCAGTGCCTCAAGCGCTCTCATTTATCTTTCAGTAATGCGGGGGCTGTGCCTTGCCGCTGCTAGGGCCTTAGGATCCAAGGTACACTTGGGGATCTAAGGCGTACTTGGCAGCTATTGAAAGCTGCGTGAAACTGCTTGGTGATGCCCCTTTCCAGGTCGGCTGCACCATAGCGAGAAACGGATGCGTTTTGACCGATGATCTTTCGGATGGTTCCTACAGGTTGATCCGTTCGGCACATCAGTCCGTAAAACGTTCGAAATTCAGGCCGTGCTTACGCCGGCGGTACGATTGTGATGTTTTGGTCACAGTCTCGTTTCGACAGGCCACACTACACACGCCGTTCGGCTTGCCTGGTGCGATCGTCACAGAGACTGAGTGGCCGTATACGAAAGTTGCTGACGTACGATTCTTTCGCAGGTGAGCAATTGCGCAAACGTCACTGGCATTCTGTTTACGTTGTCAACCAGTCAGACGCAAGCTGTTGTTGCAAGGCATGAAGTCGATCGACATACGACAATTCATAGTGACTAGGATTGGAAAATAATGTGTTAATCGTGGCACTTGCGTTGTGACATAGGGGTTCTTCGCTGCAAGGGGCGGGTGGCTATTCAATCAGTGTTTAAAATTGATGCGTGGCGATTGGATCGCCGATTAATGGCGAGATTATTGACGTTTCGTTCAGTCTTGGCTCTCTTGACGATCTGCGCCATCTGCAGCTCAGCGGAGCGCGCTTGGGCTGGAAAAAGGATGACGCACATCGTTAAAGCGGAGGCCGTTGTGCAGGATGGTCGTACCTGCCTGAACGTCGTCTCGGATGGCCGGTTAGCGCCTGAACTCTACAAAGTGGCGTTTCCAGAGCGGATTGTCATAGATGCAGCAGATGCGGCGTTTCAGCTGACTTTGCTTCCGAAATCGATTTCTGCCGGTCGAATAATGTCTTTCCGATACGGACCGATCACAGGGCAGGGCGTGCGCATGGTTGTGGATGTGACCCAAGGCACGCGGATTGGTCGGGTTTCGAGCAAACGTCTGCGGGGCGAGTTCTATCTGTCGAGCATTAGCTTCATAGGCGGAAAGCCTTCAGATGACCAAACGTGCGACAAGGTTCTGGGCGATGACCGGCCAATTGGGGTGCAGACAGCCAGTTTCGCTGAGTCTAAGAGGCCATCCTCCGAGCCACGTTCAGTGTCCCGACCGCGCGAATTGGTTGTCGTTATCGACCCTGGGCACGGGGGCGTGGATCCCGGCGCGGTGGTGAATAAGGTCGATTTGGAAAAAGGTATAGTGCTTGCCGTGGGGCGTCGCGTGGCCAAGCGCTTGCGGAAAGACGAACGATTTCGTGTGGTGCTAACGAGGGATACTGATTCGTTTGTGTCATTGGATGATCGGGTTGAGAGAACGCGGCAGGAGAAAGGGGATCTTTTTATCTCACTTCATGCTGATTCCATTGATAAGGCTGCATATGCGCTGCGGGCTCAGGGGGCGGCTGTTTACATTTTGTCGCACCGAGCGTCTGACGCGTTAGCGAAGCGTTTGGCGGATAAGGAAAACGCGGCTGACTTGCCAGCGGGCATTTTGCCCAAGAAGGCATCAAGTGGCGGTGAGGTTCGCGGAATTTTGGTGGATTTACTGGCTAGAGAAACTGAGAGCAGCTCTTCCCGGCTAAGAAAGTTGTTGATCGACTCTATGCGCTCAAAAGTACGTTTGTCGCGTCAGCCTGCAAGATCGGCTGCATTTCATGTGTTGAAGCAGGCCGAAACGCCAGCTGTGTTGGTTGAGCTTGGATATATGAGTAATCCTGGTGATCTGAAGCGGATGCGGCGGGCCGATTGGCAAGAACAGATGGCAACCGCCATTGCGGCTGGGGTTCAGAACTTTTTCGACGAACGATGAGCGTTGGTGGCGGGTGCTGAGTTTCTGGTTTCAGCCGGAACAGTCTTTCATTTGCACTAGGCTTGAAGGGCTGACTGTACTATTTTCGCCATGAAATAAACGGAGTTTACACACTGGCCAAGCATGGTTCGGTTGTGTAATCGGGTGTATCGTTTCACCAACATGAACGCGGCTGCATTTAGCCTATACGTCGTTGTGCTGATTATAAGCCTAGTGGCTTTTCGAGTTCTGGCGTCAGTTTCGACACTAAAAACCGCCGTTTAATTGGAGCTCTTGGTGATGCGACCGCCCGTACTGCCGCCACCGATCGACAAGAGGAAGCGCCGCAAAAAACGGCGGCAGAAGAGCTTTCTTCTGGGTTTTCTTGGATTTGCTTTTACTGCAGGGGTTTTCATACTTCTCGCGGCTGGCGCAGCTGTTGCCTATGTGATCTGGGATGCCTCGAAAGATCTGCCAAGTTCTGACAAACTAGCAAAATACGAACCACCCGTGATGACGCGCATTCATGCGAACGACGGTTCCCTGATCGCTGAGTACGCACGTGAACGCCGGATTTTTGTGCCGATTAACACCGTGCCGAAGACAGTGATTGGTGCGTTTCTGTCGGCTGAAGACAAGAACTTCTACACGCATGACGGGCTTGATTTCCGTGGGATCGGCATTGCGCTCTACAAGCATTTCGTGCTCGGCAAGCGGCTGGTTGGGGCGTCGACGATCACCCAGCAGGTCGCTAAGAATTTTTTGCTGACCAATGAACGCTCATTTAAACGCAAGCTGAAGGAAGCAATCCTAGCGACCCGGATTGAGAAGGCGTATTCCAAAGAGAAAATTCTTGAGCTGTATCTAAACGAGATCTATTTCGGGATTGGGTCCTATGGGGTTGCCGCGGCCGCGCTGAACTACTTCAACAAGGAATTGAAGGATCTGTCTCCTGCTGAGGGGGCTTACCTTGCATCACTTCCTAAGGCGCCGAATAATTACCATCCGTTCCGCAAGACCAAAGCGGCCATCATCCGCCGTAATTGGATTCTTGGCGAAATGGCTGAGAACAAGGTGATTACTGGAAAACAGCGCGATGAGGCGCGGGCAACAGGATTGGAGGTTGATCTTCGATCGTTTGGCTCGCACATCTTTGCCGCTGAATTTTTTGCCGAAGAAGTACGCCGGTCTCTGCTCGCCCAGTACGGAGAAAAGAAACTGTATGGTGGCGGCCTTTCGGTGCGGACGACACTTGATCCGAGATTGCAGCGTTTGGCTCGTCGAGCGCTTGTCGATGGCTTGGTGAAGTTTGACCGCTCCAAAGGGTGGCGTGGTCCAGTTAAGCAGATCGATGTTGCCGGTGATTGGGGTGTCTCTCTGGCTGGAATCACAGTGCCGCGTGACATCGCGCCCTGGCGCCTCGGTGTTACGCTATCTGTTGAGCCGAAGAAGATTGTTGTTGGATTACGACCAAAAAAATTGAGCAACAGCAAGATCTCTCCCGCACGGGAAGCAGTTGAAATTTCCCTGAAGTCAATGGCTTGGGCGGGGAAGTTTCGGGCCAGTGACAAAGCTAAGGGAGCAACTCCGCGCGACGCTGGAAAAGTGGTGCAAGTTGGCGATGTGATTTATGTAGCGCCGAAAAATGCCAAAGATCTCGCCGGCGCGTGGGAGTTAATGCAAGTGCCGGAAGTTGGCGGCGGATTGGCTGCCATGGACCCTCACACAGGGCGCGTTTTGGCGATTGTCGGAGGGTTTTCGTTCGATATCAGCCAGTTCGACCGCGCGATCCAGGCGAAGCGCCAACCGGGGTCGTCATTTAAGCCATTGGTCTATGCAGCCGCGCTTGATAACGGCTACAAGCCGAGCAGTATCGTTCTTGATGCGCCAATTGAGATTGACCAAGGCGCCGGGAAGGAAGTCTGGCGCCCGGAGAACTACAATAAGTCTAGGTCCTATGGGCCATCGACGCTACGGCTTGGTATTGAAAAGTCACGAAACCAGATGACGGTTCGGCTCGCTCAAGACATGGGTATGCCGCTGATCACCGAATATGCGAAGCGATTTGGTGTCTATGATGATTTGCTGCCGGTTCTATCGATGTCGCTTGGAGCTGGTGAGACAACACTGTTGAGAATGGTGACCGGGTACTCGGTGCTTGCCAACGGAGGCCGGCAGGTACGTGCGACCTTAATTGATCGAATTCAAGATCGTTGGGGAAAAACTGTCTGGCGGCATGATGCTCGAACTTGCGGTGGTTGCGTTGCAGAAGGCTGGAATGGGCAGGCGGAGCCAAGTATTCCTGATGACAGGCGGCAGGTGATTGACCCTCATACGGCGTATCAAATGACGTCGATTTTAGAGGGCGTTGTTCAACGTGGCACGGCGACCATTGTCAGACGAATGGTGCCAAATGTTCCGTTAGCTGGAAAAACGGGCACGACAAACGATTCCA
>CAJQQK010000091.1 GCA_905480435.1 uncultured Hyphomicrobiaceae bacterium | reverse complement strand
TGTGATAAAAGTTCCAGGAATTCTGATGCCATGAGTGCGCTCCTTTCGAATCAAACGCACTCCTATAGATTCAGATAAATCCCCGACCGTGAATCCCTTATCGCAGAGTTATGCAGCAGTCAGCGTTGAACAGCCCTGGAGGAATAGCCGTGAGGAAAAAAATCTAGAGCGGCCACCAGAGTTCAAATGTGATTCCACATAAACCTGACTCGCTCTAACTAGTATCGTTGTATCTTGGAGGAGAAACACATGTCCGATTCATCGAATGGCGCCCATCCGGTCATTGCGAAAAATGACGCGGCGCCTGAAATAAGGCACCTCGACGATATGGATTGGGAAATGAATCGCTTCGGATTGGAGTGCAAATTTCCGTTTCATCCCAACGCAGACCGACCAACAGAACCGAATGCCGGCGTTATCAAGTTCAACGCTGGCTCGGGCTTTGTTTTACATCGCCATGACTTCGCTCAGGTCTGGTACGTCATCGAAGGTGAATGCCAATACGGCGAAGAAACCTTGCGAGCCGGCAGCATCGTGTTTCATTCAGACCCGCATTACGAACACGACCTTTACACAGAAGACGGCTGTTCAATTGTATTCATGCAGTACCCGGGGCCAAACACAGGCAGTGCGCCGCTCTACGACGGTCGCATGAACCTGGAGAAACCGGAGGCGGCCGAAGACTTCGATCTCAAACTGTAGAGAGTGTTGCTCTCACGCTGTCTCTCGGCAGTATTCGCCAGAGCTGGATGCACCAGAGTTGGATGCAGATGGCTGTAGCAACCAACTCCGGCATAGACTGTCCGTAAAGCGGTCTTCAATCCAACGGTGCCAGATCCACCGGCCGCCGTTCCTGATACGCGCTCGCAACCGAAAGCAGCCGGGCCTCAGAGAACGGACGACCCATCAGCTGGAACCCATTCGGTAACGCATCGGAAACCGCCGGATAGGGTAGCGTCAATGCCGGTAACTGCAGATAGTTCAGCGGTCGCACAAACTTCATGACCTTGGTCAGCGCCACCATCAACTGCGGTCCCCCACCCACATCAAGCTCGTCGATTGTCGGGATTGGTCCGGCAAAGTTTGGCAGCATCACCACGTCGCATTTGGTATAAACCTCGTCCAACATTTTCTGCAGCATCATGCCTCGTGCCCGCATCGCCACCAGATAATCGTGCGCCGGTACGTAGTGACCATACTCGACACGTGCCTGGACCTGCGGCCCGTACTTATTCGACTGGTTCCGCAGAAACGGAGAATGCGCCGCCGCCGCTTCAGACAGCTGCACCAACTGCGCAAGATGATCGAGCGTACCCCAGTTATCAATCTTGATATCAACGCGCTCGGCACCAGCCTCGATCAGGATCGAAAGCGCCTGTTGCAGCCGCTCCTGCACACTGGCGTCAGCTTCGCCAATCAGTTGCTCATCAATGCCAATTTTAAGCCCTTTGATCGACCGGCCAAGCAGCGCCGGATAGTCCGGCACGTCGCGTTTTGAGGTAGCAGCATCACGCGGGTCGTAGCCAGCCATCGTCTTGAGCATAACAGCCATATCACGTGCATCCCGGGCGATCGGCCCAACCGCGTCAAGGGATGACGCAAGCGGCATCGCGCCTGCTCGCGAGACCCGTGACCATGTCGGCTTCAACGACATGATCCCGCATGCAGAAGCCGGTAGCCGCAATGAGCCAGCCGTATCCGATCCCATCCCACAGGCAATCGCGCCCGTTGCGACCGACATCGCCGTGCCCGATGACGAGCCACCACTGACGTGCGCCGTATTCCACGGATTGCGCGCATGCCCGAGCACATAGTTGTGCCCAATCGGTCCATACGCAAACTCAGTCAGATGCAGCGCTGCGATTTGATGGCTGCCGGCCGTTTTGAACCGCTCAATCAGCGTGCCATCCTGCTCAGCGGGCTTGGTGGCACGGATATTCCCACCCCAACTCGCAATCTTGCCGGCACGATCAAACATATCTTTGTGGGCAAGCGGCACACCATGTAGCGGGCCAGAGGCTTTGCCATCTTCCAGAGCTTTATCGGCGGCCCCTGCAGCGGTAAACGCCTCATCGTCTTCGAACGCAATGACCGAGTTGCACTTTTCATGCGCAGCCTTGAGCCGCACCAGAGCGGCCTTCGTCGCCTCAACAGAGCTTATCTCACGCGACTTGATTTTTGCGGCCAGGTCAACGGCTGCGAGCTTATGCAGTTCCATCACCGTGTCTCCCCGTTACCGTGATCCCTGCCGTCGTCATCCGCATTAGCTTCGAGAACGCCACCCAGTTCGCTGACGTCTGCACCAAACGACAACTGATCAGAAACACCGCGCGCCGTATCACTCAACATCGCGATATGCGTTTTGATCAGAGCTTCGCGCTCTTCCGGCACATGATAGTCGCCGAAGCTTTTCGGTTGATCTTGATTTGCGCTCATCGTGTTTGTTCCATCCTAGTTCTTTCGTGCTTCTTGGCGCCAAGCGTCGTGCGCGAAAAATATGCTCTCATAAACCTTTATTGGACATTTGCCTTGAGATTGCCATCGTTTCACGTCATCTAGTGTCATCAACCGATTTAGCGAAAGGACGCCAATGAATATCGACAGTCGACATATGCTGGGAGAACCTGCACGTGGCGCCTGGGGATATTCAACCATAGGCTCCTTATTCGCCACGTGACACCTGGGTCCTTCGCCTTCATTGGCGCCCTGTTCAATCAGACAGAAAGTGTCTGAGGAGACGGCTAAAAGGATCCCGGTTGTAGGCTACAGGCTGGACGAGATCGCGGGTTTGCATCACTGCCCGTTGATCATCGCTCCAGGCCGAAGCCCACATCCAGGTTAGCTGCCGTTAAATGGCAGCACCTCCCAACTTCGAAACATATCTATCGAGCTGATCGCACGAAGTGCGCGCTGGCCCTTGGCTTTGCGTGATCTCTTCAAACGCGTGCGCGACGTGGCAACAGCCCGTCGTCGTGACTGCATGCGCGACGCCGATCTACATTTGTGAAATTGGATCAATCCAATGGGCAACGCAGTCCTTTCTGCGAACGCTGGCGCACGCCTTGTTGCTCTCGAAACGCAGATCAAGCGTTTCGATCGCAGCTACCGTCGGCGACTTCGCAAATTCACACGCACATCCAGTCGTCACGGCGATCTGTTGTTCACGTTTCCAGCCATCGCCTTCGCATTGGTATCGGGGCGTGGCGCAACCGATCAA
This sequence comes from uncultured Hyphomicrobiaceae bacterium, assembly GCA_905480435.1. GTDB lineage: Bacteria > Pseudomonadota > Alphaproteobacteria > Rhizobiales > Hyphomicrobiaceae > CAJQQK01. Next base: position 25,604 of record CAJQQK010000091.1, on the reverse strand, counting down.
CGTGCCGAGGCAGCGCGGCTCGTTCGCGATGGCGCCCAGTTGGCGCATATCGCAGGCGTGCTTGATTTGCCGAACTGGATGCGGCGTCTGCCGCCGGAAGCGTTCACGCGTCCGATTGGCAAGGTCGCAACCGGGCAATCTTTCGGTCGCAAGGTTGTTGGTCGTTTGCCGCAGGAAGCAGATCGGACAGCAACCTGGCTGCAGGCGCACGAAGTTGCGCTTGATGCTGGAGATGAAGACTTCGCTTACTGGCTTGCTGGTCAGCGCATCTACGCAAAACCATTTTCTGGTGATGCGCCGATACGTCCGCTCGCGATCTACGCCTGGTACTCGCGTCAGGATGATGTTCGTGGTCGGCGTCTGATGGATAAGCCTTGGGACCGGAACGTAAAGTTCCCGGTCGCCGTCCGTGAGATGTGCGCCTGGTATGAGCGTGTCATGGCGGATCTTACCCGCGCTGACTTGAAGCGTGGGCCGGGCCGCTACAGCAAGCGTCGGCGTGGTCATGGCTACGAGATGGTTCCGCTTCGTTCAGCTGCCGAGCTGAGTGAAGAGGGCATGATCATGCACAACTGCGTCGGCAGCTACGCTGGCATGGTTGCAGCGCGTGAGTGCCGCATCTTCTCGGTGCGTCGCGGTTCCCATCGCGTCGCTACCCTGGAAGTACGGTGGCAGGGTGGCATGCCGCGTATCTGGCAGTTGGAAGCGCCGGACAACGTTACAGCTCCCCAACCAGTTTGGGACGCTGTCACACGCTGGTTGGCAACCCAGGAAGGCCTTGTCGTAGCTGACCCGTCAGCCATTCACAGCCTGTCGGTTGATGCGACCCGCTGGAAGGCGCTGTGGCTGCCTTACGTCAACGCCAAAGGCAGCAAGTCTCTGCCCCTTGAGCGTCCGGATCCGCGTGTCCTCGGCCATTTGGTCGAGGATATTGGCCAACTGGTCGTTTGGGCCCGTGGCTGACACAAAAGCGACCGACCGGGACAACGTTCCGGTCGGTCAACTCGTTCCCACCGTTCCATATGCATCCCGAGCAACAAAAAAGTCCGTCACCCAACAAAGGAGTGAACGGCAGACCGGTCGGGTCTCTAACTCGACCGGTCTCGAATTGATTCCGGCGATCGCCGATTTGATTATCGTCGATTGTCCAGCCTTGCTATCGAAACCAGTCCGCGCCCGTGCCACTATGTGCCAAACAGCACATCAGCACTCAGAGGCATTTGTCAGGCGCCTCAGCAAGGACCGAACACAATGCAAAAATGGAGCGCCCGCCGGGCCCGTTTCCGCGAGCTGATCTCGGGCGATAAATGCTACCATCCAGGCTCCGTGTTCGATCCGATGTCGGCTCGCATGGCTGAGCACGTTGGCTACGAGATGGGCATGTTTGCCGGTTCAACAGCCTCCATGACGATCCTTGGTGCGCCCGATCATATCGTCATCACTCTGTCGGAATTTGCAGCCCAGTGCCTGCGCATCAATCGTGCATTTGACTTGCCCTTGATGGTCGATGCCGACCACGGCTATGGCAATGCTCTTAGCGTCATGCGCACGGTCGAAGAACTAGAGATCGCCGGCGTCTCTGGCATGTCCATCGAAGACACTGAGCTACCGCAACCATACGGCATGGACGGTGAGCAACGGTTGTTGTCGCAGGATGAAGGTGTCGGCAAGATGAGGGCAGCTGTAGCAGCTCGCGCCGATAAAAACGGTATCGCGATCGCAGCCCGGACCAGTGCCGTTGCCATCGCAGGTGTCGAAGACGCCATCAAACGCGTCCGCGCCTATCAGGAAACTGGCGTTGACGCGATCTTCCTGGTCGGCGTTACAACTCGTGAACAGCTCGATGCGATTGCACCGGAAATCAAACTGCCGCTCATATTAGGTGGCACACCGGCCGAGTTGAAGGACGCCGAATACCTCGCCAGTCGCGGCGCACGTATTGCGCTGCAAGGCCATAACCCGATCCGTGCCGCCGTCCAGGCCATCTACGCGACGATGCAGGCGATGCGCGACGGCACCCAGCCAGAGAACCTGGAAAACATGCCATCGAAAGAGCTGCTTCGTGTCGCCATGGCCGAAGATGCCTATGACGATTGGATGAAGAAATACATCTGAGGCAATCCGCCTGGGCGCATCGCGCAAAGCCGAGCTGTGAGCAAAAAAGGAAACCTCCATGTCTACAGAAACATCACTAGGAAATAGCCCGAAGATCGCCATCATCGGCGGCGGTGCGCTCGGTGGATATGTCGGCGGTTACCTGACGCGTGACGGCCATGATGTAACGCTGGTCGACATGTGGCCGGCCCACGTCGAACACATGCGCGAAAAAGGGTTGACGCTGACGGGCATGACGGAGCCCGAAAATTTCACCGTTAAACCCAAAGCCATGCATCTCACTGAGCTGCAATCCGTTTCCAAAACCGCACCGTTTGACTTTGCCTTCGTCTCCGTCAAATCCTACGACACGGATTGGGCCACCCAGATGGTCAAACAGTATCTCAGCCCGGCAGGCTTTGTCGTCTCGCTCCAAAACGGCATCAATGAGGATCGCATTGCAAACGTGATGGGCTGGGGCCGCACGGTTGGCTGCATCGCCAGTAAAATCGCTGTCGAGCTAACCGAACCAGGCCAGATCCGTCGCAATGTCGCGCTTGGCGGCAAAGAGCACACCATCTTCCGTATCGGCGAAACACATGGCCGAAGCACGGAACGTGTTGAACGCATCAGTTCAATGCTCTCTGCCATCGACAGCTCAAAAGTAACCGATAATCTATGGGGCGAGCGCTGGTCGAAACTCTGCATCAACTGCATGCGCAACCCGGTGTCCGCTGCAACCGGCCGTGGCGGCAATGGCAATGACCAGGATCCAGTCACGCGCAAACTGGCCATCATGCTTGCCGGTGAAGCCGTCAAAATCGGTCTCGCTCAGGGCTACGTTCTTGAAAATATGTACGGCTTAACCCCGGAACAGCTGCTGGCCGCTCACGATGGTGACAGCGCGGCCCTCAAGCAATGCGAAGACAAACTGATTGAGGGCACCAAGACGCGCAGCGGCGAACAGCGCCCGTCTATGGGGCAGGACATGCAGAAGGGCCGCCGCACCGAGATCGATTATCTGAATGGTCTGGTCGCAGCTCGCGGCGACGAGATCGGCATTCCGGCGCCTTATAACCACGGTATTGCCGAGGTTGTCCGCAAAATCGAACGCGGTGAAGTAGACCCGGCCCCTGAAGCCGTTGCACATTTGATGAAGGCATAGACCCGCACCACGTCAGCAGGTGTGCTATGGCCAGATGCACTCCCAGACGCACTCAGAGTGTGTTTGGCCTAGGTCCACAATGGGAGCGCATGCGACCCGGCGCCCTGCGTGCGCAGCCACGAAAACGCCAGCATTGCGCCGCGTCCTCGTAGGCCCCTCTTCACAGGCATGGGTGTTAGCGAGGAATAGCCGCGAGAGAGCAAAAAGCTGCCTCCCTCAGTTGTTGCCCCAGACGTTCTTCCGCCAATCGGCCTTAGGCTGAGGTCGAATTTGCGGTTGGGCTATCGCGGACGTTCGGCTTGGAAATGCGTTGGAGCGTTTTGCCGCCGCCTTGCTGACGATTGCTTTTCTGTCACTCGATTTCACAACGGTCCTGCGGATTGTCCGTCTTGGCCGAGAGGCTTTTTCATAGTCACCACCGCCGATTGCCTTGGCCGTTGCAACGGTGCGCCGTTTATCGTGCAGTGCCTGTGCCTGCACATCAAATTCCTCGATTGTGCCAACCGGTGCTTTCGACACCACATGGACAATCTTAAAACCTTCTCGCTGCATCGTGTCGAGTATGCGCTGCATGGCGCCGGCTGTTGATCGCTGGATATCGTGAAACAACATGATGCCTTTGCGGCGCGAGCGCACCTGACTCATAATCGTCGAATAGACCCGCCCAGGGGATTTCGTCTTGTAGTCGTTTGAATCGATATCAATCGAGAAAATCGCCATATCACGAGATTTGCCATAGGCGATCATTGCCTTTGGGTCGGCCAGATACGGAAATCGGAAAAACGGAGAAATCGGCTTCTGCGCAGCAATTCGAACAGCGCTGATCCCGAGCTCAATTTCACCAGCGGCGCGCCGCGCGCTGCGGCGCTGCAGGTTTTTGTGGCTCCACGTGTGGTTGGCAATTGTGTGCCCGGCGCTTTCAACTTCGCGAACCATCGCTGGGTCCGCAACCGCCATACGGCCGACCATGAAGAACGAAGCTTTCGTGCAGTGCGATTTAAGTGCCGCCAATACTTTGCGGGTGTAACGTCTTAGTGGTCCGTCATCGAATGTCAGGATAAATTCACCGTCGCGCAGCAGGTCGCCGGCAGTATATTGCAACCCGCCATAGAGTTTGCCTCCCGCGGCGTCGATTGTAATTGTTCGAGAGACGCCAATCGACGATTTGTTGGCGCAGGAGGCTTGCGCTGCCACGGATAATGCGCTGAGCGAGAGCATCATTGCGGCGGACCCGCTGATCAACTGTTTTGTCCGTAGCTGCATTGTCGTCGATCCTGCTTCAACAGGCCAGTAAGCCCGCTCCGTCTGGAGTATTACGCATCGCCGCAAGCAGAGCCATTGCACACCACATATGGTGACGTTATATCCGCTAAACGACCGTGAGGCATATAGAGACGAGCCCAGCGTGAAAGCAAGGCAATGCTGCGCTGGCGCCGGTTTCCGCGTCGAAGCGTGTCTCGTGGGCTGCATTGCGCGTGGCCCCGGTTTCGTGCTACGGCGACTGTGCTAAGTCCTTCCAGACACGCCTTGTTTTGCCATCCCTGCGCACGGCCAATGTTCCACAATCTGCTGCGAAATTACTTTGTCGGCTGATCTGGCGACGACTTTCATTAAATTGTGATGCGGTAAAGAGCAGATTGGGGCTCCGCGCCTAAGGCTGGATCCAAAACTGGTTCGACGCACGACTGGCTCAATCGAAGACTGGAAACACGGCGTTCCTTTGACCGACATGAAGGCAGAGAACGCCAGAGGGTAGCCGCTTATGCTCGAAGCGACCGAAACAGACGCGACCACCGTCCGCCAGGACTATGAAGCTGGCGTGGACACAGCGCTTGTGCGCTTGGTTTCGGACGCTCTGGGCGCCCTGGACCACGAGCGTGTTCGCAAATATGTCGCTGATCTGCGCGCACCTGACCTTGCTGATCTGATCGAGCATCTTGCCGCCAAAGAGCGCATTAGCTTTGTTCAGGCGCTCGGCCCTGAGATCGACTATGCATTCTTTTCGGAACTCGACGAGGCGGTCCGCGATCAGCTCTCAGACGAGTTGCCCAATGATTTTCTGGCGCGCGCTGTCACGGAGCTCGAATCTGACAACGCAGCCTATGTGCTTGAAAATCTTGAGCCCGGTGATCGCCAAGAGGTTCTCGACCAACTCAACAACACTGACCGCTCAGCTCTACTGCGCAACTTCGAATACCCCGACGAGACGGCCGGCCGCATCATGCAGTCGGACTTCGTCACCGTTGCGCCGTTCTGGAATGTTGGCCAGGTCATCGATTACATGCGCGACGCCGAGGATCTGCCGTACACCTTTTCTGCGATTTACGTGGTCGATCCGACGTATCGTGTACTTGGCTCGCTGGAGCTATCCAGATTACTCCGTTCGCAACGCGCCGTGAACGTCGAAGATATTATGTCGAGCGAAACGCAGACGGTGCTTGCCACCGAAGATCAGGAAGAAGTCGCCCGCCAGTTTGAGCGCTACGACCTGATCTCAGCAGCTGTTGTTGATGAAAATCAACGCCTCGTTGGTGTCGTCACGGTTGACGACGTTGTCGAGGTCATCAAAGAAGAGGCCGACGAAGACATCCGCCTGCTCGGTGGGGTTGGCGATGAGAGTGTTTTCGACAACGTCTTTCAGACCACAAAAAGCCGCTTCATCTGGCTGCTGGTCAATCTTGGCACCGCAATTCTCGCATCGAGTGTGATCAAGTTGTTTGATGCCTCCATTGAACAAATGGTGGCACTTGCTGTACTCATGCCGATCGTTGCATCCATGGGCGGAAATGCCGGCACGCAGACTATGACTGTTGCGGTCCGTGCGATCGCAACGCGTGAACTCGGGCCTGTCAATGCGGCGCGTGTCGTGCTGCGTGAAACATCGGTTGGTCTCATCAACGGCGCGCTGTTTGCGGTTATTCTTGGGCTGATTACACTGTTTTGGTTCGGATCAGGCGCGCTGGGCGCGGTCATCGCCGCTGCCATGATATTCAACCATTTGGCCGCAGCCTTGGCTGGCATACTGATCCCGCTTTCGCTCGATCGTCTCGGCTATGATCCGGCAATTGCTTCAAGCGTCTTCGTCACCACGGTCACCGACATCATTGGATTCTTCTGCTTCCTGGGGCTCGCCACGATCTGGTTGCTTTGAACTGCACTGAATTCTCACCGTTTGCGATAGAGTGGCTCTAGCTTAAGTCATGCAGGCTTCAGGAGGAATTTTATGAGCATCACAATTCGTCATCTCGAAACTGGCGATCGGGCAGGCTGGGAACCACTGTTCCGCGGTTACCTTGAATTCTACAAATCAAGCTTGAACGATGACGTCATCGATGAGACTTGGGCACGCTTGATATCCGACGATCCGCAGTTCCATGTCGGCCTGTGCGCGATCGAACCAGGTGGCAACCTGATCGGGATCGCCCATATCATATTTCATCGTTCGACCTGGTCGAAGAGCTACTACTGCTATCTCGAAGATTTGTTTGTTACGCCTGATGTCCGCGCCAAGGGCATCGGCCGTCAGCTCGTCGACGCGGTTTATGTTGAAGCTGATGTGCGCGAGTGCACCCGCACGTATTGGGCAACGCAGGAATTCAATTACCGTGCGCGCGGTCTCTACGATCAGGTCGCAACCAAAAGCCCATTCCTGCAATACCGGCGCTGAACTGGTCAGCGCTCGTGCTGACGTACATATGCGCAAATAAAAAAAGCCGCCCCAAATAGGGACGGCCTTCATCATTCAACAAGCTAGACGCCGCGCTTAATCAGCAACCGGCAGTCTAGATCGTTCGCTCTAGTCGAGCTGAATGCTTGCAACAGCTGTTTTGCCGCTGCGCTGATCAACTTCCGTGTCGAAGGAGACCTTCTGGCCTTCTGCGAGGCCGTGGATGCCAGCGCGCTCAAGAGCAGTCGCATGTACAAACACGTCTTTGTTGCCGTTGTCAGGAGCGATAAAGCCGTAGCCTTTTTGATCGTTGTAGAATTTTACAGTGCCGCTTTCCATGGAGTATCCTCTTCCAAGCTGAGTTTTGTCTGCGCCGGCGAACCGGCATGAAGTATCGAGCTTGGTAGGCATTCTGAACGTGCGCTAGGCAGTGCCCAAGGGGTACCATGGCGTAGGGGCCCTATCGTCCGGCCAAAGTCGATAGCCGGGATATAGGCAGTGTTGGCGGAGACTGCAAGCATTTATGGTGTGCTGTGCACCCGGTTTGGGCGTTATTTTCGAGTTTTTTGCCCTCGGAGGCGGTCACGAAAGGCACATTGTGCGTTCGTTTAAAGGAAATGGCCACATCAATATACCTCAATCGTTGCAGATACTTGCGTAAAGGTCTTTGCAAAGAGCAATCAATTTTTAAAGCGTGTTTGACGCGGTTCGAACGGGCAAAGCCTGAAAGTTTCAAGAATTTGCAGTTTTTTCTCGTTACGCGCGTCCAGACGCTCACAACTCTGATTTGCCGTGCTTTTGGAGCTGTCGTCGATCCCAGAGTGCTCAGAATGGTAATATTGGTTAAGAGAACATGCAAAAGGAAGGCACTAACTACTTAATTAACGGGAGAAAAGATAAAGTTTGAGAATGCGCATTAAGCTCGACTTAGTAATGATTTGATACCAAGGCGGCTGATGAATCAGTTGTCTCTTGGGAGCCCGAGGCGTGCGTGCATTATTTTGGCGGCGTAAAAATGCCCGACTGGCGACACGCCTCAACACTTTGGTGGAAACATCTGAGCGCGTGCGCAAGACCCGTGCGCGCAAAGCCCCGCGCGTCGTAATCGATACATCATATCTCGAACAAGCCGACGCAGACGCAAACTGGGAAGCCGAGCAGGCGGATCTGGCGCAGCATTCCTGGCCGCAGGACGTTGATCAACAAACCTATGTGGATGACCAGCAAGGCGTCGAGCCAGCTGTCGCCCCTGCCTCCGTTGTGGGGCAGACTGTGCCGGACTCAGAAATGTATGAGGAGGATGATGACGAGACATCGGCCATCCTCCGCGAGGCCATTGAGCAGCTTGATCGAGCTGAAACCCGTGAAGCAGAAGCGCTGGAGCGCGAAGCCTCGACACGCCAAGAAGCTGACGCGCAGCTTGAGCTGATCGAGCAACTGCGTGCCGAAAAGGCCGAGCAAGAACAGGCTCGCGGCGAGATTGAGCAGGAGCTGTCGGAGTTTAGAAGTGGCGCTGCAGCAATCTCGGAGAGCGACAAACCGTCAAACGAAGACGCATTGAATGAAGATTCCGCGCGGCATGAGGCTGAGGAACAGCGGGCCGTTATTGAGCAGTTGACCGCGGATCTTCTACGGACGCAAAAAAAGCACGCGCACGCAGCCGCGGATCGAGACGTTGCAACCAGTCGCGCGGTCGCAGCCGAACTCAAGCTGAGCGACATGCGCGAGCTGGAAGCGAGTGTTGCAGCTGCCATGGAGCGCGCTGCCGCCGCCGAGACGCGCGCTGCTGCTGCCTCACAGGATTCCATTGGCGAGCGCACCCGTATCGCGAGCTTGGAAGCGGCATCCGCTGAAGAACAATCGGCCCGGATTGAGGCGGAACGCGCGCAGAAAGTGGCCGCTCAGGAAGTTGCCACGCTTGAAAAGCAACTTGCTGCATTCGACCAGGCCACGGGCGTGCTCAACACTGAGCAGCAACGTGCTTCGGATGCGGAAGCAAGCCTTCGCGAGCTGGCAACAAAGAGTGAGCAGCAATGTGCAACCATGACGTGCCTCGAAACTGACCTTGTCGAACTGAAAGCGGCTCATCAGGTCGCCAGTGCCGCAAATGCGGTTGCGGTCAACCAGAGCGCGGCAGCCGACCGAGAATTGGCTGACCTCAGGCAAATGGTCGAACTGTCGTCCGAAAGTCTCTCCAAGCTAGAAGCCAAAGAGGCTGCAGCGCGCAAGGAACTCAACGCGGAGCGAGCTGTTGCTAAGCGCCATGAAACCAAGCTTGCAACTGAACTTGAAACGGCACAAACCGCACTCGCTGCAGCCGAAGCTGAGACCACCGGTATAGTCTCCCGTCGCACAGCAACTGAGCGCGAGCTGGCTGAGCTGCGAGAAGCGGCCAATAATTCTGACGCGACGCGCCACCAAGCTGACGAAGCCGAGGCACGCGCCAGCGAAACTCTCGCGGAACTGAAGACACAGCGCGCCATAGCTGACCAACTGGAAAGCGAAGCCGAAAAACTGCGCCAAGAGCTAAGTGTGGCACAGAAAAACAACGATGCAGCCGCCACTCGCGCCGCCGAGACGGAAGCGGCATTGGGGGCACTCCAGCTGGCGGCGAAGCAGGCAAGCACAACCGATCGGGGCAACGCCGAGGCCCAACAAGCCTGCGTTGATGAGATGACGCACGAACGTGATGAACTTCGCCAGCAATTGGTCAGCTTGGAAGCTGTTGTTGATGATGCCATTGCAGCCTCCCGCTCAAGCGAGCAGGAGCTTGCGGAACTGCGCGATTCTGCTGCGAAGTCTAACAGGCTGTTGAAATTCGACAATCAGCAAGCTGACAACCAGCGAAACGCGACCTCTGTCGTCGATCAGAATGAGGTTAAGCACGATGAGCGATACTCTGCTCGACGTGAGAGCATTTTCGTCGGGGTTGAAAAACGAATTTCAACAGCCTGCTAAAGAGGTCGAAAGCTTGTACGCGGAGGTTTTGAGGCGCGAAGCCAAGGCCCGCAGTCAAACCGAGGCAACCGAGCAGCATATTGCCGATCTCAAGTCAGATCTGGAGAAAGAACGTTCGTTGCGCGCAGGCGTTGAAGCGCAGCTTGACGTCGCGATCCAAGTTGCGAACGAGTCCGAAGCGCTGAGTTCGACATCGCCGCTTGATGATCAGATCGCGGCCCAGCCTGACGTTTCCCAGACACCTGATGCTCCACAGATGCCCGCATCAAATGCAGAATCTACGGCCGAACAGGTAGCTGCAACTTCCAAAGAGCCGAAAGCGAAATCTGAAGAAGCATCCGACAAGGCTGAAACTTCAAACCCGCACAATGCCAACGACACCGCAACGCCAACCGCTGCAACGAAACTGAAACCTGCGCGGGCAAAGCGCGGCAAGCGCATCACCGCTAAGGCAACTCCTGCCACGCCGGCAACGGGCTCGGCCTCTCGTGTCGACAATCTCATTCAAAGCCGCATCGGCAAGGCCACGGCCAAAAAAGAAAGTGGCAACGAAAACCGTCGCGCCAAACGCGTCTCGTCCCGTAAACTGGCATCTCTATGGCAGGAAGGCATGAGCGCACCTTTATCGTGCACAATGCTCGATCGTTCGTCGACCGGGGCCAAGCTTGAAGTTCTGAGCGACCGCTACAACAATCGCATGAACGAGCTCTACGTTGGCGATCGCTTCACGGTGACCCAGACATACGCCCAGGAGCGCACATCCGTCGCTTGTGAAATCATGTGGGTTGACGGTCAGCGCTGTGGTGTTCGCTTTTGCGGCCAGATCCGCACGGAGATCGTTAAGCAGCCCAAACGAACTAAGTCGAAAGAGCCTGAAAAATCGACCACATCGAAGTCGATCAAGTCGCTGTTTGGTGCCGGCGCCAAATAAGCGATGATGTGATAGGCAGCGATGTGCAAAGCAATGCCCAGTCGTCCTTTGGCCGAAGCATTAGTCTTCGAGCCGCAGCCCTTCGAGCGCCTCGCGGCCGCGCACCATATCAGCACCCTTTTCGGCAATCATCATCGTTGCAGCATTCAAATTTGCAGACAGCATCGTTGGCATAATCGACGCATCAATCACGCGCAGCCCATCGATGCCGTGCACCCGCAGTTGATCGTCAACCACCGCTGTCGGATCGCTCGCAGGCCCCATCTTGGAGGTTCCCGCCGGGTGGAATGTCGTCGTGCCGCGCTCTTTGGCGGCGGCCAATAGCTCGTCATCTGTCTGCACGTTCGGGCCGGGATATGCTTCGTAAGCCAGATACGGCTGCAACGGCTCCGAGTGCATTAATTTCCGCGCGAGTTTCATCGCCCCAACCAGCGTGCGCCGGTCGCTCTCTTCTGCCAGATAATTCGGCTGGATAATCGGCTTGTCGAACGGATCACTTGAGCGCGCCCGCACAAAACCCTTGCTGTTGGGGCGCTGCTGCCACGAGGCGACCGTCATGCCTGGTTCTTTCTCGAGTTGCCCTTGAATGCCTTCGTTATAGCTCGCCGGCGTGAACGATATCTGGATGTCGGACGTCTCGGCGCTCTCGCCTGAATGCCAGAACAAATACACCAGCGTTGGCGACAGCGAGAGCACCCCTTTGCGCGTGAACATATATTTCAGCGCTTCCCGGGCGAGCTTTACGCCATGCGTCATTTCGTTGATCGTCTCTGCATTCTTGACGCGGCCTGCAAAGCGTGGCGCGTAGTGATCGCGCAGGTTCTCGCCAACGCCTTTGAGCTCATGGCGCACTTCAATGCCAAGGTCGCGCAACACATCCCCGGGCCCGATACCGGACAGCTGCAGTAGCATCGGTGAATTGTACGTCCCGCTCGATACGATCACTTCACGACCCGCCCGCACTTCTGCCGGCGAACCACCGCGTCCGCCTTTGGTGTAGCGCACGCCAACTGCCTTCTTGCCCTCCAGGATAATCTCACTGGTATGAGCGCGCGTGATCACCGTGAGGTTACGGCGCGACATGACAGGCTTCAGATAAGCCGTCGACGTTGAAACCCGTCGACCATTTTTAACGGTGCGCTGGACATACGAGACACCATCCTGCCGGGCGCCGTTGTAATCAGGATTACGTGGGATGCCATGCTGCACCGCACCTTCAATAAACGCGTCGCAAAGCGGGTGGCTCCAGCCGAGATCAGTTACTTCGACATTGCCATCCCGGCCGCGCAAGGTGTCTTCGCCATCGCCGATGCGCTTTTCGTTGCGTTGGAAATACGGCACCAGATCACCGTAGCTCCAGCCACGATTGCCAAACTGCCCCCACGTATCGAAATCAAATCGCTGCCCGCGATTATAGATGTGGCCATTGATCGATGATGAGCCACCAAGCGTCTTGCCGCGCGGTGCATGGATGCGACGTCCGCCGGTCCATTCGCTTGGCTCCATGTCGTAGTTCCAGTTCACTGAAGCGTCGTAGAACGTCTTGATGAAGCCAGCTGGCACATGGACATACGGATGCGTATCGTTGCCACCTGCTTCTAAAAGGCAAACGCTGACGCTTGGGTCTTCCGACAATCGGTTGGCCAGAATGCAACCGGCCGATCCGGCCCCGACGATGATGTAGTCAAACGTTTGCACGGTTCAGACCTCGGGTATGTCGCTCAATCAGGGGAACGCTGTACGCATCGCGAACATAAGTCACTGACCGTAGAAGTCCATCCACGCACGAATAACCGGCTGAAGTGCCACCATACGATCGATCGTCGCTGTTACGGCGCTCTCAAGAGCCTCGCCGCTATGATATCCCCAAACTGCTCGTTATGGCGTGGGCCTTGCTGTATAACGATCAACAACCACACACCAACACAGACATACAATCGGAGAAGCGCCATGCGCATTGCAGTTATGGGTACCGGCGGCATGGGCGGCTTTTACGGCGGCAAGCTCGCAATGACCGGCCAGGATGTCACGTTCATTGCGCGCGGCGCTCATCTCGCGGCCATGCAGAAAGACGATCTCCACCTGCACGGGCCGGATGGTGAAATACGCGTCACACCAACCAACGCAACGGACAATCCTGCCGGCCTCGATCCCGTTGACGTCGTCCTCTTCTGCGTCAAACTCTATGACGCCGACGAAGCTGCCAATCTCATCCGTCCGATCGTTGGCCCAGATACACTGGTTGTGTCTCTCATGAACGGCGTTGATGGCCCGGCCCGCATTGCCGAAATCCTCGGCACCGGACATGTCCTCGGTGGCGCTGCCTACGATTCAGCCACGATCAGCGGACCAGGCGTCGTCCAATACCGCAAAGGCCCCAACCGCCTCGTCCTCGGTGAACTCTCCGGCGGCAACCATCCAAAAACAAGAACCTTTGCAGACGCCGGCATCAAGGCTGGTTTCGACGTCCAGATCAGCGCCAACATCCAGCAAACGTTGTGGGAGAAATACGTTCTGCTCGCAACCAATGCCGGTCTAACCGCGTTGATCCGCCAGCCTGTCGGCGTCGTCTACAAAGACCCCGACATGCGCCGTCTCGCAACAGAAATGATGGCCGAGGTCGTCGCGGTCGCAGAAGCCAGCGGCATCACGCTATCACCGGATATCATCGAGCGCTCGCTGACGCTGCTCGATACTTTCTCGCCTGACATGTACGCGTCAGCCTATTTCGATCTGGCCAACGGCAAGCGCATGGAGGTTGGCAGCTTCTCCGGTTTGATCGCCCGCCTCGGCGACGAATACAGCGTCCCGACCCCGCACCACCGTACCGTCTACGCTTGCCTGAAACCCTACCTCAACGGCGCACCGGCTTAGTAATTGAACCGGAAGCAGTCCTCGGAGAAAGCGTTCGCACTACGTCTCCGGAGCTGCTTCTTTCGGCTTACGCCCCACAGCACGCCCGATCAATTCACCGGCGCTGAATTCCGGAAACAGCTCACTGACCACGTGGCGAGCGCGAAGCGGCTTGGCCTTGATATACGGACAGGGCCGGCAGAGCTCGATCGCGACGATGCCAAGCCGCGCTGTCAAAGCGCCATTGAAAGCGCCCTCGCCAAGTCGGGCTGACAAACGCCGCATCATATCCTGGCCAAGGAATTGCCCAAACAGATCGTCCGTTAGCGCGATCGCACCGGTTGCCGCGATGTGAAAAATCACACGCAGTAACAGCCGCGAACCCGCAATCATACCCGGCCGACCGCCATAGGCGCCAGCTAGACGTCGCACCATCCGGATGTTCTCGAACAACACGAATAGCATCGCAATAAATGCGATCGGCACCACAGCCGTGACAACTGCCACACGCCGCGCAGATTCGTAGATGATCCGTCGAGATTCCTTATCAGCATCTGCCAGCAGAACCTGATCGGCGAGCCCCAGCAGCGCGCCCGGTTGCGTCTGGTGGCGCTCCTGTTCACGAAACGTGGCAAGCGCCCACTTATATTCCGCCCGCCCCGACGCCAGGCTCTTGAGCCGCTGTACAACCCGCTTCTCGGTCTTGACGTCGCCGCTGGAAATCGCCTGCTCTGCGTCGCGCCGCAACCGTCCTAAACGTGCAAGCCGGAAATAGCCGATCAACTCGCGCACCAGGACGATGACGATCACGCCCGCTATGAACACCGCCAGGCCCTTAGCGCCCCAGCCGATCCAATCGTCGCGCGCCACCGCAATCGACACGAACCGCGAAAACCACAGCCCAATCGCCAACGATGACAGCGCCAATACGGCACTTATAAAAGCGCCAAAGAAACCAAATCGACCAGGACGTTCAGGTGGTGCGGCGACCGAGGGCTGCATCTCCTCTGCCGGCGACTGAGCACTTGTCGCTGCTTCAGGGGCTGCGGTATCAGCCGTATGTCTCGTGCCGGATGCCTCGTCTGCTCGATCAGGAGCTGGGTCGCTTGGCATCACCTGCGGGTCATCAGCATCGAACACTTGTGGCTTGCGCGGTGGTTGCTTGCTCATACCAGCCGGTCTCCGATCAGAAAGGCAATCGACCGGTCCAGCCCAACATGCGGCCATCTCTCAGGCGCACCGCCATGACCGTCACTCAGCTCCAACCGCGGTCTGAAACGGACAAAACTCAAAGATCCAGGCGCCACAATCTCGGGATCGAACGCATCCAGTGGATCGCTCGGCAGATCTCCTGGAAACACCGTCAACGGCTTCGTTGCATCGAGCGGGCGACCATCCAGCGTTTGCCCATCCAGCGGCACACCACGCACGCATTCTAGCGCCGCCTCGCCATTTCGCCCGGCTCGCTCGACATCCTCGGTCGTACGCAACGCTGCAATTGCCGTAAACGCCGTCCGGGCACCAGCATCCGTGGCGCGGGTTTGCGCCCGTCCCACGACCTTGGCCAAAATCCCGCGCAGCCGTTCGTGATTGCTTCGATGCAGATGGTCCGCCTTGGTCGCTGCAAACAAAATGCTGTCGATCCGCCGCCCGAGCAATCGCCCCAGCCAACTATCACCGCCCGGCCTGAACGCATTGAGCGCCCCCTCCAGAGCGTTTTCCATCTCCAGTATGGCCGTCGGACCAAGGTTCAGAGCACCCAGCACATCAACGAGCACGATCTGCCGATCGATCCGGCTGAAATGCTTCTCAAAGAACGGTTTGACGATGCTCGACTTATAGCTTTCAAAGCGTCGGTTGAGCAGCGCCTGCAGATCGCCAGATCCCCCAACAACAGGGAAAAAAGTCAAAAGCGGCGAGCCTTCATAGTCGCCCGGCATCAGGAAACGCCCGGGACCGGCGCTGGGCGCGAGCCGCCCAGCCTGCTTTTGCTCATCCATATAGGCGGCAAACAACTGCGTGCCTTCAAGCGCGATCTGTTCGGGATCGCCAATCATTCCCTCAACTGCATCCTGAAACGCAATCCAGGCATCGCGTGCCGGGCCACTTGGAGCGCCCCGAGCCAGCTCTGTGACATGCTCGGACCAATCACTAAAGTCCTGTTCCAAAAGCCCGATGTCGGCCAGCCATTCGCCCGGATAATCGATGATGTCGAGATGCAGTCGCCGTTGAATGCCAGCCGTTTGGCGCAGCCAGTCCTGGGCATCCCATTCAAGCGTGACGCGCAGCTGACTGATATGCCGTGTGCTTTCCGGCCATACCGCCGGGTTCGCCGAGAGCGCCGAAAGGTGCCCTTCGTAGCCAAACCGAGGCACGTCATCATCCGGTTGCGGCTCCAGAAAGGCGCGGAACCCCGCAACATTGATCGCGTTTAGCGCCGGGAGACCGCCACCAGCCGTCAGCGTTCGAACCAGCGCTGTAATAAATACCGTCTTGCCGGCGCGCGACAAGCCCGTTACGCCGAGGCGCAGCGTTGGCGTTGTCAGGTCGTCGACGTACGACGACGCGGCTCGCAACGCGTCACTCGTCTGATCGGTCCATTCGGTTAGAAATGTCGCCAACTCTCAGCCCTCATCTGCAGGCCTACAGATGAGATGTCCCGTCGCTGAACACAAGTGCGTTGTGTGCGAGGTAGCAAGTGAGCTGCTGACTACTTCTGCTGATTTTGCTTCTGTCGTGCAAGGAATGCCAGCCGTTCGAACAGATAAACATCCTGCTCGTTCTTCAAAAGCGCACCATGTAACGGCGGGATCAGCTTGCGCGGATCCTGCTCACGCAGCATTTCAGGCGTAATGTCTTCGTTCAGTAGCAGCTTGATCCAGTCGAGCAGTTCTGACGTCGACGGCTTCTTTTTCATCCCCGGCACGTCACGCATGTCATAGAAGACTTTCATCGCCTCCCGCACCAGCATGCCTTTGAGATCAGGGAAATGGACATCGATGATTTCCTTCATCGTGTCTGGTTCCGGGAACTTGATGTAGTGGAAGAAGCAGCGCCGCAGAAACGCATCCGGCAGCTCTTTTTCGTTGTTCGATGTAATGATTACGATCGGGCGTTGTGAGGCTTTGATCGTCTCGCCGGTCTCATAGACGAAGAATTCCATCCGATCGAGTTCTTGCAGCAGATCGTTTGGAAACTCGATATCGGCCTTGTCAATCTCGTCGATCAGCAGAAGCGAGCGCTCATTCATTGTGAACGCGTTCCACAGCGGTCCGCGCTTAATGTAGTTCGAAATGTCTTTAACGCGCTCATCGCCCAATTGGCTGTCGCGCAAACGGCTGACGGCATCATATTCGTAGAGGCCTTGCTGGGCCTTGGTCGTTGATTTGATATGCCACTCAAGCAGCGGCACACCGAGGGCTTTGGCAACTTCAATGGCAAGAACGGTCTTGCCAGTACCAGGTTCACCCTTAATGAGCAGAGGCCGCTCCAGCGTAATCGCAGCGTTCACCGCAATTGTCAGATCCTGGGTTGTTACGTAATTTTTCGTGCCTTCGAATTTCATTCCGGCCCCGTTTCGAGATGTCGCAACTATACGGGCCGGCATCGCCGACACCGCGTCCCCACAAAAACCCGGCGAACCTAAGCGTTCGGCCGTCACCTGCCAAGCACAAGTGCGATAATGGCGGGGGCAGGTTTCATCGACCGACGCAGGCCCGATAGGTGATCAATACAACTAACTAATTGATGATACTAATGGAACCGCGAGCGCCTGTTTCTACAGGGCGAGAGAAGCTCAACCACGGTCTTGTTGTTCACGAACCGGCGCAGAAGCTCTTGACTTGCCCCCTTCGTCTAGTAAAAGCGGGCCAATTCCGTCGTTGTGACGAGACCCAGTGTTGGAGGCGTGCCCCTCCGGAGGTTGTCGTGAGCAAGACTAAAACGATAAAGCGCCCTGAGAAGACTGCCGCAGCCAAGGCACAGTCCGGTAAGGTACAGTCGAAACTTGCTGAAACAGCGCCGAAAAAGACTGTGCCCGTAAAAGCTGCCGCAAGCAAAGCAACTGCGAACGCAGCCACTTCCAAAACTGCCACCATCAAGGCGTCGCCAAAAACGAAGGCCTCTCTGATAGCCAAACCGGCCTCTGGCACAAAGGCTCCAGCCAAAAAAGCCGTGGCACCCAAAGCAACCAAGAAGGCTGGCGTCAAGCCGGCGACAAAGGCACCAGCCACCAAGAAATCTGCATCTAAAGCACAACCGACAAAGAAAACGACGGCTCGGACGCCAGTCGTCAAAGGTGCATCTGCGAAAATCGCCAGCAAAACCACCCCAAAGGCCGCGACACCGCCCACGCCAGCCAAAGTTAAAAAGGCAGCACCCAAGGCTATGGCCCCGAAAAAAAGCCCCGCTAAGCCGCGCGCGTTAAAACCCGACATCAAACTACCGGCCGGGTATCAGCCGAGCGAAAGCGAACCGTTTATGAATGATCGGCAGCGGACATATTTCCGGAATAAATTGGTTGTTTGGAAAGATGATATCATTCGACTGACCCGGGAGACGCTGGCAGGGCTGACAGCTGACTCAGAAAAGCATGCCGATGCTGCGGATCGTGCAACATCTGAAACAGATCGCTCACTTGAGCTCCGCGCCCGTGACCGCCAGCGCAAACTTGTATCGAAAATAAACGCGGCTTTGGCCCGCATCGAAGAAGGCGCTTACGGATATTGCGAGGAAAGCGGCGAGCCGATCGGTTTGCGCCGCCTCGAAGCGCGTCCGATTGCGACCCTGACATTGGAAGCCCAAGAGCGCCACGAGCGCCGAGAACGCTCATTCCGCGACGATTAGGCAGGTCCCAAAGTTTGCGTCTGAAAGGCGCATGCAACCCGGTGCGTCGCGTCCTGCTTTTGCCGCGTGTCCCGTTCTTGAGCACCGATTAACCAAGGTGAAACCATCACGCGCGTATAGTGGGCAGTAGAGAAATTCTATTGTTCAAGGTAAGGGCGTGAGTAGAACTCGTTATCGCAACAACATGCCGCCGGGTCTCAAAGCGCAAATCTTTTTTGCGGTGATCATCACTATTGGCGCGCTTCTCGTCTTGCCAATCGCTCTTTCCGCGCAACAATCGGCAAGCAGTGCGTCGTCAGCCAAGACAGTTGCATCCCTATCAGCTGGCAATGTTACAACGACGCTCCAAGAGTTTCATGCCGGGGATTTTGCCGCCGCTGAGTTTTCTGACTGGGATTGAGCACCCCTACTGACGTAGCTTTCCCCATAAGCTTCATGTTGCGCGCCTCAGCCGTTTTCCGGCTTGTCTCCGCTATTATCATTGCCAGGTGCCATCGCGGCCTTAGCTCGCGCTTCCTCGGCGCGCTTTGCGAGCGCATGCCCGACCATTTCGCGGACACCATCGAGGTCGCGCAGATGCACATCCTGCTGCGGAAATGGGATCTCAATATTGGCGTCACGGAACGCTTGCATGATGCCCAGCCGCAGTGCGGTCTTCGCCGAAAGCATGGAGCTGACGCTCGCGATATAACCGCGGACCGAGAAATCGAGAGAGCTCGCACCGAATTCCTCAAACACAACAGACGGCGCCGGATATTTCAATAACGCATCGCAATTTGCGGCCACCTCCTGAAGCAACGCCATCACCTCGTTCGGATCGCTCTGATAGGAAACGCCAATATTGACGATGACACGCCCCATCGTGTTGCGATGCGTCCAATTTTGCACGGCGTTGGTCATAAAATCAGAGTTTGGGATGATCACGCTCGCTCGGTCGAACGTTTCGATTTCCGTCGCCCGCACCGAGATCCGGCGCACGAAGCCTTGATGCGCGCCAACAACGACCCAGTCGCCAACCTTAATCGGTCGCTCGACCAGCATGATCAGGCCAGACACAAAATTGCTCGCGATGGCATTGAGCCCGAAACCGATGCCGATCGACAGCGCACTTGCAATCAGCGCGATATTGCTGAGGTCGAGACCAGCATAATTGACCCCAATCAGCGCCGCCAAAGCAACGCCCAGGTATCCGATGCCCGAGTGGATTGAATTGGCAATCCCGCTATCTATGCGCTCGCTGGCAAGCACTTTGCGCGACAACCATGCTTGGAACAGCCGCGTCAGCAGAATGACACCGACAAACAGCGCGATCGCGAGCAGTATTTGGATCAGCGAGAAGCGGAAATTACCGATCTCGAAGCCAAACAGCAGCGACTTACTCCAGCCCAGCAGTTCGCCGCCAGAAAAGCCCCACGAGAGCAGAAGGAGCGAGAGCGCGGCAATCGCCAGCAGCGCATTGAGCAAGAACGACAGCGCACCCAGGACCAAGCGTCGGCGCGGCCCGCCAAGTGCCAAGTGCCGATCCAGCGCCCCGTCGATTTCCGGCGTAAGGACCTCTTCCTGCTTTGCGATCGATCGCGCCGCGAGATGGCCAAGCAACAATGTTGCAGCGCTGATCCCGACCAGCATCACCTGGCCTGCAACAAATCGACCAAAAGCGAGATAACCGAGCAGGCTGGCGGCAACAATAACAATGACGGCGAGCGACCCTGGCACACGCAACCAATAGATTGTCCGGTGCAGCAGATGCGCACTAATCCGTTGCGGCCCGACATCGCGTCCACCCGCCCCGGTTGGCAGCCAGGCAAACAAGAACAGCAGCGCCGCGAATGCCAGATTGGCAAACAATGTTTCCGCAATGCGAATTGTGTCGGCAACTTGAAGTGCTGCAAACGCGTCATTCAACCAGAAATCCAGACAGTAAACGCCGGCGAGTGTGCGCGTCAGCCACAGATAACGGCCAGCGACCCTCGTAGATAGTCCAATCAAACGCCAGGATGGATCCCAAGGCAGCAAAATCGCTTTGGCAAGAGCGTTGGTTCCAAGATACAGCGCAAGTGCTTTGAGTGCCGCAAGGGCGAGGCTATCTGTCTGGTTGTTGAGCAATCCTGTGCCCGCCAGGGCGACATAACCCAGACCAATGGTAATCAGGCCCGGGCCCAATAACAGCGGCAATGTCCGAAGCGCCATCCACACGCGTTTGAGATATGCCGGTGGGGCTTCTTCAATCGGCTCTTGTATCCACGTTCGTATCTGGCGGTCAGCAGCGCTGCGCAGGCTCCACCAAAGGAAAAGCGCGCCAATCAAGATCAGAAACAGCCAATGGATCCGAGTCCGTGCGACAGCCCACCAATTTTCACTAACAGTGACAATCTGTTGGCCAAGGCGCGGCAGGTCGGCCACCAGTTGCTGCCAATAAATCGCCGATGTCGGTGAGCCGTCGTACTGCCGAAGGTCGCGTCCAAGGTTCTTCAGTCGTAGCGATTGTATGCGAGCGAGTAGCTGTTTTGCGCGGATACGCGTCAGGCCGGATTGTTGGACAGCACCGAGCAAGCCACTGCGAACCTGCAGTAGACCCGCTCGCTCGGCTCTAATTTCGGTTGTCTCCGGTGCCGGTGCGTCCTTCGGCTTGTCGCCAAGTGCTGTTGTCTGTCGCTCAACGGCGTGAAGCAAACGCTTCAGGTTGTTTTCTGCGACTTCGGTTGCGGAGATGATCGCTTCAATTTGCGGTCTGAGCGCGAACAACTCCTTGTCATTGTTCTGAACTCGCTCGACGCTTTTCGTCAGACGCTCGATCTCGGCACTCTGCTTTTTGATGTCCTCTTGCAATGGTTTTGGGAAGAGTGTTGCGTCCAACGGTCGGGGGCTTGTTGCCGGCTGTGCATCTGGGCTTTGTGCACCTGGAATTTGTGCTGTCAGCGGGGCCGAGTGCTGCGCGACATTGCCGGATGCGGGCTGTCCGAACGCGGCGCCAGTTTGGATGCAAGTTTGCACGAGGGCAAGTAGCACCACCAGCCACAACAGCTGGATCCTGCGCGCGAACAATCTGATTTGCCCCACAAGTGCCATCAATTGACTTTCCGATTTCACGTTGCAGCGACGAGCAAGCACTTAACAGCTGCGGCTTGCGAGCTGTGCCAGATACCGAACAGCCAATGCATTCCGGCACGTCAGGTGTCAGCGTCCAGTTGATCAATTCGACCGTTCAACAACATGCAGTAGCCGAGTCTGAACCGACTTGGCTCACAGGATCGTCAAATGTCCCCAGGTGTTCGAAATGTCCGCAGGCGTGTCCGTTATTGCTCGCGAAAACTCAGGCCTCGTCGGCGGTCTTGCTGAGGGTGCGCGACGGACGACTGACAAGTGTCGGCGCCTTCTTGTCGATCGGCTCGACTTTGTCGCGCTCCAACCGACCTGACCCTTTCGCATCGAAAGCAGGTGTCGCCTTGTTCTCGATATTGGTTTCGATCACAACATCAACCGGTCCGCCGGTCATGATGAGATGCTCAACATCGTCACGGCGCACCAGCACGAGCCGTCGACGCCCATCAACATTGGCCTGATCGACCACGTAGAGACGCTTCTCAGGCTTGGGCCCGAAGAAGCTGCCGGTGAATGACGCAGCGCCGCCTTCCTGTGCGAGGTAGCCTTTAAGAAGCAACCCGCCCACGATAATTAAGCCGGCTATGAAAACGATGAAAAACAGCCACGAGAGAATATCCCAGACCATGTGCGTCGCCAGCGGGTGCCGCCCGCGCTCCTGTGTCTCGAGGCGTTGCTGGAAATCCCAGTCGCAACGCTGCCAAATTTAACTGCGTGAACAGTCGATTAGTTGAATGCAGCCCAATTAAGGGCAGCCGCCAGTTGTCCGAATGACGGCTCACTATTACGCACCGCTCCACAATACGAACTCACGACTCGGCAACGCATCAAGTACGGACGCTCAAGAACCTGTAGACACAATTTCATAGCATTTTAACCCTGATGACCGAAGTGTTGATGCTGCAGCGGCTGTTTTCTACAGCCTTGTTGCCCGCAGCCGTCACTTCGGACGCCCGGATGAGAAAAAGTTGGGTCAAAAAATATTTTTGGCACGCTTGATTCGTCTGAAATTCGTGAAGCTGTCGCGGCTGTGAGTAGTTAGTTGAGTCGTTGGTGGGAGCCAATATGCCGCGTACACGTGATCTGGTGAGTGCAATTGGTTTCAGTTCCGAAATTGCGAATCGTATAGCGTTATTCCAACGTCGTGTGAGCGATAAGCGGAATGCGCAATTGACTTCCAACGACCCAAGCTCAAGCGCCCCACTTGGCACCGATCCTTTAAAATCGATTTCTGGCAGCAGTGGTCTAGCTGTCGGCTGCGCCATCGTGCTCGTAATTGGTGCGGCAACCTTAGCTTTTCTTTCTTCACAATCGGCAGAACCGATCGTCCTTACGATCATGGCGATACTCGCTGTTCTCGGTGTCTTCTTCCTGTTCGCTTTGATGGCAGGTCATGTCCGGATTGCTGAGCGCACCGAAGAAACCGACATTATCCGCTCTGTCGCCGAGCGCCTCGATGACGGTGTCTTTCTGACGACGCCAGATGCACGTGTCTTATTTGGCAATCGCGCTGCAGGTCATCTGCTTGGCCGTGACGGGTTGGGAGACCTTAATTCACTCGAACAGGCAGTTGCAGCCAGCCCCGGCGGCGCCGAAAGTTTGTTCAGGCTCTGCCGGGCCGCGGCCAATGGTCAAGTCCGTACCGAAGATGTCGAGGTGCTGCGAGAGCAGGGCGCACTGCATGGTATTGATTCGCGCTGGTTGCGCATAACGGTCAAGCCGTTCGGACACGTTGATCTGGGACGTGCGTCAGGACAGGCGATCCTGTGGACACTATCCGACATTACAGGCCATCGCGCCCGGGAAGCCGCAGACCGCCGCCACCTTGAGCGTCGACTGACATATCTGGAGAAGATCCCGGCCGGTGTTCTGATTGCCGGTGAAGACGGGCATATTTCCTTTCTCAATGACAATCTTGGCCGTGACCTTGGCTTTGACGATAGTGACAACGAGCAGGACTTGCGACTGACGGATATTGTTGCCGGCGATGGCGCCCAGTTGTTGCGTGCTTTGGAGCGCGACGGGACCGGTCAGGCACCACGCATTGAACTGGATCTGGTCTGCAAGGATGGCACGCGTTGGCCAGCTGTCCTCATCGTTGAACCGGATTCCCTCTTAAACGCCCCCGTAGGGTTCGTTCGCGGTGGCTTCTCAGCAATCGTACTTGGACGGGACCAGCAGGTCGTCGATGCGGCCGATGATGAATTGGCACACGTTCGTTTCGAGAGCTTCTTCCAATCGGCACCATTCGGTATCGCGACGCTGGGTGCAAATGGATCAATTACCGGCGCCAACGGTGCGTTCGCTCGGATGGTGCTGGATGGCAAGAAGGTTGTCGATCGCGATGCCTATGAACTTCTGAAACGCGAAGCTGGCGATGATATTGGCGAAGAACTGCGAACAGCCTTTGACGCAGCATATGCTGGCAAGGCTAATATCGCACCTGTGGAAATTAATGTCGGCGAGAACTACGAGTTCACCCGTCGTCTATTCCTCTCATCAGTGTCAACTGACGCAGCATCAGATCGTGCCGTGGTTCTCTACGTCGTTGATGCCAGTGACGAGAAGGCTCTAGAGCGAAAATTCGCGCAGGCCCAGAAGATGGAAGCCGTCGGCAAGTTGGCCGGTGGCATTGCGCATGACTTCAACAACGTCCTGACCGCGATTATCGGATTTTCCGATCTCCTTATGCTGTCACATCGCCCCGGCGATCATGCCTATAAGAACATCCAGAACATCCGTTCGAGTGCCAATCGCGCGTCCGAACTCGTCAAGAAGCTGATGGCCTTTTCGCGCCGCCAGACGCTTGAGCCGGTTATCCTCCAGCTTAACGAAATGGTGACGGATCTTTCGGTTATTCTGAACCGGCTGCTTGGTGAGCAGGTCGAACTCAAGATTTCATCTGGGCGCGATCTATGGCGTGTCAAGGCCGACAGGAGCCAGATCGACCAGGTCGTCATTAACTTGGCGGTCAACGCCCGCGACGCGATGCCGGAAGGCGGCCGTCTTGCGATCCGCACGCGCAATGTCACGGAGCGCGACAGTCAGCGTTACCAAGGCCAGGGCATGGTGATCGGTGAGTACGTATTGATCGAGGTCGAGGACAACGGCACCGGCATGAGTGAAGAGGTCTGCAGCAAAATATTTGAGCCGTTCTTCACGACCAAAGATATCGGCAAGGGCACTGGCCTCGGCCTCTCAACGGTTTATGGCATTGTCAAACAGACCGGCGGTTACATTTATGCTGACTCGACAATCGGAAAGGGCACCACGTTCCGCGTGTTTCTCCCGCGCCACGACGAGGCCGATACACCAGCCGTCGTGAAAGCTGAACCGACGCCAGCGCCTCGCCCCCGCGACTTGACCGGCAAGGGCCGTGTCTTGGTTGTTGAAGACGAGGATGCGGTTCGGATCTTCGCCACCGAAGCACTTAAGCGTCAGGGCTATGAAGTTTTGCAGGCCGGTGACGGGGTCGAGGCTTTGGAAATCATGGAAGACGAAGACTACAAGGTCGACATTGTCGTGAGTGACGTCAAAATGCCCGAGATGGATGGCCCGACACTCTACAAACATCTCCGTCTCAAGTGTCCGGATCTGAAATTCATTTTCGTCTCAGGCTACGCTGACGACGCCTTCAATCATGTCCTGGAGCCGGATGCCGACTATGTCTTCCTCCCGAAACCCTACACGCTCGCCCAGATCGCCGAAACGGTGAAGGAAAACATCGCCTAACAGGCTGTTGAAAATCGTCGCTGACAGCGTAGGGCAAATCAGATTCGGTGTCGTCATCAGCAATGGGGGCGGCGATGCGCGGATCGGATGCAGTGACGGGGGCTTTGTTTTCGTATTTGGACCTGGAGGATCGGGTGCCGGCGGACCATCCGTTGCGCGTCATCCGCGCTGTCGTCAACGAGGTTCTGCGCGCGCTCGATGCCGATTTCGGGGCGATGTATTCCGATTTCGGCCGCCAATCGATCCCGCCGGAGCGG
>CAJQQK010000090.1 GCA_905480435.1 uncultured Hyphomicrobiaceae bacterium | reverse complement strand
CAGACGTGGCGCCGATTGAAAGGAAGAAACCACTTGCCCAAAATCATCGAGGGCGTCAAATTCTCTGACGGCATCGAAGTGACTGAGCCGACACGAAACGCCGCCTGATCAGCCCGTCACCCAAATTGCGGCATAGCTCTTTGATCTGATCAGCTGAACCTAAAGCGTTTCACAGCTATAGGGAAGCGGTTGCCCGCCTCTATGTGATGATCATCGGCCCAATTTCAAGGTTCGCCTCAAGGGCGCGGCACACGCGTTTCGCTGGCGGCTGCGTTTGAAACGATCGTCAGGAGGAGGCCAGTCTTGCCGAGCTCACGCCACTGCCCGTCGTCATCGACGACAACCTTATAACGGATCGTGTCTGGCGATGGTTTGGCGACCATTTTTGTCATGGCCAAGGGGAGCAGGTCTCCCGATTCGGCAAACAGATCCGCGCCAGCTGTGCCACCGGGGAAATGGACGTCAAACATCAAACCACGGCGACCAGAGCCAACGTTTGACCTGGTCACGGATTTCAGCACGGGGCTGTGCTTTGTCGTGTGGCCGGCAACAGCTGGAACACGCTGCAATGCCTTGATCAGCTGCGGAGGGGACTGCATGAAGCTATTGGGGTTCAGCGCTACCTTGAAGGCCGCTTGCGCCGGGATGCAGATTTCGCGGCAGACACCGAAGAATACTTTGAGGTCGACAACGATTGGCCGAGATGGGGCATTCGCCTCAATTGCAATCGGGAATACGATGGACTTCTTGTAACCTATAGCGACGCCGCTCGAATCGACCATCCGGATTGGTGCTGGGAACTTCAAAATCGCCGTTTTGAGATTGCTCGATCCCTGCCAACTCAATTGCGGTGGAATACCGCCGGCCGACCCGGGTTGCCGCCAATAGGTTTTCCAACCCGGCTCCAGCGCTAATTCGAGCGCCACGTAGCGCTGCAGCGTACCTCCAGGGGCCGGAGCGCCGCCAACAAGCAGGCGCGCGCGCGAGTTATGGCCTTTGATCCAATCTGTTGCATATGGTGCTGCGACAGCTGTTGCGGCAAAACACATTGATACAACGCCCAGGGACGTTAGGCCGAGCAACAGCTTGGAAATGACGTTCAGCAAGAATTCACCCTCGACGTTGAGCAAGCAATTTTAGGAGCCGGACACACGCAACCAGATAGGAAACCCTATCAACGTACGCCAAGACCGCCTCTGTTACATGGTTCGCGCAGCATTTTATTGCAAATCAAGATGCTACACGCTTTCGTCAAGAGTGCGGCAGTGGCTCTCGACTTGCTGCTGCAGCAATCTGAGGCCTTCACTTTGCCCATAGTCTGGGCTTAGACTCTACCTATGAGCAGTTCCGACATAAAAATGCAGGACTCCAATCTTGAGGGTCAGCTTCTGATCGCTATGCCGGGTATGCCGGATGGGCGGTTTTCGCGCTCCGTCGTCTACATGTGCGCGCACTCTGATGATGGTGCGATGGGGTTGATCATCAATAAGCCTACTGACGATCTACGGTTCGGCGACCTGTTGGAGCAAATCGACCTGTTCGACGACGACGAGACGATTGAACTGAGCGAGCCTGATGCCAGGCGCCCCATCCACGATGGCGGACCGGTTGAAGTCGATCGCGGCTTTGTTCTGCATTCTCCAGACTACTTCGCCAAGTCAGCAACGATGACCATAACCGATGGCATTTGTCTGACGGCCACAACAGACATTCTGAAGGCAATAGCGTCAGGTTCGGGACCGCAGCGGTCAATGTTAGCACTTGGCTATTCCGGTTGGGGACCAGGTCAACTTGAAAGCGAACTTGGCGCCAACGGTTGGCTGAACTGTCCGGCCGATCCCGATTTGGTGTTCGCGGATGATGCGGCGGTCAAATATGACCGAGCGCTATCAAAACTTGGCGTGGATTCTTCCCATCTGGTGAATACCGCTGGCCGGGCCTAAGAACGAAAACCGCACCCAAGCACTCGATTTGATCACTCGCCAGCTTCAAGCTTGCGTGGCGGTCTCGTCTTTGGACCATTTGCTGGTGGGGCCTTGTCATTGGCCGCATTCTCAGGAGCGGCAGTAACCGGCGTGCCAGCGAGACGGGCTAAGCTTTCCGCAATATTCGTGGGTAGCTTGGAATTGGTGCCTTCATCAGGACCGTCTTTCGCCAAGTTAAGCCCGCCAGATGCTGGCGCCGCAGGTTGCACAGGAGGCGGCGCGGGACGTGGTGCAGATGATAAGGGTTGCTGTGGCTGGGCCGATGGCGATGTCTGTTGTACTACTGGTGGGCGTGCCTGCCGCCCGCCCCCGTTGAGCGCGGGTGGCGCTGGAGGAGGACCGTTTCGCCGAGAGGCATCACCGGATGGCGATGGGCTGTTTGGTCTTTGCGACGCTACCGGCGGTGGACCTGCTGGTGGGCGACCTCGTGGCGCCTGCCGATCTGGCAGAGAGATTTGTCCTGTTGGCGGCTGGGGGCGCGATTGACTTGACCCAGCACCATCCTGTGTCTTGCTGGCAGACACTTGGTTTGGATTTAATGCTGGGGACGTGGCTTGCGGATTGATACCGCTATGCGTTGGTCGCGCCTGTGTTGATTGGGCGTGCTCGTTTGGTGCAGCGGCGCGAAGCTGGTCCGGTGTTAAAATTCTGTCTTGCAGCGGTGGTACGGCAGCGATCGGCCGCGACGGTTCGCGCCGAGGCGCAGGAGGTGTTCGGCGCGGCTCGGTTGGCACCACTGTCTGCGGTTGTCTGTTATCCGCCGGCCGGCCAGGTTCATTGACCGCGTGAACGGACGGCTGCACGGATGACGGGGCGACCAATGACTGCGCCGTTGCCACCGATGGTTGCTGCTGTCCAAGTCCCGGCGGCGGCATTGGCATGGCTGGCGCTGTTGACGGTGGGGGCTGCGAGCCACCTGTCACCGGTGGCGCGCTACCACCACTCTCGGACATTGGCTTCTTGCCGGTGTCGGCCTTCGGCGCATCATTGACTGTCGGCTTATCTTTGTCCTTCTGGACTGTCACGGAACGGAACAGTTCGCGACGTTGCAGCTTACGCTCCGACTTGCGCACAATTTTCAGCAGGTCAGCGACATCGCGCTCGCCCATCGCCTCGCGGTAGTAAAAACCCTGGGCATACTGGCAGCCGATCGAGCGCAAGAAGCCGACATCTTCGGCAGCCTCAACGCCCTCAGCAACGATTTTCTTGTCGAGCTCTTTGGCCATTGCCACGATCGAACGCACAATCACAGGCCCGCTGCTCGATCCATTGCTGGTCGACTGCACAAGGTGACGGTCAATTTTGATGGTGTCGAATGGGAAGCGCTCTAGATAAGCCAGAGATGAATAGCCGGTACCAAAGTCATCGAGAGAGAGCCCAGCGCCGGCAAGCTTGAGCATATCCAGCATGTCTGCTGCGCGTTCCGGGTTCTCCATGACAAGAGATTCCGTGATCTCAAGGCGCAAGACGCCAGCGGGCACAATCGCCTTGCCAATGATGTGGCGGATTTCCTGGATCAGGTCCTGCCGGAACAGCTGCCGACTTGAAACATTGACACTGACGAACAGCGGATGCTTGGCGCGCGGGAGCTGCTTTTGCCATTTTTCCGCCTGCTCAACAGCCTCATTCAGAACATAACTGCCCAGCTTGACAATCAGGTCACTCTCTTCGGCAACCGGAATGAAATCCTGCGGATTGAGCGTGCCGTGTTTGGGATGTTCCCAACGCACTAATGCTTCGAAACCAGCCAACTCCTCGGTCGGCAGATAGATGATCGGTTGGTACGCCACTTTAATTTGATTGCGCTCAAGCGCGAGGCGCAAGTCGCTTTCAATGGCAACGCGGTCGTCACGCTCATCGCGCATTTCAGGCCGAAAAATCTCGATTTGGTCCGCACCGTTGCGCTTGGCGCGGTACATCGCGGTCTCAGAATCTTTCAGAATGTCGAGTGCATCACTGCTCACCGGATCGTGCACCGCAATGCCGATCGCCCCGGTTAATATGATATCTTGGCCGGCAATCTTGATTGGAGCACGCAACGCCCGGCGTACGCTCTCAGCCAACCTTGCAAGCTCATCCGGCTCGGAGACAGATAGGATCAACATCGCGAACTGGTCACCGCCGAGACGTGCCAGCGTATCCATCGGACGCAGATGACGTGCGAGCCGGCGGGAAATCGTCAGCAGCAGGCTGTCACCAACGATCAGGCCAAACGACGAATTGACGCTTTTGAATTTGTCGAGGTCGATGAACAAAACGGTCGGGCGCAGTTCCGGCTCGCCCGCAACACGGGCGACCGACGTTTGCAGGCGATCAAGGAACAGCTCGCGGTTTGGAAGGCCGGTTAAGCTATCCTGCACGGCGTCCTGCATGAGGCGAGCTTGCGAACGCTTTTGGTCAGTGACGTCTCGGAGCAAACCAACGCAGCGCAGCGACCGGCGATCCGAGGTTTCGACACTGCCGGCTTCCAGATCGAACCAGCGATATGAATTGTCCGCGTGGCGCATCCGGAAGTCTGTGCGAATTTCACCGCCGTTTTTGTTCTGTACAGACCACAGCAGAACGTTGAATCGCTCCTGGTCGGCCGGATGCATGTATTTGATGAAGTCTTTGGCTTTGGTTGACAGCTCGCCGATGTTGAGCCCCAACGCAGACTCAGCGATAGCGCCGACCTTGATCTCGTTACGCCGCGAATGCCACTCCCAGACGGCAGCGCCCGCACCCTCAACGGCAAGAGAGCGAAGTTGCTGCTCAGATGGTGCCGCACCGTAGTGCGCCTCAACTGAACGGAACGCGAACTGCGTTACGGTAAAGCCGATCAACACCGTTATGAGGACAAGGCCTGCCACAAGCGCTGAGACGACGATGTCACCATTGAGTTTGCCGGTCAGCGTCATGCCTGCGCCAAATAACCAGACGAGAAATAGCAACCATGTCGGGATTAGCGACAGCGCACGATCCTGGCCCCGGAATGCCAGAAACAATGTCAACACTGCGCCAACGCAACCGAGCGCCGCGAATGATAGCCGGGCAAAGGTTGATGCGAGGCGGGGGTCAAGTACCGCGACGAAGACAAGCGCCAATTGGGCAACAATCCAGACACTGGAGAGCATGCGGGCAAAACCGTGCCAATTGCCCAGGCGCAGGAACGTATGCAGAAAAATGGCAAGACTCGTCGCCATGGCAGCCTCGGTGGCCGCTCGATAGACGGCATTTTCGTCGGCCGATATCTGCAGAAGTTTGTGCCAGAAACCAAAGTCGACGCACAAGTAGATCAGTACGCACCACGTAACCAACGCGGCACTTGGAAAAATCGCTTTGTGATTAGCTGCAAAAACCGCTGTCAGGAAGATGCCAAGCAGACCGGTGATGCCGAGCATGATGCCGTTAAACAGGCGCCGCTCGCGCACGTGGAACTCATATGCCAACGGTTTCCACATGAAGATACGCGATAGGCGTGTGCCAGCCATTTCAGCTGAATAAGTTACCGTCTGACCAGGATCGACGGTGATCTTGAAGATGTCGGCGCGATCGTTCTCGATACGTTGCGGCAGAAAGCCGACGGATGGTGTCAGTGCCGACATCCGACGCTGATCGAGATCCGGCCAAATCACACCGGAGCCGATCAGCAAATAGCGCTGCACAGTGATCCAGCGCTCGATAACTTTGTCGGTCGAATTGCGCAGCGCGAAGACAATCCAGTTTGGATTTTTACCAGCTGTCGTGGCGTTTACCGACATTCGCCGGCTGATACCGTCAGTTCCTGCCGCCGTGTCGATCTGCAGTTGATCGCCGCGACCTTCGACAGCAACTCCTCTGCGGGTCAGTTCAACGCGCGCTTCATCGCCTATCTCGATGGCATCGAGCGCAAACGATGGTGCCGCCTGAACAAGTAGCGCCAACGATAGAGCCACCATGAGCGCAACGTGTCCGAACAAAGTTCGGGTCGCAGCAGCAATGCCCATCGAGCATTTGGCAAACGCCTGGTCTGTCATCTGTCGCATCATGATCCAATGTCCTTTGCAGGACGCGGATCATCGATCAACAAAGAAAACAGCAAATGATCACACCACGCACCGTTTATTTTCAGGTAGCGCCGGGCGAGGCCTTCTTCCTGGAAACCGTTTTTACGCAAGACAGCGATCGACGGCGCGTTGCTTGGCAGGCAAGCTGCCTCAATGCGATGCAAACGCAGATCATCAAACGCATACTCGGTCGCGAGTGCAACAGCGCGGCGCATATGGCCATAACCGGCATATCTTTCACCGAGCCAATAACCAAGCGCGCAGGCTTGCGTGACGCCACGGCGTACATTGGAAAGCGTCACCCCGCCGACCAAGTCACCGGTCTGCTCGGCGAAAATGAAGAAGGCATAGCCGAGGTCTTCGCGTTGATCGCGCTGGTAGTAACGCAACCGCCGCCGATAGGCCCAACGGCTCAGTTCATCGCGAGCCCATTTCGGCTCCCAAGGAGTCAAGTGATCCCGACTGGCCTCGCGCAGGTCGGCCCAGGCCATATAATCGGATGGCGCAGGCGGGCGCATCATAAGACCATCGCCCCGCAATTGCGGGGTGGTCTCCGATACAAATCCTGTCTTCAGAAATGCCATGCGTTCACTGCGGTCCGTTTTGGGCTGTCCGTTTTGAGCGCCCTGTTATGCTGCCAGCCGATTATGCTGCAAGTCTGGCTAATGTTTCACGGGCGATGTCGGTTGATGCTTCACCGCAACCGACGATTGCGACGGCTGGATTGGTTGAACGCGCGATCGATTCAGCAAAGAGGCGGATATCCTCGCTGGTCACAGCCTCAACGTTCTCGATCAGTTCGTTGGCATCAAAAAGTCGGTCAAAACCGATAATTTGCCGTGCCATCTGTTCTGCACGGGACGACGAGCTTTCCAAGCCCATCAACAAGCCTGCCTTCAAGCCGGCCTTGGCGCGCTCTAATTCCTTTGCGCCGGGGCCGCTATCAGCTGCGCGATTGAGCTCATCAATAATGACGGTGCGCAATTCATCGAGCTGCTCCTCGCCGGTTGCTGCGTGCACATTGAACATGCCGCCATCGGCTAATCCCCAGGCGCTTGCATAGATCGAGTAACACAAGCCCCGGTTTTCCCGTGCTTCCTGGAACAGCCGTGATGACATTCCGCCCCCCAAAATTCCGGAGAAAACCTGGCAGGCATAAAAGCGCTGGTCGCTATATGAAGGGCTTTCAAAACCAAACAACATATGGCTCTGCCCGAAAGCACGCTCTGATCCGCGCGCGCCGCCAATGAAACGCGTCGGCGCGCCGTCTTCTCCGTCACCTTCAGGAAGGGCGCCAAATTTGGCACGAGCGTGGCGAACCAGATCATCGTGGCGAATGGCGCCAGCCGCCGATACGACCATTCGAGATGGTACGTATTGGCGCGCCAAGACACTTTTCAGGTCATCGCAGGTGAAGGCTGCCACGCTTTCGGGGGTCCCAATCACCGGCCGGCCGACGCTTTGTGCCGTGAACGCCGCGTCCTGCACCAAATCATAGGCGATTTCGTCAGGGACATCCTGAATGCCGGAAATTTCCTGGAGCACGACCTCTTTTTCACGCTCGAGCTCGTCAGCATCGAGCGCTGGCTCAGTCAGAATGTCGGACAGGATATCGATTGCAAGTTCGTCGTCACCTTCGAGCACGCGGACATAGTACGCCGTCAATTCGAGACTGGTGGCCGCGTTGAGGTCGCCGCCAACCTGTTCGATTTCCTCAGCGATCTGTCGCGGCGTGCGCTTCGCTGTCCCCTTAAACGCCATATGCTCCAGCAGATGCGATATGCCGTGCTCGTTTTCCCGCTCATGGCGCGACCCGGAGGCCACCCAGACGCCGGCAGACACCGTTTTCAAATGCGGCATGGTATGAGAAACGACCGTCAGGCCGTTGTCCAATCTGGTCTTTTCAATTGTCATATGGGTACGCGGTACTCCTGTTTAGGCCTGCCCGAATGTCATCAGCGGGCAGCACGCGTGGTGGTGCGGATATAGTTTTGGACCTCGACGACGTCGTTGTTCAGTTGAGTGACGCGTTCTTGTTCCGTCAGCAAATGAGATAAGCGGGCAGGCAATGGCGCCGACGCTCCGACAATATCCGTCATCGCCTCAGCGAATTTGGCCGGATGGGCGGTTGCCAGAACGACTTCAGGGATAGTGCTTGGTGCGCTTTGGCGTTTGCGGCTGGCGATCAATCCACAAGCCGTGTGCGGCTCCAGCAGATATCCGGTGGCGGCGCGGGTTTCGCGGATGCACTCAGCGACTTCAGATTCGCTGGCAGACTCCGCTGCAAAATCTTCCGCCAGACGAGCCGGCCCGCCGCGGACCTCGAACCTGCCGGATTGACCGAGCGAAGCCATCTGTGAGCGGATCAGAGCTGCGTCGCGGGACTGGGTCTCGAACAGATATCTCTCGAAGTTGGACGACACCTGAATGTCCATCGACGGAGATGATGTGGCGACCACACCGCGCTTTTCGTAGGTGCCCGTTGCCATCGTGCGCGGCAGAATATCGTTGGAATTGGACGCAACCGTCAGGCGCTCAATGCCAAGGCCCATGCGCTTTGCAACATAGCCAGCGAAGATATCGCCAAAATTGCCGGTTGGAACTGAGAATGAGACTTTTCGGTGTGGGGCGCCAAGGGCTGCGGCGGCTGCAAAATAATATGTGATTTGCGGTGCCACCCGGGCCCAATTGATCGAGTTGACGCCGGACAACGCAACCTCGTCACGGAAGCGATGGTCGTTGAACATGGCTTTGACCAGCGCCTGACAGTCATCGAACGTACCGTCGATGGCCAGCGCATGCACATTCGCCTCGGTTGGCGTTGTCATCATGCGGCGCTGCACGTCGGACACTCGGCCATCAGGGAAAAGTACTACGATGTCTACGTTGTCAGCACCGCGAAAAGCTTCAACCGCCGCGCCGCCGGTATCACCGGATGTGGCACAGACGATGGTGGCGCGTTGATTACGCTTTGCCAGGATCAAATCCATCAGCCGTGACAGGAATTGCATCGCGACGTCCTTGAACGCCAGCGTTGGCCCGTGGAACAGCTCCAGCACGAAACGGCCAGGCTCAAGTTGTACAAGCGGCGTTACGGCTGGATGGTCGAAGCTGGCGTAGGCGTCTTTGGCGATGGCGGTGAGTTCCGCGCGTGACACCGCGCCGCCCGTGAACGGTTCGATGACCTCGACAGCAACCTCATGAAACGGACGACCGGCAAAGCTCGCAATTGTGTCGGGAGACAGCGTCGGCCACTGCTTGGGCACGTAAAGCCCGCCGTCACGGGCAAGTCCCGCCAGCACAGCATCCTCAAAACCCAGTTCGGGTGCCTCACCGCGTGTCGAAATGTACTGACCGTTGGACAACTGCCGGCCTCTTGTTTTGGTTGATCGGCCTCGACATACTGCCGGGCATTCAGTTGAGCATTGTGCGCGTTTATACAGCTACTGGGACGTCCGAGATACTTATGTAGAGTTTAGACATATATCACGGTTTGAAAGAAGATCGCGCGGGTGAATTGTGCGGTTGATAACAGGAGAGTTAAGCAAATAGAAAGGCGCTCAGGCAGCGATATGCGTCAGGCTCCTGCCGTCTTCAATCGGCCAATGGCAAATGCCGCGAAAACACCAAGCAAAGTGGCGGCCAACCCCCACCAGGTCAGAGCATATTCGAGATGGCGATTCGAGAGATTGAGAGCCTTGAGATCCGGCTCGGGCGCGGTGGCGTGACTGGGTCGCTCGGCCTCTAGGAAGAATGGGGCGATACGTACCGTATCCTTGGTTGACGCTTGCAAATGAGCGGTCATTACCGCCAAATCGCGCGTAAACCATTCGTTTTTCTTGATATTTGCCTCGTTGGCCCATGTGTTCGGTTGATCCAGCCGGACGCGGCCAGTCAGTGTCTTCTCGCCTCGAACCTCGCCTGCTTTCCGCTTGACCGGGGCTTTTTGAGCAGCCAACACGGTTCCTCGGATTACGAACAGATGTGTCGCCTCGGTAGGCGCAGTAGGCCGCAATCGCAGCGGTGTGATAACGCTCCAAGCGGGACCACTCGGCCCTGGCGCCCAAACGTGCATCTGGAGGTCATGCAAAAATGTGCCCGTAACCGTGGCGCGCCGGAACTGCAAGGCTTCGAAATCCGCCGCGGAAGTTAACATCACGGCGCTTGGCACACGACGCATCCGGATTGGCTTGGCGATTGCTGCCTGCTTGAGGCTGACAATCATATCCTGCTTCCAGTGCATCCGCTGCCATTGCCAATTGCCGAGCGCGATCAGCACGCAAAAGGTCAAGGCGGTCGCGACAGCCGGCCACAGCAGGCCAGATCCACGCAAGCGGGCGATCATCGTTCAGCTCCGTCGCGGAGGAGGCCGTGAGTGGCCTTGTGGCGATACTGCAAGGCGATGAGCAGCGCTTTCAGAGGCCGCAACATGCCGAATGCGAGCGCGAACGTCGCTGGCACCCACAGCAGGCCATGTACCCAAATCGGTGGATGGACCGAGAATTCAAGGATCAACGCAGCACCGAGCATGAGGAAACCCAGCGCCATGATCACAAACACGGCCGGGCCATCGCCAGTATCGATGAATTTGTATGATAGTCCACATGATGAACAAGCGGGCTCTAGATCGAGATTGAACAGACCCTTGAAGAGCGGACCTTTGCCGCACTGTGGACAGCGGCACTGCATGCCGGCGCTTATTGGCGAAGGAGGATTTGTGGCACTCAAAGTGAAGGTCTCCTCGCTCACGGTGCTACTCCTCGCTGCGCTCGGGCACCTGCGCGGGCGCGCGACTAGGTCGCGGCTCGCTGGGACAGCTCGCAAGAGGAGACCGCCATCCTATCAGTAGGGTGCGTCCTCAGAAATAGAAATGGCGACACTGCCGCCAGCACACAGAATGAGATTGCCATCCTATCGGTAGGGTGCGCCATCGGAAACAGAAACGGGCGGCGCATCTGCGCCGCCCGCCCCGTTACAATCTCATGTCTTACGCTCAGGCGGGCGTTTAGTGTCCGCCAGCGACTGGTGTGCCTGCGCCCCAGATGTAAACCGCGATGAACAGGAACAGCCAGACGACGTCAACGAAGTGCCAATACCAGGCAGCTGCTTCGAAACCGAAATGCTGTTTCGGTGTGAAATGACCGGCCATCGCCCGGAATAGGCATACCGCTAGGAAGATCGTGCCAACGAGAACATGGAAGCCGTGGAAGCCGGTCGCCATGAAGAAGGTCGATCCATAGATGTGGCCTGAGAAGCTGAATGCGGCATGGCCATACTCATAGACCTGGCAGACCGTAAACAGCATGCCGAGAATAACCGTGACCAGCAGACCCCAGATGAGGCCCTTGCGATCATCATGCAGCATGGCGTGGTGCGCCCAGGTCACCGTGGTGCCAGAAAGCAGCAGGATCAGCGTGTTGACCAGCGGCAAGCCCCAAGGATCAAAGGTTTGCTTGAAGGTGTCGTTGGCAACCGGTGGCCAATGGCCGCCTGTGAATTCGTTGCGTTGGACCATGCCGATCACAGACTTGCCGAACTCGATAAAATTGCCATCCTCGTCGTAGAGAGACATCTGGCGAATATCGCCGGCGAACAACGCGATGTCGAAATAGGCCCAGAACCAAGCGACGAAGAACATCACTTCGGACGCGATGAACATCAGCATGCCGTAGCGCAAGTGCAGCTGCACAACCGGCGAATGATCGCCGCCGTGCGCTTCCATGATGCAGTCACGCCACCACATGAACGAAACTGCAATGATGCCACCAAGACCGACGAAGAACGGCGTCGACCCTGTGATGCCGAACAGGCCTTCCTCGTTGCCGCCGATGGTCCGCATCCAGATGATCGCGCCGAACGCCATAATCAACGCGAAAATCGACGCAAGAAGCGGCCAAGGGCTCGGATTTACGAGGTGATAGTCGTGGTTTTGTGTGTGGCCGTCAGCTGCCATCGGTCGTGCTCCTAGTTCCTCGACTTGAGCCCCAACTTGGGTCCCAACTTGTGCCGTCGTCGATTGTGCCCACGTTGAATCCGTGAGGCCAATTACTCATCTGTTGCAACCGCCAAGCTCAGCCCGGCGGCCATTCAATTTACAAACGCCTTACGAGCCGCTCTTCTTCGTGCCGCTCGTTTTATCTTTGGCGACTGCCGCCTGCTTGTCTTTAACCGGATAGAACGTATAGGACAGCGTGATCTGCGTTATCGAGCGCGCTGAACGATCTTTGGCCATGACTGGGTCAACAAAGAAGCTGACCGGCATTTCAACTGATTCGCCCGGCTGCAGTGTTTGCTCCGTAAAGCAGAAGCACTCGAGCTTATTAAAGTAGGCGCCAGCTGCTTCCGGTGCGACATTGAACGTGGCCGTGCCTGTTACCGGCTTATCAGACGTGTTGGTTGCGCGGTAAAATGCCAGCGTCTGCTCGCCAAGGCGCACGTTGACCTTGGTCTGGACCGGCTTGAATTTCCAGCTGAGTTCGCTTGATGTGTTGGCGTCAAAACGCACGATGACTGTCTTATCGAGCACGCTATCAGGCGCCTTCGCGGCCCGCTGTGTCGTGCCGGCAAACCCTGTTACCTGGCAGAACATCTGATAAAGTGGCACGGATGCGAAGGCGAGCCCGAGCATGACGCAGGCAAACAGCGCTGAACTGCCGGCGACCTTGGCATTGCGCCGGCCCATGTCGGTCTTTGCTTGCGCCTGATCTTGAGCCTCGGCTTGGGCTTGCTCATCCCGGTCGATGTTTTGTGGCGTGCTCATTGGTTCAAGACCCCGCCTTCTCTGCGATGTCGCCACCCATTTTAACCAAGGTCGCGACATAGAATAATACGACAAGCAGCCCGAGACATACCGCGATCGCGATTGACCGCTTGCGCTGCAGAGCAATCCGCTCGACCTCGCGGGCGTCATTGTCGCTGCTTGCGGTTTTGTCCTGCTCGGATGTCATTAGGCGAGCCACCCGATCAGCCGCAGCGCCGAGTGCTCAAGCAGCAATACAGCAAACAGCGCGAACAGATAGAAGATCGAAAACAGGAAGAGACGTTTGGCGCGCGCGTCCGCGTCGGTGTCGTCGTCTTTAATGCGGTAGACGTCGACAGCGAGCCACAGGAAGTAGGCGCCAAGCACGGACGATGTCACGAGGTAGGCGATACCACCGAGGCCGATGAACCAAGGTGACATACCGATTGGAAGCAGCAACACCGAGTAAATCAAAATTTGGCGGCGCGTCTCTACGAGGCCAGCAACGACGGGCAGCATTGGGACGCCGACGCGTTCGTAATCACGCGCACGGTAGAGCGACAGCGCCCAAAAATGCGGTGGCGTCCACATAAAGATGATCGCGAAAAGTAGAATGCTCTCAAGGCTGACGCTGCCGGTGACAGCTGCCCAGCCAACCATTGGTGGAAAGGCTCCAGCTGCGCCGCCGATGACGATGTTCTGCGACGTCCGGCGCTTCAGCCACATGGTGTAGACAAAGATGTAGAACGCAATCGTCAAGGCAAGCAGTGCGCCTGCCACCCAGTTTACGAGTAGGCCCAAGCACAGCACCGACAGAACTGAGAGAATGGTGCCAAAGCATAGTGCTTCGGAAGGCGTAACCTTGCCGCGTGGAATCGGACGGGCCGCTGTGCGCGCCATCTGCGCGTCGATGTCGGCGTCATACCACATGTTGAGCGCACCTGAAGCGCCTGCACCAACGGCAATG
This sequence comes from uncultured Hyphomicrobiaceae bacterium, assembly GCA_905480435.1. Lineage (GTDB taxonomy): Bacteria > Pseudomonadota > Alphaproteobacteria > Rhizobiales > Hyphomicrobiaceae > CAJQQK01. The sequence goes on along the minus strand of CAJQQK010000090.1, from coordinate 5,622 downwards.
CTAAGTAGCGCGATGCCACCCAACAAAGGGTGAATGCCGCCTGGGGCTGCAACCATGCCGACAAGTGCTGTGAATATGACAAGTGACATCACGCGGGGCTTGAGCAGCGCCACGAAATCTTTGACATCTCCACCAACCGGCAAGGCCAGGTCGCTGCGAGGTCTGTCTATGCCGATGTCACTCATCGAGAACTCTCAAAGTGCTGAAACAAGCGGGCAGAAACGGAAAACGGACCAGCCGCATTGCTCGAAAGCGGTGCGGCTGATCATTTCAGGCTTAGTGGTGCCCATCATCTTTGATGACAGGAAGCGTTTCAAACTCGTGGAAGCGCGGCGGCGAGGACAATGTCCACTCCAGCGTATCTGCAGATGGTCCCCAAGGGTTTCCAGCCGCTTTGCGCGCGCGCATGAACGAGTAGGCAACACCAATGAAGAACACGATCGTACCAAGTGCCGTAATGTACGAACCGTAAGATGACACCTTGTTCCAGTAAGCGAACGCTTCCGGATAATCAGCATAGTGGCGTGGCATGCCGGCGTTGCCGAGGAAGTGCTGCGGGAAGAACAAGATGTTGGCGCCAACGAACGTCAGGAAGAAGTGTAAGTTGCCGAAGAACTCTGAGTATTCATAGCCGGTGATTTTCGGGAACCAGAAGTACCAGCCCGCAAAGATCGCAAACACAGCGCCAAGCGACAACACATAATGGAAGTGCGCGACGACGTAGTAGGTGTTGTGCAGCGAGCGGTCGACACCGGCGTTGGCCAGCATCACGCCCGTTACACCACCAAGGGTGAACAGGAAGATGAAGCCGAGCGCCCAGATCATCGGTGTGCGGAAGCTGATCGAACCGCCCCACATGGTTGCGATCCACGAGAAGATTTTCACGCCCGTCGGCACCGCAATCACCATTGTCGCAAACACGAAGTAGGCCTGCGTATCAACGCTGATGCCAGCTGTGTACATGTGGTGCGCCCAGACGACGAAGCCGACGACGCCGATTGCAACCATCGCATACGCCATGCCGAGATAGCCGAACACAGGTTTACGCGAAAACGTTGAGATGATGTGCGAGACCATGCCGAAACCTGGCAGGATCAGAATGTAGACCTCTGGGTGCCCGAAGAACCAAAAGAGGTGCTGATAGAGCAGCGGGTCGCCACCACACGACGCCTCATAGAAACAGGTGCCGAAGTTGCGGTCTGTGAGCAGCATCGTAATCGCACCAGCAAGAACCGGGAGCGACAAAAGCAGCAGAAATGCAGTGACCAGCACTGACCATACGAACAGCGGCATCTTATGCAGGGTCATGCCCGGCGCGCGCATGTTGAAGATGGTGGTGATGAAGTTGATCGCACCAAGGATCGAAGACGCACCAGCAATATGCAGCGCGAGAATACCGAAATCAACGGCCGGGCCTGGATGGCCGGCATTGGTTGAAAGTGGGGCCAGAACGATCCAACCCGTGCCGACACCGTTTGAACCTGAGGGACCTTCGACAAACATCGACGTCAGCAGCAAGATGAAAGCAACCGGCAACAGCCAAAATGAGATGTTATTCATGCGCGGGAAGGCCATATCCGGCGCGCCGATCATGAGCGGCACCAGCCAGTTGCCGAAGCCGCCAATCATTGCTGGCATGACCATGAAGAAGACCATGATCAGACCGTGGCCCGTGACGAACACGTTATACATATGCTCGTTGGCGAAGTACTGCATCCCCGGATTTTCGAGTTCCAGCCGCATGCCAACAGACAAGGCACCGCCAACAACACCCGCCATCATCGCGAAAATCAGGTAAAGTGTGCCGATGTCTTTATGGTTGGTCGAATAGAGCCAACGCGCCACAAACCCTGGCTTGTGGTCGCCGTCGTGGGCGTCACCGCCATATCCTGCCTTGCTCGCCATTGTTTGTTAGGCCCTTCCCTTCAATGATCCAGCTTCAGCGCGACGAAGCTGTCCAATTCTGATCAATTCCGCGAGTGGCCGGAGATGCCGCAACCACTCATTTATCTGCCGAGAACCCGAAAGGCTCCCGTAATTACTTCGCAGTTGCGCCAGCTTTCGCCTTTGCTATTTTTTTGTTGGCGTCGCCATTGCCGGCTGACGCAAGGATCTTGCCGGCGTCTTCCATCTTGTCAGCCTTCACAGCGGCCATCCAGCGGTCAAACACACCCTGCTCAACGACGCGGATCGCAATTGGCATCGCGGAATGCTTCAGACCGCAAAGCACCGAACACTGACCGTAAAAGACACCTAGCTTGGTTGGCTTGAACCAAGTTGCCGTAATCCGGCCCGGTACGGCCTGTGTCTTCGATCCAAACGCCGGGATCGTCCAGCCGTGAATGACATCGTTAGACGTCACCAGCATATGAACAACAGCGTTCACTGGAACCGCAATTTCATTGTCGACCGCCAATTGGCGCGACAGCTTTCGTTCAGCCCAGAGCGGCTTTGCAGCCTTATAGAGCGCTTGCGACAGCGCCGTATCTTCGAGATTGCCGTACTGCGCTTCGAACTTGTCGTCGCCAATCTTGGCTTTCAGCATGTCAGCGTCGGTCAGCATATTCGATGTAACCGTCGCGCCGTCGTGGTCCTGGTAAGTATGCTCCCAGAACCAGGCATTGCCCGTTGCTTTGATTGTCAAATCTGGTTTTGGATATTGGTACTGCAGGAACAGCAGCTTGAATGAGAAGATGCCGATGAATACGAGGATGAGTACCGGTACCACTGTCCACACAACTTCGATGAACGTGTTGTGTGTCGTCGTCGACGGATTCGGGTTTGACATGCGGTTAAAGCGAATCATGACGATCGCCATCAGTACCATCACAAAGATCGTGATCGCGATGATGATGTAGTTCACCCAGTCATAAAAAGTGTGGATCTCTTCCATGACCGGGGTCGCTGCCTGTTGCAGGCCGATCTGGCCGGCGACCGGTTGACCACCAACTTGCGCGGCGGCAGCGCCTGCCAGCAGCGCCAACACGCCAAGCGTTAGTCCTAAAAACGTCCACGATCTCATCGATTTAATCATGCTTGATGCCCCGTCAGCGCCGAGCGTGCCCGCCACAATGTGAGTGAGTGCCTGTTGTTTGGGCTGCATTCCTACGTACCTCAGCGCGGAGTACAAGTGCTCGAAACGTCTCAGTCACGCGATTGCGCAATTTATTCGTAAATTTGAATGTGTTTTGAGCTTGCGTTGTGCGAACGACGGCGTAATTCGGTCCCAATCGTTGCGCACACCGCATGGGCTGTGAGCGGCAATTCAATTATCTCAGAGGGCAGGCGACGTGCGGCAAGTTGCGAGCAAAGCAGACTATCTAATTGGCACGGGAGCCACTGGCATAGGGAGCGCACCATCTGTGTGGTTAGAACGGTTGTCAGCGCTGACCTATTCGATGGTCTGCATAATGGCATGCCTTGCAATTACAATTGGCGCACTGACTGCCAGCACGGCTCATGCACAAAGACCGCTCGATGGAGACGTTGTCGCCCAGCATGGCGACTGGCAGGTGGTTTGCAAACCGCCGCCGCCCGGCTCTCGCAACAAGATCTGCGCTTTGGTTCAAAGCGTCACGGCGGAAGATCGCAACAACGTCGGGCTGACCGTCTATTTCCAAAAATTCTCGAACGGCACACGGGTCCTGCGCGTTTTCGCCCCGCTTGGTATTCTGCTGCCACCAGGTCTCGGCCTCAAGATTGACGGCAAAGACGTTGGCAACGCGCCGTTCCTGCGTTGCCATACGTTTGCTTGTTACGCACAAGTTGTTGTTAAGGACGATCTGACACGCCAGCTATCGACAGGAAAAACCGCGATCTTTGTCATTTTCCAAACAGAAGAGGCCGGCATCGGCATTCCGATTTCGCTGGCGGGATTCGCCAAAGGTCTCGCAGCACTGAAGTGACGCGATCCGGAACACCAAACCGAACAACCGAAATTTCGACTGATTCTAGCGAAACAATGTCACGATAAGACCGGCGTTTCGCCATGTTGAACCTCTAGAACATTCCTTCCCGACTAGTTCGAATACGGCCCGAGCTAGCTCAAGTATGGGATGGTGTTGATGCGTAAATCGGATTTACCAAGCGGACGTGAAGACAATCTGGCAGCGGTGCGGGCGCGCCGCTTAAAGCGTTATTCGCCATTGTTTCGGGCACGCATTGCGGCACTGACCTGCTGTTCGTCACAGGCAGAAGACCTGGCCGACAGCTTTCCGGGCCTGTTGGTCGCCTTGGTTAGCAACGTCAGCAGCGTTGAGAAGCACTCCAAAGCTTTCGATACCGTTCTGGAAGGCGGCTCCGTTAAAGCCGCCGCAGAAATTCTCGGCCTGCCGTTCTGGCTGAAGAAGATGCCGCCCGAAGCATTCCGTGAGCCAATCCGGCACTTACCTTCCGAGAGCCAGTTCACGGCCAAGATTACAAATTTCATCCCGGACAAAGCCCACACGACAGGCGACTGGCTGGAGCATGTGAGCTTTGCCGACGAAGCTTGCGGCAGCAGTTTTGCGCTCTGGGTGGCCAAACATTGCAGCTCGGTTGCCCCGTCACGACGCAAGCTTGTGTTCCTCTACATGGCCAGCTGGGCTTGGCATTGCGTGCACGCGGACTCCATTGGCCATCGGCTAATCGACAAACCCTGGTCGCCCAAGATGGGTTTGCGGCGAGCCACGGAAGAGCTGATGCGCTGGCGCCGACGGGTTGATTTGGCTTGCTTGATCGGTAATGGCATTCAATCAACCTGGCTCAAGGGTGGCAGGTCTGGTGACTACGAATTCGTCCCGTTGCTGACAATCGATGACTTCATCTCTGAGAGCGAGGCGATGAACAACTGCCTTGATCAGTATTCTGACCGGCTCGCAACCGGTCTCATTCGGGTGTTTTCAATTCGTCAGGACAACAAACGCATCGCCAACATCGAAGTCGGGCCGACGCCAGCGCAAGGCGCAGCGCCTTCTATCGTGCAGATCAAGGCCGCACACAATCGACAGGCGCCAATCGGGGTGTGGCAGGCAGCGCAAATATGGCTTGAGAGCCAGGCACGCCCTGATCTGCCACGACGCCCTGGACTCGTGCGTCAACCCAACGATCAGATAGATCCATTCTGGCACTCCTATCTCGATTGGTTACCGGCCGTGCGGCGCGCCGAGTTTGAGGCCTGCCTTCTTTCCAGCCACCGACGTATCACCCGGCGTCATCTGCCGCACCCCGTTGTCGATGATGGCCACCTCGCCCGCCGCACAGCAGCGAACACGGCGTGAGGTTTAGACCGATGCTATTTGAGCTATGACCGAAATTGGGTGACAGAATCTGAGAGAGGTGACGTATCGTGGCGGTTATCGAGACCAGCCATAAACTCCAGAGGAGCGATACGCCTATGTCGAACCCTACAGTCATCCCGCTGCGCCAGCCAGAAGCAATCGATGATCCACTAACGCAGGTGCTGCGCAGTGGTGCACGCGAACTGCTGGCCAAAGCCATTGAGGCTGAGGTCGAGGAGTTCGTGGTTGCCTACGACAGCTTGCGTGCAGCCGACGGGCGCAAGCGCATCGTGCGTCATGGTCACGGCCCTGAACGAAACGTCCAAACCGGCATCGGCCCGGTTGCAGTCCGCCGCGCCAAAGT
>CAJQQK010000089.1 GCA_905480435.1 uncultured Hyphomicrobiaceae bacterium | reverse complement strand
GTCGAGTGCTGCTTCTCACGCCTCAAACAATTTCGACGCGTCGCGACAAGGTATGAGAAGACAGCACGCAACTACATGTCCATGATAACAATAGCTGCTATCGTTCTATGGCTGCGCTAACTGTCCACAGCTCCTAGGGCGAAAGGCTCGATCTAAGTATTGCTAGGACATTGTTGCGGCATAACCGTAAACGATAGTCTCGTATCGAATTTAGCTGTAGCTACGCCGCCAGCACCGGAGCTTGGTCGACACGAATTCTGATGTATGGTGAAGCAGTTATAATTTGATCATGCTGGAAGGCGCAGCAACTGTCCGAATTCCGCCGCAGTACATTACTGGTCGCAGTTCTGATTGGGACATTGCTTGGCCCGCTTGATTCTGCGGTGAACATTGCCTTCCCTGACATAACCGCAAGCTTCGACATCAAACTGAAGGCAATCCGCTGGGTCGTCATTGCGTACGTTGCAACGTACGCCAGTCTGATGCTGATCTTCGGGCGCATCGGTGATTTGTTCGGACACAATCACGTATTCGCACTGGGCTTGATTGTTTGCGTTGTGGGCTTCGCGATATGCAGCGCTGCAAACAATTACAACTGGCTGCTGGCGGCCCGCATGCTGCAAGGTGTCGGAACGGCGATGGTGTTGAGCTGTGGCCCCGCATTGGCAACGAGTCTCTTCAGTGAACAACAACGGTCCCGAATTCTTGGGCTGTATGCCATGATGTTTGGTCTTGGTGGTGCGATCGGGCCATCCCTTGGAGGATGGTTGGTTGATATATGGGGTTGGCCCGCTGTGTTCTGGTTCCGCTTGCCACTAGCACTGTTGGCGCTACTAATGATGCTCGTGCTGCGGATGCCATCGTCGGTGCGCGATTCAGGCCTCTTGGACCTCAAAGAGTCCTTTTGGCTTGCCATCACGACTGCCTTGCTACTGTTGACCGTCACGCAGTTGGATCAGGCGGCCACCTATCCAGTGCTCGTCATTGTGCTTTGCGTAATCACGATGTGGGTTGCAGGAACGTTCATCAACATCTCAAAACGCTCAGCCAATCCGATCCTGGAACCGCGCCTCTTTTCCAGTTTCAACTTCACTTGGATCAACGTGGCCACTGTCATGGTCAACCTGGCGGGCTTTGCGACCATGTTATTCGTGCCCTACTTTCTTGTACAGGCAAGCGGAAGGTCGTTGTCTGAAAGCGGCCTCATCATGGCGGTCGGACCTCTTGCCATGATGACCGCAGCCAATCTCGGCGGTCGGGCGGTGGCACACATAGGAGCCAGTCGCCTGGCCTTAGTGGGGGCTATCTCAGTAGCCCTCGGTCTCGGTTGGATTGGCACCTGGAATGAAACGACAGAGCGGACATTGCTGTGTGCCGCGCTGTTGGTGCACGGCTTCGGGCTTGGCTTGTTTCAAGTTGCCAGCCTTGAGCTCGTTGCGTCTTCGTTGCCGAAGTCAAAGCGAGGCGTTGCTGGTTCGATGGTATTAGTCATGCGCACGATCGGCGTCGTGATTGCGGCGAGTATTTTGACGACGACATTTGCACATCTTGAAGGTAGCGCATCCTCGGCAATCAGCGGTCCAAGTTTTGTCTTCGCGTTCCAAACAGTCTTTCACTTTGCAGCGGTTGGGTTGGCATCCTTCGTTGTCATTTCACTGTTTCGAACAAGTCTCTGGCTCCATGCGAGGGGCCAATGAGACAAAATGGCGCTTGTTCGAAACGACCAGCGACAAGAGACATGGGAGTTTGGGGAGCATTCAATCGCTCGGCGCTGGCGAACTTAGAATGGTAATCAACAGTGAGGGCTAGGTACTGGGGTTTACGTATAGAAGAGCAGCAAAGTCGGAGGTCGGCAGAGACCGCACGAACTGGTCAATAGCGTCGATGGAGTGGTGGCAGGGTTGGAATCGATGGAGCCTCTGAAGGCGATATGCGGACGGTGTTCCGTGAGGTCGCGCAGCCGATTTCGACGTTCGCAGAGGACGATGACTGAGAGCGGGGAATGCTGAGATGTTTTCGAAACAAAACGCTGACTAATTGGAGAGAATTGAAAGTAGAAACTTGCATAACCTATTGATTTTATTGGTCGGAGCGAGAGGATTTGAACCTCCGACCCCCAGTCCCCCAGTTATGTGCCCTATAGGTTCAGGAGCTTCCAAGAGTCTTTACATAATTCTTAATCCATTGATTTTATTGCATTTTAAGGATCACAAGGAGTCATAAAGAGTCACTACAGTGCAGGCAATTTAGTACCTATATGGTACCTTAAATCTCAAGGTGCTGGCGGTGAACTTGGCAGTTCGTTGCACTACGTCTCCTAGATGACAAGTCCGCGTCACTTTTGTTGCCTGCGGCCAACCAGTTTGCGTCAGCTTAACGGCTGTCACATCGTTCGAGCGTGACGGGCTTGTCTGCCTTTCCCGAGATAATGACGGTTCGCTTAGTTTCGCGGATTGTCAGTAATGATGTTTTGGCGCCGGATTTATCACCGCCGCAGATAGCAATCACAGCCTGAACGTTGCTTGCTGCATCCCCGATATCTTTTGCCACGTTCTTACTTGTCCAAGAAAATACGCAACGCCAATCGTATCGCCCGTACTCCTTGGCTGAAAGATACACCATGCGGTTCGTGATCACATTGGACTGCAGGAATCTGCATCCATCTGCATTGCCATAGTTGCCTGATAGGTTCAGCTTATCAGATGACATTGCTGGATAATGAAAGCCCAAAATTCCAAGGGTTGTCATGATGACAGCCAAAACCATGGTACGCATTATCGATACCTCACGATTGTTGAAGTGCTGCGTTAGCTGATTGCTTCCTGTTGCAATAGTTCTCGTAGTTCATCGAGTGGAATTGGTGGCGATTTCGTGTCAGGGCTGTTCAACGCTGACTGCTGCATAACTCTGCGATAAGGGATTCACGGTCGGGGATTTATCTGAATCTATAGGAGTGCGTTTGATTCGAAAGGAGCGCACTCATGGCATCAGAATTCCTGGAACTTTTATCACAG
>CAJQQK010000088.1 GCA_905480435.1 uncultured Hyphomicrobiaceae bacterium | reverse complement strand
CCTCGCGGGCGCGCTATAGAGCGCGTCCTTGACCGCCGCCCGTCACATCGACGGGGAATGCTCTGCCAACAGGATTAAGCAGAAAACCGACCACCCAAAAACACCTGATCCACCCACTCAATTCGTCGAGGAGCCCAATTTCATCGCCCAGGCCAAGTTTACTGCTTGGGCGAATAAGTGGCTGTCGACGCAAGATCACCGGAGAAGAATTGGCGAATGGCCGGATCGGAGAAGGCCGCATCTCTGAGGGCCTGGCCTTACGTAACGGTTTTTGCTCGGGGAGAGGGGGCAATGGTACGGCAACAGGGGTGTTGCCAGCATAGGCGGACGTCGCATCCGCCAGCATAGAGCTGCAAGCATAATCGCTGCCAGATAGGCAGCAAATGGACGCAAATTGAAATTCAGGCTTGGACGCATGACATTACACTCTGACGCTAGACTAACTGGGACGCGAGACAAACCGACCCGTACTAAAGTGGGCCGAACAACAAAGAAGACTGATACAATGTCCTCTCGATCGTTTGAGTGTGGCGGCTTATGATAAAGATCAACTGAAGCCGTGACTGTTTCTGATACGAATGGCCTGCATTAGTCTTGAAATGAGCGCGATAACCATGACGAAGACCCAACCGCAGCCGGCCGGTAACTTTGCGGAAAGCAGCGATCCATTTGCGCTTTTTTCGGACTGGTTCAATGACGCGAGCGTGCATGAGCTCAATGACCCCAACGCGATGATCCTTGCAACGGTTGACAGTGCCGGCATGCCGAATGTCCGTACTGTTTTGCTGAAGAGCGTCGATCGGGCGGATGCAGGGCAATCGCGTGGTTTTACCTGGTTTACGAATTATGAAAGCGCCAAGGGGCGAGAACTTGAGGTCAATCCGCGAGCCTCGCTGTTGTTCCACTGGAAATCGCTGCGCCGTCAGGTGCGGATTCGCGGCCCGGTTGATCAAGTCACGACGACGGAGGGGGATGCTTATTTTGCGTCTCGGCAACGGGGTAGCCAAATTGGCGCGTGGGCATCGCAGCAGTCGCGACCACTGGCCGATATGGCCGAACTGGATGCTGCGGTTGCCAGGACGTCGGAGCGCTTCGTAGAAGGTTCACCAGTGCCGAGGCCGGAAAACTGGTCGGGTTATCGTCTTATGCCTGTCGAGATTGAATTTTGGCATGACCGACCATACCGACTGCATGAGCGGGTTGTTTTTCGACGCCTGGATGCTGTGCAGCCTTGGTCCCGTGAGCGACTTTATCCGTGATGCCGCAGAAATGTTCTGTTGGTGTTTTGGAGTGTGGTAGGTTGCGCTCGTAAAGCCTGGATCAAGTTGGCTTGATCTGGTGTGTTTGACTTCCTGAAGGTGGGATCCATTTTCGAATGGCAGAGCGACAGCAAAACACGGAACGCAAGACGTTGATTTTGACCGGGGCCTCGAGAGGTATCGGACATGCGACGGTTAAGCGCTTTTCGTCGGCTGGTTGGCGGGTGATCACCTGCTCGCGGCATGCTTTCCCGGAAGATTGCCCATGGGAAATGGGCCCTGAAGATCATATTCAGCTTGATCTCTCGGATTTTGCCAACACCGAAGCTGCTATTCTAGAAATGAAAGAGCGTCTGCGCGATCAAGGCGGTCGTCTTAATGCGCTGGTCAATAACGCGGCAATCAGCCCGAAAGGGGGGGATGGTGCCCGGCTAGATACAATCACGACGCCCGTTGCCGATTGGCAGCAGGTGTTTGGTGTGAATTTCTTTGGGCCGATCCTGCTTGCCCGAGGTTTGATTGAAGAACTTGAAGCAGCACGTGGTGCGGTGGTCAACGTGTCATCCATCGCCGGCAGTCGCGTTCACCCTTTCGCTGGGGCGGCCTATGCAACTTCAAAAGCTGCTTTGGCTGCGCTGACGCGCGAGATGGCGTTTGATTTTGGGCCGAAAAATGTCCGCGTTAACGCGATTTCACCAGGCGAGATCGATACATCGATCCTGTCGCCAGGCACGGAGAAGATCGTCCGCGATCAGGTTCCCATGCAGCGCCTTGGTGAGCCCGAAGAAGTTGCGAAAGCGATTTATTTTCTCTGCACAGATCAATCGAGCTACGTCAATGGTGCTGAACTGCACATCAACGGCGGCCAGCACGTTTAGCTGAAGATGCCCGTCAATTTTTAAGGCGGAGCGTCAATTCAGCGGTCGAGACGCATGGTTTTTCTTTGGCCGTGCCTGGATTGGCGAGTTTAACGGCGTCAACTTTGATAGAGGTTGGCGCCATGACCTGGATTGCAGACGGTGCCGGTGTGCATTCGACACTGTTGGTTGCGCTGACCAGAAGTGGCAGGCCGATTTCTGCAAATTTCTCTTTCACGGCATTCGGCCACCGTCCGAGCAGCAATAGTGGTGCTTTCTGCCGGATCACCTGTTTTGCTGCCCAATCAACAAAATCACCAAGCACCTGTTTATGAGGCCGGCAATTGTCATCTGACATGTCGGCTGCGCAATTGGTTGGTATGTCAGCTGATGCAACCCACAGCAGTTTGCGATAGATGCGCAGTCGGAAGGCGGTAATCGCTGCCGGTTCTCTTCCTTGCTGCTGCTTTGCCGATTTGGGCAGAAAGTGCCGGAAGCCCGCGATGCGGACGCCACGTTGACGGCGGTACACGAGGGCCGTGGTTGGCGGTGCGTTGTCTCGATAGACGGCAAATGCCCCGCGGCTGGTTGTCCATTGCTCCAGGAGTTGGCGCGATAAGACAACGTGGAAGTGGCGGGCGTTGAACATCCGGCTGATGGTGCGCCGGCCCGTCACGCCCTGCAATGCGATGATATCGGCCCCCAAATCGCCCTTGTCGAGTTTGCGCCAATCAGCTGTTTTGCGCTCGGCGCCAAACGTGTGCCGCCACTGCTTGACCGGAGCTTTGGGTTTCTCTTTGACAACAGCTGTTTCGCCGGGCGTTTTGGCTTTGAGGTTCCATGTCGCGATCCGAAAGTCCACTGATGTCGGAAGCGGGCGCCTCGGCGTCAAAGCCTGTGGCTGCTCGATCGAGGCATTAGCTTCTGTGCCGATCGGGATCTCGATCGGATCCGGTCGCTCCAGCGGCTGCGGTACTGTTTGCCCAAGAGCCGCTGGTGCCATGCACAGCAATATCGGTATCGCGCCTGCTGTTGCTGCGCCAAAGCATTGCCAGGAGTGCCTGTTAGCTTCAGCTGCCAAGCTTGATCCCGAGTTCTTTTTCAACCCAATGTGCGGTGCGGTCCAGAGTTTTCGACAAAGCATCGAACATGACATTGATCTCGGCCCCCTCGATAACGAGCGGCGGGCAGAGCCCAATGTTGTCTCCGCCGACCGCGCGGCACAAGAGACCTTCCTCTTGCGCTATTGCTACCGCTTTTGCACCGACTCCATCGCTTGGCGCAAAACTCTCTTTGGTCTTTTTGTCACGAACCAGCTCGAGTGCGCCAATTAGGCCGACACCGCGGGCGTTACCCACAAGCGGGTGATCAGCCAGGGCGTTGAGCCGACCGAGGAAGATCGGGCTCATCGAGCGGACATGGCCGACGATATTGATGCGTTCGTAGATCTCCAGCGTCTTGACTGCGACGGCCGAGGCAACCGGATGTCCGGAATACGTGAAACCGTGCGCAAATAGGCCAAGTTTCTTGCTCTCTGAGACCAATGCTTCGAATACGGGTTCGGTCACGGTAATCGCGCCAAGTGGCATATAGGCAGAAGTGATGGCTTTCGCCATCGTGATTGAATCAGGCTGGATATCGTACGTCTCGGAGCCAAACATATTGCCTGTGCGCCCAAAACCGCAGATCACTTCATCGGCAATCATCGCAATATCATGCTTCTTCAATATCGCCTGGACCTTCTCGAAATAGGTTTCCGGCGGCAGGATGACACCGCCAGCACCCTGAACGGGTTCGGCGATGAAGGCTGCAATTGTATTCGGGTCTTCGCGCTCGATCATGGCTTCGAGATTGTTTGCCATGCGGGTTGCAAAGTCGGCTTCCGTCTCACCCAGTTCGGCATCGCGGTAATAGTATGGGCAATCTGCGTGCAGGAAACCTGGCAGCGGTACATCGAAATCTGCATGATAAATCGGCAACCCTGTCAGACTGGAGGCACCAATGGTGACGCCATGGTAGCCCCGCATGCGCCCGATTATTTTTTTCTTTTCGGGCTTGCCGCGGGCATTGTTATAGTACCAGGCGAGCTTGATCTGGGTGTCGTTGGCTTCGCTGCCAGATGATGTGAAGAAGATTTTAGAGGCTGGTGTCGGGACGATAGCCTTCAGTTTTTCGGCAAGCTCAATGGCTGGTTCGTGGCTTTTGGAGCCAAACAGGTGGGTGAAGGAAAGCCGCGACATCTGCTCGGTGGCGGCTTCGATCAGCTCCTTGTTGCCGTAGCCAAGCGACGTGCACCAGAGGCCGGCTAGACCTTCAATATAGCGGTTGCCCTGGGAATCGTAGACGTAGATGCCTTCGCCACGGTCGAGGATCAGAGGCCCGTTTACTTGGTGAGCTGCAAGATTAGTGGCTGGATGCAGCAGGACTTCGACATCGCGTTTTTCGGAGTTTGTAAGGCGTTTCTGCATGGTTGGATCATCCTGGCAGCTGGCCCGGGCGCTCGATCAGGCAGCGGGCACACTAGGTTTTGGAGGGGCTGACATATTGTTTGCCGCCCATTCTGCCATCATGCGAGGCTCGCCCGCTTATCACAAGATGTATTTGGCAAGATATATTCTGCATGAGTCCTTAGTCCAATCTGATGATTTGACCTCGCCGCGGTGAGAGGGCATGAGAAATGTTGGCGAAAGCGGGCGGTATGATGCGCAGTCGTGAGGCATAAGCAGGGATCATGGCATTGGGTTTTTCGCAAAGACGATTGATGGTCAGCGGCTGGGCCGTGCAGATTGCCGGCTATTCGATCATCCTGATCGTGGCTGCGAGCGTGTTGCACCGGCTGTTTGGGCTTGCAACGCCGGTCGCGCTCAATCTTTATCTTCTGGCGTTCATCGGAGCTGGCTTGGCGATCGTGTTGGCTGGTTATGCGCTGTTGCGGATCTGGCAGGGCGGCCATCGCGGCACAGGTAGCTCGTTGGTTGCGATTGCATTGTCGAGTGCCATCCTGATGTGGCCACTGAGTATGTTGCCGAAGCTTCAGTCACTACCGAATATCAACGACGTCTCAACAGACACGATCAGTCCGCCACCGTTTGTGGAAATTGCCAAGCGGCGGCCGGCGGGCAGCAATCCAATTGAATATGATAATGCGAATTTCGCCGAAGTTCAGGAGAAGGCTTATCCGGATCTGCGGACATTGCCGGTTGAGAGGAGTGCTGCCGAGACCGTGACGCTCGTTGCGCAGGCCTTGCGCAAATTGCGTATGGAGGTTGTGCGCGAAGCAGCACCCGACCGCAGCACCGGTCTGGGCTTCGTTGAAGCGGTTGACCGGACGCTTGTGTTTGGCTTTTACGATGATGTTGTCGTGCGGGTTGCCGAAAATGGCGTTGGTGCGCTGGTTGATGTGCGCTCGGCGTCAAGGTTCGGCCAGCATGACCTTGGTGCCAACGCAACCCGGGTCCGAAAGGTGCTGACGGCTCTGGTTGAACGCATTCAAGCAACAGTTCCGAAAAAAGAAGAGCGGCGCAAACGTCGTAAGAAGCGCCGCTCTAAAAATCGCTCAAACCGCAGTTAGTTCACAGGTAAAGTCGGTTGGACCATCGCAGGTGATCAGGCTCTTTTCGATCAAGTAGTCGACATGGGCCTGAACCGACAGCGAAGCTGCGTTGATCAGGCGCTCATCGAGCCCCTTGTAGACTTTTGCGACGACATCGGTGATCGTTGTGTGGCCATCGCGAACAGCACCAAGGATTGCTTGCTCGCGCCAGTTGCGATGCACCATATAGCCGCGCACCATGCGCTGCGGGTCCGGGATCTGACCGCCATGGCCGGGGAAGAAAACCGTATCTGAGCGGCCGATCAGTTTTTCCAACGACGCCATGTAGGCTGACATGCTGCCTTCCGGAGGCGCCACAACCGTTGTGTTCCAGCCCATCACGTGGTCGCCGGAAAACATCACCTTTTGTTCGGGAAAGGCAAAGCACAGATGGTCGGGTGCATGGCCGGGCGTGAACAGGGCTTCGAGGGTCCAATTCGACCCAGATACCTTATCACCGTCATGCAGCACCATATCGGGATTGAAGTTGTCGTCGATATATTCCGTGCCGAACGGGTTGACGAGCGCGCCCTGGTTGCCCTCATTGCGGCCATAACCACAGACCTTGGCCTTGGTCGCAGTAGCCATCTTATCGAGACCGTCGACGTGGTCCCGGTGTGTATGCGTGACTACGATGTGGCTCACGGTGCGGCCACCGATATGCTTTAGGATCGCTTCCAAGTGCGCATCATCCGTCGGGCCTGGATCAATGATCGCTAGATCATCGGTGCCGACAATGTATGTATTGGTACCTTTGAACGTGAAGACGCTCGGATTGTTGGCAACGAAGCGAACGACGCCCGGTGCCAGTTCGCGCGGCGTCGCATAGGCGAATTCCATGTCTGTTTTGAATTCGATGTCGGTCATCGTTGCGGCTTTCCGGTGTTGTCTCTGTTGAGTGATCGAAAGCCGATTGTCGAGCCAACGTCAAGTTTAGCCATCGCGATCGCACTTCAGGTTGACCAGAACCAGCCTGCCATTGCGCATGTGATTTGTTCAAGCTGACAGTGATACGATATTCAGAAACTCCGCACGCTTCAGCTGTTGTCGCGGAGAAATTTTCGGAAAGCGCTGAGCGTCGCCTTGCTGACATGATGTTCAATGCCTTCAGCGTCAGCGTCAGCCGTCTTGGCGTCGACACCGAGCGCGATCAGAAAGTCCCGCACCGTTTCGTGACGCTCGCGCGTAGCAGCTGCCAGTTTGGCGCCATCTGCCGTCAGAAAGATTGAGCGATACGGCTCACTGGTGACCAGCCCGTCGCGCACCAGTCGTTGGATTGTGCCGTTGACGGTCGCATTCGTGACACCAAGGCGGCTTGCCAAATCGACGACACGAGCCTCGCCGGTTTGCTCAATCAGATCGCCAATCAGCTCGACGTAATCTTCCGCGACTTCCGTCTGGTGTGCCTCGCGGACGCGCCTAAAATTGGCTGCCTGGCGAGATGCGTCGCGTTCTGTGCTCTTGGTGTTCATGCTGCCCGAGTTTTTATGCTGAGTTGAGTTTTTAGCGCCGCGGTGCGTTTTCTGCTGCCTGATCATCAATCTCGCTGAACGGCAGTGACTTGACGAATATATTAGGTCATACTAACTTTGTTTGATGATGCAAATCAAGTTTGGATTGTGTGTAATGTTGAGGATTGTCGCTGGATGAGACATTCATTGCAACAGTTGCGTCGGTTCCTGGTGCTCTTCGTCGTTGTTGCGATTGCGGCGATCTTGTTTGCAATGCCAGCATCTGCACGAAAAATTCGTGTCGTCACGACATTCACGGTGATTGCAGATATCGTCGCGAACGTGGCAGGCGATGGCGCATCTGTTGCCTCGATCACCAAAGTGGGCGCCGAGATCCACGACTATCAACCAACGCCGCGTGACATTGTCAAAGCTCAGAAGGCCGACCTTGTCGTTTGGCATGGTATGAACCTGGAGCGTTGGTTTGAAAAATTCTTCCATAACGTGAATGATGTACCAAGCGTTGTTATTAGTGACGGCATCACGCCGATGGGAATTGGTGAGGGGCCGTACACTGGCAAACCCAATCCGCATGCCTGGATGTCGGCTGTGAACGCGCTGACTTATGTCGAGAACATTCGAAAGGCACTTGTGAAGTATGATGCGGCGAACGCTGCAATATACAATGCAAATGCTGCAGCATACACGTCTCGGATCAAGGCAATCTACGCACCCCTGCGCAAACGTTTGGCGGCGGTTCCTGAGAGCGATCGTTGGCTCGTGACGTCGGAAGGCGCGTTCAGCTACCTGGCGCGTGATTACGGTTTTCGAGAGCTTTATCTTTGGCCGATCAACGCCGATGCAATCGGTACGCCACGTCAAATAAGACGCGTGATCGATACAATGCGTGAACATAAAATTCAGGTCATCTTTTCCGAGAGCACAGTGTCAGATCGCCCGGCGAGACAGGTCGCGAAAGAAACCGGCGCTCGTTACGGCGGTGTTCTCTACGTTGACTCGCTGAGCGGCCCCGGCGGCGCGGTTCCGACCTATCTCAAACTGCTTGAGACGACTGTTGACACTATCGCGAAAGGTTTCGGGAGTTGATGGCGGACACTGCGGTGCTTGAGCGATCTGATGTGCCTGGACCGGCAGCGTTGCCGGTTGTTGACACGTCGATCGAGGTTGGGGTCAAAGTTGATAATGTCTCGGTGATCTATCCGAACGGTCATGTCGGGCTTAGCGATGCGTCGTTTGAATTAGGTGGCGGTACGATTTGCGCACTTGTCGGCATCAACGGCAGCGGTAAGTCGACCTTGTTCAAAGCGATCATGGGCTTTGTTGCGCCAAGCCAAGGTCGTGTCTTACTCGGTGGGCTCAGTCCGCGCGATGCGATGAAGCGCAATCTCGTTGCTTATGTGCCGCAAAGCGAAGAGGTCGATTGGAATTTTCCTGTCTCGGTCGAAGATGTCGTGATGATGGGGCGCTACGGTTACATGGGTTTCATGCGGATTCCGTCATCGCGGGATCGTACCAAAGTCGCTGAAGCGCTGGATCGTGTGAGCATGACGGCCTACAGCGAGCGCCAGATCGGTGAACTTTCGGGCGGACAAAAAAAGCGCGTCTTTCTCGCCCGGGCATTGGCCCAGGAAAGCCCGATCATTCTGCTCGACGAACCTTTCACCGGCGTTGATGTGAAGACGGAGACGGCGATTATTGAGCTGATGCGTTTGCTACGTGCCGGCGGGCATATGCTGTTGGTTTCGACGCATAATCTTGGCAGCGTGCCGGACTTTTGCGATCAGGTCGTCCTGATCAAGCGTACCGTGCTGGCAGCCGGCCCGACGCGCGAAGTTTTCACTCAAGCCAACCTCGAAGAGGCATTTGGTGGTGTGCTCAGGCATTTTCGTCTGGACGGTTCAAGCCTGCATGACGATGACGATGCGCGCGGTGTAACCGTACTCACCGATGATGAGCGACCGTTGGTGTTCTATGGCAACCACGAGCCACTCAGTCGCGAAGACAGCGATCAGAAGCCGCGCAAAGATCCGGTCGATACGGCAAAGGGCGGCTCTGATGGATGAGCTGCTGGTTCCGTTTGCCTATGACTACATGTTCAAGGCGATGTGGGTCAGCGCGCTGGTTGGCGGCGTTTGTGCGTTCCTGTCAGCCTATCTGATGCTCAAGGGATGGTCGCTGATGGGGGATGCGCTTGCGCACTCCGTCGTGCCCGGCGTTGCAGTCGCTTATGCCATAAAAGTACCTTATGCGCTGGGTGCTTTCGTTGCCGGCTTGTTGGCGGCACTTGGTATGGCATTCGTGCGGCATCAGACGCGGCTGCGTGAAGATGCGATCATCGGCTTGGTGTTTACGACGTTCTTTGCAGCCGGGCTATTACTCGTCTCGCTCAACCCGACGTCGGTGAACGTGCAGACGATCATCTTTGGCAATATTCTTGGTATCTCTGACGAAGACGCGTTGCAGGTTGTCATTATATCGGTGGTCAGTTTCGTTATTCTGTTTCTCAAGTGGAAAGACTTGATGGTCGTCTTCTTCGATGAGAGCCACGCCCGATCAATCGGTCTGCCGACTGGTGCTCTTAAAGTGCTGTTTTTTACACTACTCTCTGCCTGCACGGTTGCGGCTCTGCAAACAGTTGGCGCTTGCTTAGTGATCGCGATGGTCGTGACGCCCGGTGCGACAGCCTACCTGTTGTGTGATCGGTTCGATCGACTGCTTATCGTCAGTGTCACGATCGGGGCGGCGACCAGTTTTATTGGGGCCTACCTCAGCTACTTTATTGACGGCGCGACGGGTGGCGTGATCGTAACCCTTCAGACACTCCTGTTTATTGTGACGTTCTATCTGGCGCCCAAACACGGTGTCTGGGCTGCCCGGCGTCGGGCGACCGCGGCTGGCGCGTCCGTGTCTGCGCGCGAGGTGCCTTAATGGAGTGGTTGGCGCTGATCACGGAACCGATGAGCTACGGCTTCATGCAGCGCGCCATGGTGGTGTCGATCCTGGTTGGTGCGGTTTGTGCTGTCCTGTCTTGCTATCTCGTCCTCAAGGGGTGGTCATTGATGGGCGATGCGGTGAGCCATGCCGTGCTGCCGGGTATCGTGATCGCATATGCCGCTGGATTGCCGCTCGCAGCCGGCGCGTTCATTGCAGGCGTCAGCTGTGCAGTGGTCACGGGTTACATCAAAGCCAATAGCCGGATCAAAGAAGACACCGCGATGGGCATCGTGTTTTCCGGCATGTTTGGCTTTGGCCTTGTCCTCTTCACCAAGGTCAAGACAGACCAGCATCTCGATCACATTCTGTTTGGCAATCTGCTCGGTGTCACGTCGCGCGATCTATTCGAAACGGCAATTGTCGCTGGCGGTACATTCTTCCTGGTGGTGCTCAAGCGGCGCGATCTGCTGCTTTATTGTTTTGATCCGCAACATGCCCGTGCAATCGGCTTGCCGGTCGGCGTCATCCACTACGGTTTGCTGACGTTGCTCGCATTGACAATCGTGGCATCCCTGAAGGTCGTTGGTATTATTCTTGTTGTCGCCATGCTGATCGGGCCCGGCGCGATCGGCTTTCTGGTGACGGACCGGTTCGACCGAATGCTGGCGGTCGCAGTTGCAGCAGCCGTCACGTCCTGCATTTTGGGTACGCTGATCAGTTTCCACATCGATGGTGCAACTGGGCCGACCATCGTGTTGACGCAGGCCTCATTGTTTATGTTGGCTTTTTTGTTTGGACCAAAGCGTGCCGGCCAAGTCTCGCCACTTGCTAAGCAACCGTGACCTTGTCCTGAGCATCGATGCCCACATCGTTGCGCTATTGTCACATATTGCTCTCATCACCTGTCTGGTGCGTGGGCTATTCTCCTTTGCTGGATTTCTGCCTCGAATGCATGCGATGAGCAATCTGGAACGTATTTTAGGGCCTATATTTTAGGCGGGACACGTGTTTGGAGGCGGGTATGGGGACGATTTTGACGGTCCACGGGACCTTTGCCCATTTGGAAGTGCCTGGCGAGAGCGACGACAGCGAAAGCACCACCGCCTATTGGTGGCGGCCAGATAGCCCATTCGTCAACGAGCTGAAATCTCTTGTTGAGGGGGAAGACGGCGCCGTTAATGTCGAGCCGTTCGTGTGGAGCGGTGACAACTCCGAGCGTGAACGTCGGCGCGCTGGGCATGCGTTGTTCCTGGAACTCCAACGCCTCGAAAGCGAGGGTGCACCTTATTGCATCGTTGCCCATTCGCATGGCGGATCGGTGGTCTCGTCGGCGCTTCTTGAGGCAGCCGCGCGCAAGTTGGATCTGCCAGGCCTGCAGCGCTGGATTACGGTTGGCACGCCATTTGTTGAGTTGCGCCGCGAGCGTTTTTTGTTTATGCGCCTGCCGATCATCCTGAAAGCAATGTATGTCGCGTCGTTCATGCTGTTTCTGATTTTCGTTGGCGCGACGATCGGCCGGCTCTGGGATGGCAATATCAACGTCAACAATTCACGTGCTTTGTGGGGGCTTGGGCTCGGCGGACTTTTCGCAGCATTGCCGGTAGTTGTGTTCCTGATTATCGCATCGGTGCGGGAGCGTGGATTGCGGTTCTTCTACAGACCAAGGGTCAAGAAGCGCGCCAAAGAACTATTCGGCGAGCGCTGGCTTGCGCTGACGCACGAAGACGACGAAGCGGTGCGCGGGCTTGGTTCATTGCGCGCTGTGAAACTGCCGATTTTCGATCGGCATTTTGCGGTGCCGTTCGTCAGCCTGTTGTCGGTCTTCATGCTGCCGGCGGTTTATCTGCTCGCGATCAATTCACCGAGCCTGATGGTTGGGCTCGCAGATACTTTGCGTAAGCACGTTTATCAGTTGGACGCAGTTGAGACCCGGGCGACGAACTATCGGCGCTCACGCAGTGCCGTGCGAAGTATTCGCCGTGGTATGCGCCGATCACAGGAAGCTGCCGAGAACCTACAACAACCACTACACGAACGGGTCGCAGCTGAGCGTGCCGTAAAACGGCAGTTGGATTCCTTACGTAGTGAGCGGAAAAAGCTGCACGAGGCTTATCCGGATCTCCCGAAATTGCAACGCGCGGTTCGCTTTAAGCGCAAGTTCCTCGAGGTTGATAAAAAGCTCTGCAATAGTGGCAAGCTCTGTGAGAACGGCAAAAGCCGTGCGCTCAATGCACAATTGCTTTTGCATGTGATCACGGACGAGGTCGCGAGCCTATTCATCGATGAGGAAGTGCAACGCAGTACGATCGGCCGTTTGGCGGGCTATCTGGTGCCGGTGATTCTGGTGCCAGTGGTGTTCGGTGCAATTGCTATCGTCTGGGTATTGATCATGCAGGTTTTTGCACGCTGGTTCTCACAGCTTGCGAGCCGTTGGCTTGATAAAATGACGTGGGCGCAGGTCCGACGGACCGCTGTTGGCAATGATACCGAAGATGAGATTGCCGTTGGCACGGCACCATATCCTGTCTGGCTTGGCGGTGGACAGCAGTTCTTGCCCCTCCAGGTCAGCTCCGAAATTACGCAATCGTCGAATGATGCGACGTTTAAGTCGCTCGGCAAATTTCGCAATGCGTTGAGCGAACTGGCCTTCCGCGATGGAGGCAAAAGCGAGTCCGACAACGTGCTCGCCTATCTGAACTGGAACGAGTTGATCCACACGAGCTATTTCAGTGTGCCCTCGTTTACTCATTTGACAGCGTTGGCAATTGCGAAAACGAATGGCTTCAAGGCGGCACCCGCTCTTTCGGGCGGAGATACAACCTCTACTGCTGAAGCCTGGCTTGGCGAGGTTGCGACCAAGCAAATTGCGTCAGTAAAACCGGCATGACACGTTGCTGGCGAACTGCAGCGGCCCAATGATTTAGGGATGCTGTGGTTTGCGACTTGAATGCGGGGGCAAAGCCCGCTAATAAGCGCTTTCTTTGGTCCTCCACCAGCCCTTGCCGGATCGTTTCGGCGCGACAGGTGCTGCAACGAGGACCGGCGTGGGGTGTAGCCAAGCGGTAAGGCAGCGGTTTTTGGTATCGCCATGCGGAGGTTCGAATCCTCCCACCCCAGCCAATCCAGAAGTTATCCCAGCCATTTCAGTGTCTTGAGCTGGTTTAAACGCTCTGATTCATCAGGTGATACACTCTGGTGGTACACTCAGATGCGCAGACAAACATATCTCCTTCGCAGTCGGCATGGCGTTTACTATTTCCGAATGGTAATTCCACAGGCAATTCGATCGTCGCTGGGTTTTTCTGGGAGGGAGGTGCGGTTATCGCTCGGAACCAAAGATCGTCAGGCAGCTACGCGACAACTGCCCAGCCGGATATTTGCCATGACCAATCTCTTCAAGGATCTACAACCGTGGGAAGTCGATGCGCAGGAGCGGTTGGCTAAGTACAAACGTGGACTGGCGCTTATTAAGTCCTACGGAAAATACGATCTCGATGATGAATTTGATCTTGACGAGATCGCATCAGAACTCGGGGAGCTATGACCGAAATTGGGTGACAGAATCTGAGAGAGGTGACGTATCGTGGCGGTTATCGAGACCAGCCATAAACTCCAGAGGAGCGATACGCCTATGTCGAACCCTACAGTCATCCCGCTGCGCCAGCCAGAGGCAA
>CAJQQK010000087.1 GCA_905480435.1 uncultured Hyphomicrobiaceae bacterium | reverse complement strand
AAGCCCTCGCGGGCGCGCTATAGAGCGCGTCCTTGACCGCCGCCCGTCACATCGACGGGGAATGCTCTGCCAACAGGATTAAGCAGAAAACCGACCACCCAAAAACACCTGATCCACCCACTCAATTCGTCGAGGAGCCCTCATTTGGCGCCAAACTGCAGTGCCGGTGCGGCTCTGAACAGACTCCATTTCCTTTTGCCTTTGTTCGAATTCCGAAGATGCCAGCGTTTTTCGATCAACCATGGTGATTGTTCTGTGGTGAAGTTCCCTCTTGTCGACATGAGCCGAACACAGACGACCCTATCGTCAGATAGTTCGCGTCACTTCGTTAAACGAACCTCCATCATGCTGTGCCCGATGTCGTTGAATGGCGTCTTAAGTTTGCTAGCCTCGATGGCATCGTAGAACGCACCGTTTGGTGAGGCGCAGTTCTCACAGGAATTCATTAATGGTAGGCTTGTGAACCCAAGCTAAGGAGATCCGTCAATGCAAATCATCAATCATGCCCGCCAGGAGAAAGAAGATTGGCGCGAAGGCGTGACAACCGTGATGCTTGTCTCTGCCGTGAATAGTGCGTCCCAGCTTTGCATCTTTGATCAGTACTGCGCTCCAGGTCTCGGCGCGCCAACACATTTGCATGCGGTTGAAGAAGTGTTGAGTGTCATCGAAGGTAAAGCCGAGATATGGCTGGGTGATGCGCGCAAGCAAATTGAAACTGGTGAGTCCTTGATCATCCCAGCCGGCTACTGGCATGGCTTCACGAACCTGTTGCAAACAACGCTGCACGTGCGCGCAACTCTGGCAGCGCCAGTTTTTGAAGCAAGCTATGACGATCGTGCGGAGCTATCACGCCGCTTCCTACCACCAGCCTCACAGAAGCGATGACAATCGCCGAGTATAACAACTGTAGCTAACTCTCCAATAGATTAGTCCACACCATGCATACGATATCTCTTCGCGACGGAGCAAAGTTACAGGTCAACATCTCAGGAAGCGGGCCGTCACTCGTATTCATTAGCGGCCTCGGCGGGACGGCACGGTTCTGGGATCCAATGGTCGAAGCACTTGGATCATCAGTCCACACAGTCAGGTTTGATCAACGCGGTATTGGAGCCAGTGAGCGGGGAAAAGAGCCCGTCAATATAAAATCGCTAGCCAAAGACACTTGGGAAATAATTGATGCCGTCGAGATTGAGCGCCCTGTATTATGCGGCCACTCGACCGGCGGCGCCATTGTTCAGGAAATGGAATTGGCCCGTCCTGGCAAAACCGCAGGCATTGTACTGAGTGGATCATGGGCCGGCCCGGATCAGTTCGTGGACAGCATGTTCAATATCCGCCTCGATCTTTTGGCGAAGCTGCCTCATCGATATACCGGATTGTCAGCTCTTCTCGGCTCGCCACCACGCTGGCATCGCGAAAATAATTGCGTCTTACAGCAGGCTATTGCCCACACTCCCAATGAAGTTGAAGCAAACATTATTCGAGAGAGAATTGAGGCCCTTCTTGCACACGACTGCCGTGACAGGCTTTCGCAGTTGACCGCACCGGCTTTAGTACTGGGCGCCGAAGACGATATGATCATCCCTGTTTATCTGCAGGAAGAACTTGTATCGCTCCTGAATGCTCCTAAGCTTCACATCTTCGATCGTGGTGGGCATTTCTTTCCGGTCACACAACCTGCAGATACGGCGACGGTAATCCTTGCTTGGTTGACGTCGATACAGGCATCCTGATCTCCAAATTGGTCCAGTTGAGGTGCGCCGAAGATCAGGCGCACCCCAACAAGCATGACTACTCAGCCGGCTCGAACTGTTTATCCGCCGGCTTCAGGTTCTGGATCGCACAGTTGGTTCCGTCTCGCAGACGTCTTGCAAGATCAGTCGCTGTCCAAAGCTGGCCACACTCACGGGCCGCCATCACAAAGACACCAGCAAACAGAGCAAGTTCCCGCTTGATGCCATTCAGGTTGCCGATCAGGCCTTTATCGAAACCGATCATACCCAGCATATAAACGAGTAGGACGGCGCACGTAAAACCTGCCGCATATCGCGTGATCAGTCCGCCCCAGAGAATGGCAAGAGCCACAACAACGAGCAGTAATCCTGGTTCGATAAAGGTTTTGATATTGGGCATCCCAGCGAACAACCCACCGACCAACAAGACAACCGCCACTGACAAACGCAGCAACAAGCTCGCAACATCCCACGTCATAACCGGCTTGATGGCGTCAGCCCCAAACAGTCTGTAGTCAACTGAGCGGATGCCGGACCCAAGGCCATAGAGTACAAACATCATGCCTGACAACGCGATATCACGGATCTGCACCAGCATGGCTGGCGCCATATATGTCTTCACTCCGGGGTCGATACCGTTGGTCGTAACAACCGGCAATGAAATGACAAACGTCCAAAGCAAGAAGGCGTAGATCAACGCAATTGGCCGCACGAGCAATCCTGCCAGCAGCATGGCACCGGTGATCAACTCAAACGCCGACAGAGCGGTGAGGAATGACCAAGGCGTAAGCCCTGCTCCCGAACCGAACAGGAAGCCCATAAAGAACTCGTTGATATATCCCGATGTCGATGTGTAGCTCGTCACCATAGCATCGCTGGCAGCAGGTGAAAGGAGCTGTGAGAGCTTGCTGAAACCACCAACAACAAATAGCGCACCAAGACCAATGCGCAAGCTCAGTGCCACCTGAGCCAACGTCGATTGACTGTCAGCTACCCGGCTGACGACATCCTCCGGTTTGTGAATGTCATGCTCGGCAAGGAAGCGCTTGGCAAGCGTCCATCCTTTTTGGCAGTTATCGCTCGTCCAGCTCATGGCTGTATCAAATTGCATGCGGATTTTCTGAAACACGGTGAACTCAGACTCAGGTGTCAATGCAACGGCCTTGGCAATTTGACGAAGATCATCTTTTGTCTCATCGATTTCGATCTTCGCAACCATATCCGAACCGCCCTGCCGTCCATCATCTACTGCCTTGGTCGCACGGACGGCGCCATCAGGTCCGTATGCAGGCATCGCAGTTGCGGTTGATCGTTGATGGGACTGTGACGCGCTCACCTCTAAGTTGACTTGTTCAGGTGACGGCTGCGCGACCTTGATGAAAGGACGTCCAGTTTTACGCTATATACCAAGCTCAAGCTTTGGCACTTCCGCACTTGCGGCTGCTTCTTCTGGCTCGGCCACATGAGGAACGACCTTGTCACCGTCAACTATGACAGACAGGTCATTCTGTATTGAACCTCCGTTAACTGTCGTCTGTGCGGGGGTCCCACGGCGGCGTCGGTTTTTGGATTTCGGCATCGGTCAGTTTCTTTCCAGGAATGAGGAGTGGGTGCGTGGTGATGCAGACTGAGGCTTTCGGGCCCAATGACGTTTCGATCGAGCGTCAAATCACGCGCTTCGATCGGAATTGTTTCCATGTTGAGAGAACTTTCGCGCCAACACGGATCTGGTCGTAAAGCTCAACAACATGAGCGTTGTGCATTCTGATGCAGCCTTTCGACACGTTTTTGCCGATCGTCCAAGGCGCATCTGTCCCGTGAATACGATAGAGAGTGCTGCCAAGATAAAGCGCCCGCACACCCATCGGATTACGAGGATGTCCACCTGGCACAAAGGCTGGCAACTTAGGGTTTTCACGACGCATAGAAGGCGTCGGTGTCCAGCTCGGATTGACCCGCTTACGAGTAACGCGCTGAACGCCTTGCCAACGACTTTGAGCCCTTGGAATGGCGATCGGATAGCTGATCGCACGGCCAGGTTTTACGACATGATAGAGGCGCCGATCTCCAAAGCTGACGACGATATCGCCGGGCTTATACTTTGTTGGAAAGTGCACGAGCACCTTGTCTTCGAGGGAATTCACCTCTGGCATTCCAGACCAGTTAAACTGCGCCTGGGCTGGTGCAGTCAGCAGAACAAACGCAGCAGACACGGCTACCGCAGCTAAGGTCATTCGTTTCATCAATAGTCTCCCGCTCAGTTCTTGGATCAAGAACCGTTTCAATCAAACAATCAGCTGGTGAGTGAGTGAGCGCGCACGGCTCCAAGCTCAGAGAAAGAATTCTCTGGCAGAAAGACGGCAACGCATTGAGTGAAAGTCGGGAGAGCTAGTTGCGCAAGCGCCTAGAGGCAGCATAAATCTGCCAAAAATGCGCTCGACGGCGCTTTGCAAAACGCAAGTTCGGGCGGGGTGCCAAACGTGCTTGGACGCCTATTGGCGCCAATGACAGAACGGCGCCGATCCTCGCAACCAGGAATTTGTCGTCCTTGCTGGAGCGCGATCGAGCCGTAGCTGTTGCTTGTCCTGCAGCACCGCTGCACTGCTGCTTTACAGGGAGTGTCGCTGTCAGTTGATGGCAGGAATCAATCTTCCCGATCTCAACCTGAGAAAGCTCGATCGCGGGCAGTCCGACAGCACTTGCCGAGAAGGCGGGTGCCAGCGACACGAGTAACCAGCAAATAATGCCAAGTATGTAACTAGGTCGAGCCATTCGGAACTTTGCAGCTTGGACGCCCAAAGAGCAGCGTCCTTTAACGATTCACGGTGGTCTTCCACCATCAGATCAGAATAGTTGATAAAATCTCAATCGTCTGCTCACATGCACGTCATCCAGAGTTGAATGACACTCAACCGCTACAGTCATTTTCAGGCAAATAGTCTCGCTACTGCAGCGAAATGTGCTTAATTGCTCATTCGTGAATGATCACAAAAACGCGAGATACGCGGGCCCCACTTAGATCCGCTATACTCACACACTCAAGCAGTCGATCGAGGGCCACTTATGACGGAACCGAAAAATCTCATCGTATTTCTGTCTGACAATCACGCCCGATCGATGCAAGGCGCGGCCGGACATCCGATCATTCAAACGCCCAATCTCGACCGCATCGCAAACAATGGCGTGCGCTTTACCAATGCATACTGCGTCAGTCCATTGTGCTGCCCATCTCGAGCTGCCATCGCAACCGGCCGCTATCCTCACGAAACCGGATACTGGGACAATTCTCTTGCCTATGACGGTGCCGTACCGACCTGGCAGCAGCGCGTCCGCGACAGTGGTCGTCACGTCGCATCGATCGGCAAACTACATTATCGCTCAGGCGATGTGGACAATGGCTTCTCCGAAGAAATTATTCCCCTCCATATCGTTGACGGTAAGGGAGCACTGATCGCCTTGCTGCGCGCCACTCCGGAAGGGATGCCACCGCGCAAAGGCCACAAAAAAATCTACGAACAATCCGGCATTGGTGAAGCCGACTACCAAATCTACGATCAGGAAATTACAAAGCACGCTGTCGAATGGCTGGAGAAACAAGGCAAGGCACACGACAAGCCATGGGTATTGTTGGTGTCTTACGCGAGCCCGCACCCTCCATTTACGGTTCCCGAGCGGTTCTGGAATCTTTATCCGCTCGACAAGGTTCCGATGCCGGTGCAATGGCGCAAGGCCGACCAACCGCAGCACCCCGCCGTTCAATATCTGTCATGGATGAATAGTTTCGACGAGGATTTTGACGAAGAATTCATCCGCCGCGTCGTTGCCGGATATTGCGGCCTGATTTCGGTTGTAGATGAGCATGTCGGAACTGTGATGAACGCAGCCGAAAGTCTGGGTTTGATGGAAGACACACGCATCATTTACACCAGCGACCACGGCGAAGCCGCCGGCCATCACGGCATCATGGGTAAAGCCAACCATTATGAACATGCCCTTGGCATTCCATTGCTGATGTCCGGACCTGATATCCCGCGCGGTAAGGTGGTCGATCAGGTGTCATCCCAAGTCGACTTATTCCCAACCATCGTTGAAGCCGTCGGTGCCCCACTCGAAACCGAAGACAAGAGCCTGCCCGGACAGTCTTTGTGGTCAGCCGTCGCAGGCGAGAGTGAGGAACGAACCGCGTTTGCCGAATATCATGCAATGGGCGCGCGCAATGCCGGGTTTGCCTACCGCAAAGGACGCCACAAACTCGTCTATCATGTTGGCATGCCGCGCCAGCTGTTCGACCTCGAAGCTGATCCATTAGAAGAGCGCGATCTGCTGCTCAACGAACCAGTTGACAGCCTAATTGCCAATCAGCTGGAAGCGGAACTCAGAACCATCGTTGATCCGGAACAGGTTGACGCAAAAGCCAAGGCGGATCAGCTCGCACACGCTGAAAAGTTTGGCGGCATCGAAGAAGTTGCAAACGCTGGTGTATTCTCGGCGTCTCCGATCCCGGGAAAACAGGTCGAAATGGAGAAATAGCACCAGCCCATATCTGACTTGCGATCAACAAACGTGCTCCTATCAGACAGAGCCTGCGCGGTGAATTTCTCCCCGCACGTGAACTGCAAAAAAGCCATCTTTTTGACCAATCTCACCGGCAAACAATGCCTCCCCTTCACACTCCAGCATCGCTGAAGTGGATTGCGGGTCGGTAAGCTCAACCACATCACCAATTCGCAGTTGGGACAATTGCTCCAACGGCATATCCGGACGGTTCATAACAGCCTGCAATTGCACTTCGGTTGCAGCTAACGATGACTGCATACGGTCGGACCATGCCGACGCATCCGCCTCAACCGGAGCCATGTTCACATCCTCATCAGACTCCACGACAAGTCGATGGAATTCTGTGCTGGGAAGATGAACGGCAATCGCATGCCTTGCCTCGCCCAAAACCAACTGCCATGTCGCAAGGAAACCGGCCTCCTGCAATACTTCGAATTCTGTGTCGGCTTCGTGTTCAATAATCTTTTCGAACGTTATATTTTGCGATCTAGTTCCGGCGACAATCGACACAAGCTCTCTAACGATTCCCAGAGCCACATTTGAGACAAAGAAATTGCAAAACTCCGAGGTGCCACGCTCACTATCAGTCTCATCATTTTCTGCGGAACTTGACGGTGCGATCGCGATTTTTACCGGAGATCAGGTCGAAATTGAACTGATCAACGGGCGCCGTATCCCCGGCCATGTGATATGGTGGCTGATGGGCTCCTGCGGTATACAATTTTCAACGCCGCTATCAGAAAACGACGTCATCCTTTCGCAAGAGCCACCAGCTTCTTAAGTGTCCAAACACTAAATCCAGACGCGACCGAGAAAGCCCAGCCAGTTTTCGCCAAGCACACGACGGATACGGGTTTCCGACCAGCCAGCGCGTTCCATCGCAGGCACAAAGTTGCGGAAGTCGCCCAACGTCTCTAGCCCTTTTGGCATGGACGGCACCGTTTTGTGTGGTGTGGCTGTCGCGCGCCCCTTGCCCTTGTCGGATGACAGGTAATTAAAGAACGCGACGTCCTGATCCTGCACCCAATCGGTGCCGATCCCGACGTTCTCTTCACCGATCAAATTAATCAGATAATCCATGCCGGCAACACAATCATCGAGCGTGCTGTCCTCGCCCTTCGGCAGGAATGGCGTATAGCTGGCAAAGCCGACAAAACCGCCAGCGTCCGCAATCGTTTTGAGCTGCTCGTCGGTCTTGTTGCGTGCATGCTGTTTCAGCATCGGACAGCAATGCGTGTACGCGACAGGCATCTTGGAATGCTTGATCGCATCGTCGCTGGTTTTGGGCCCGACATGCGAAAGATCGATCAGAATACCAAGCCGGTTCATCTCGTCAACAACATGCCGGCCAAAATCACTGAGGCCGCCGTCATGGCTCTCCCAGCAGCCGGAGCCAACCAGGTTCTGCGAGTTGTAGGTGAGCTGCATGATGCGCACGCCAAGCTCTCGGAACAATGCCAGATTGCCAACATCATCATCGATGCCACAGGTGTTCTGCCAACCAAGAATAATGCCGACACGGCCCTCCGACTTAGCACGCCGGATGTCGTCTGCTGTGTAAACTTGCGTGATGAGATCGTCATGTTCAACAAACCAACGCTTCCATTGCGCAATGTTCGCCATCGTCGCCCGGAAATCATGCCAGACACTGCATGTGCAATTAGCAGCTGTAACGCCGCCCTTCTGCATGTCTTCGAATATCGCTCTCGAAAAGCGGGCGATCACCAGACCATCAACGACGATCGCATCATCATAGTTTGCAGACATTCACTTGGCTCCAGGCGAAAAATGGGAAAGGCGCGGCGCTCGTCGAAAAAGAATCTTCGCCGCATTGCCTCAAATCGTCAACTAACACTGCGCAAGCGTCAAGGGCATTGCCAAACATTGCAGGCTTCTCAATTCGGTTGCAGTCTTACATGCTCGCGCCAAGCTACAACGCCGCATTCAAACAACCGCTGACAGACAAACAAGGAAGCCTCGCATGCCAATCGCCGACATAACCGGTGGCACATTGCACTACACAATCACCGGCTCATCACTCGATGAACCACTGGTGTTGCTGCTACCGCAAAGCACAGGACCGGTTGGCATTACGGGATTTATTGCAGATCTGGCGCGACAGCACGCCATTATCACCTACGACCAGCGCGGAACCGGCGGCAGCTCTCAAGCGCCCGACAACCAATCCATGGCAACGCAGTCTGATGATCTGATTGGCTTGCTCGACGCGCTCGATATCAAAAGCGCATCTCTACTGTGTCACTCCACCGGCTGCGGCATCGGCCTCTCAACCGTTGCGCGTATTCCGGATCGGATTTCATCGCTGATCCTGGCTGCTCCGTGGACCCATGCCGATTCGCATCTAACGACCATGCAAAACCTCCGGATCGCAGCTGCGCGGGCGCTTGATCCGGAACAGTATGCACGTTTCAACGCTGCCCTGTTGTATCCGCCGGACTATCGGCGCGCTCATCAAGACGGCTTTGCGCGCCTCGCAAGCGATGCCGTCGCCAAACCACAAGACGCTGATCAGATAGCGCGTCGCCTGCACGCAATCCTCGCGTTGGATGTTCGCCCATTGCTCGCCGATATAGAAGTGAGGACGCTTGTCATGACGGCGAAGGATGATCAATTGATGCCATCGTGGTTTGCAGCTGAAGCGGCCAACGCGTTGCCCAACGGTCAATTAGTCGAACTCAGCGGCGGCGGCCACATGCTGTTGGAGACGCGCACGACCGAGGTTGTTCAAAACACACTGGCTTTCCTGCAAACATAGTATCTGATCGGACTATCGATCCATCACTCCCATGCGGGACGCAATGAGCTTTGTCCGCTACATTTAAAACCTGAGCAGCAACGCGTTACTCGAAAGGCCGTCGCCATGCCTCTTCAGCCACCGATCAACGGCACTCGTTATATGGTCTCGGCCGGGCACTTTCTGGCAACGCAGGCCGGTTTCGACATCCTTGAAGCTGGCGGCAATGCTGTCGATGCCGGCGTCGCCGCAGGGTTGGCATTGGGCGTTGTGCATAGCGACATGGTCCAGTTCTCGGGCGTCGCACCGATTATGATCCGGATGGCCGAGACCAATCAGGTTTTGACAATCAGTGGCCTTGGCTGGTGGCCTAAAGCAGCTTCGATCGAGCGCTTCGTCGACGAATACAACGGCGCCATTCCAGAAGGGCTGCTACGCACTGTGGTGCCAGCCGCGCCAGATGCCTGGATCATGGCGCTCAAAAAATTCGGTACGATGTCGTTTGGTGACGTCGCATCAGCTGCCATTCGCTATGCGCGTGACGGATACTCAATGCATCACGTCATGCACGACTATCTTGTTGCCAACGAGAAGACCTATCGCTCATACGCGAGCAGCTCCGAGATCTATCTGCCGGGGGGACGCTTGCCGCACGTTGGCGAGAACTTCGTACAGTCAGACCTCGCTCGCTCAATCCAATACATGGTCGATGAGGAAGCGGCGCACGCCGGCAAGGGTCGCGTGGCAGCTCTGAAGGCAGCGCGTGACGCATTCTACAGGGGCGACCTCGCAACCGTGATGGCGGACTATCACCGCGACAATGGTGGCTGGCTGACACGAGAGGACCTGGCTGAGTTCTCATCTGCAATCGAGGCACCTGTCACCACAACGTATCGCGGCACCGAAGTCTATACGTGTGGCCCATGGTGTCAGGGCCCGGTGCTGCAACAAATGCTGAGCCTGCTGAAGGGTTACGATATGCCGGGGCTCGGACACAACAGCGCCGACTATATTCACACTGCAGCCGAGGCGATCAAACTGTCGTTTGCCGACCGCGAGCACTACTATGGCGACCCTCGACACGTTGATGTTCCGATGGATACGCTGCTGAGCGATGCTTATGCAGCCGAGCGCCGCACGATGATCCGTCCACATGAAGCGTGGCCGGAATTGCCGCCAGCAGGCGACACAACATTAGGCGCAAAGCAAAACGCCTCAGCCGCCACGTCATATAACCAATCGACAGACAGCCCACCGGCACCGGCAGATACATCGTATTGCTGTGCGATTGATCGCGACGGCAACATTTTTTCGGCGACCCCGAGCGATGTGTCTTGGGACGCACCCGTAATCCCCGGCACCGGCTTCTGTCCCTCATCGCGCGGCATGCAAAGCTGGGCAGTACCCGGCCATGCCTCATCTGTTGCACCGGGCAAGCGCCCGCGCCTGACGCCCAACCCGGCACTCGCGATCAAACCAGGCGAGTGGGCCATGCCATTCGGCACGCCGGGTGGTGACACACAATGCCAGGCCATGCTGCAGGTGCTTCTTAACGTTGCAGAATTTGATATGCCAATCCAGGAAGCAATCGAGGCGCCACGTTTCATGACGCACAGTCAGCCGGATTCGTTCGAGCCGCACACCGCTCATCCAGGAAAACTTACCGTCGAAGGCCGCATCGACATGGAAACCTCAGATGACCTCGCCGCACGTGGCCACAGCGTCGAGCGCCTTGCTGACATGACCTACAAAACCGCTGGCGTCTGCGCGATTACACAGGATCTGCGCACCGGGGTTCTGGAAGGTGGTGCTGATCCGCGCCGCATGAGCCGGGCCATGGGGTGGTAGAGTTCGTGGCAAAATGGGCGTTGATGTGCGCCCGCCATTGACTGCACTGCGCCGCTGGCATTTGATTTAGTCCAAAGAAAAACGACCGCTTGGAGGAACCTGATGACAACCGCGAAAGAGGGAGCAGAACTCACCCGTGTCGGCCCTGGTACAGCCATGGGCGATCTGATGCGCCACTATTGGATTCCGGCGTTCAAAGCATCGGAGCTCGTGAGTGACGGCGATCCTGTCCGCGTCATGCTGCTCGGCGAACGGCTGATCGGTTTTCGTGACAGCGACGGCCGCGCCGGCGTAATGGACCATCGCTGCCCGCACCGCTGCGCATCGCTTTTCCTTGGCCGCAATGAAGAGAATGGTATTCGCTGCGTCTATCACGGCTGGAAGTTTGACGTCGAAGGCAATTGCGTCGACATGCCAAGCGCCAAGCCGCATCAGGATTTTAAACACAAGGTCCGCGCCAAAGCGTACAAGGTCGCTGAGAGAGCCGGCATAGTCTGGGTCTACATGGGCAATGCCGAAAAAACGCCTGAGTTGCCCGGATTCGAAATCCTTGACGTGCCTGAAGAAGAGATCAACCTAACGTTCGTTATGCGTGAATGTAATTACCTGCAGGCGCTTGAAGGTGAAATCGACACCTCGCATTTTGGATTTCTGCATGCCGGCCACGTCGATCCGAACAACGTCGATGAGAAAGCGCCCCTGCGCCAGACAGTCTCCGACCGCGCACCTGAATACCACGTCTCGGACGCGCCTTGGGGCACGCAGTATGCGGGCTATCGCGCATCAGGCGACAATCAGATGTATTGGCGCTTTGCCAACTTCTTGTTTCCGTTCTGGAGCCAAGCACCGAACGGCGAGTTCGGCAGTCATATGCATGCGCGCGCCTGGGTGCCCCTCGACGATACCCACACGATGTTCATCTTCATCTGGTGGAAGAAGGCGGTTGCCGCCAACTCTCAACCGCAACCAACCTTCAAGGACGGCACACCAATCGGTGGCACCGGGCGCAGCGAGGACCTACTACCGAATTCCACAGACTGGCTCGGTCGGTTCAAGATGGCAGCCAACGAAGAAAATGACTGGTTAATCAATCGCGACGCCCAGCACGACGGCTCGAACTATACCGGCATCGAGGGTATCCATCTGCAGGACCAAGCCGTCACGGAAAGTATGGGCGGCATTGTTGACCATGACCATGAGCACCTGGCACCGTCTGACATGATGATCACGCGCACGCGCCGGCGCCTGCTGTTGGCGGCGCGCGCGCTTCGCGACAAAGGCGAGTTGCCACCGGGTGCTGATGATGCGTCGGTGTATAACGGTGCGCGCAGTGGTTACATGCTAACCGACGGCACTGACGACGAGGCTTGGCGGAAAGTTTACGAAACGGAGTTTGCAGCAGCCGCTCATCCGTAGAATCTAAGCCCGACTAGCGTCGCCACCATCACATTCGTCATCCCAACGAAGGTGGGGACTCAAGCGACTAACCGCAAATGTCGAATTTGCGGAGACATACTTAGGTTCCAGCCTACGCGGGAATGACGAGGCGGTTGTGGGGTGGCCGCGCCAAAACAACGATCTTAATCTCGACCGGACAGTCGTGCACTTGTCGTCGGGATAGCATTTCTGGGGATGTTAGTGTCGCCTACATACTTCTCTCTGAGGTCTTTACCCTCCTATCCATTATAGGCCGTTCATGGAATTTGCCGTAGACACAATGCAACGCAGCGACTGGCCGCAGGTGCGTGCAATCTATGGCGAAGGGTTGGCAACCGGTATGGCAGCGTTCCGATTAACGCCACCGAAGTGGGAAGCTTGGAACGCGGGCTATCTGCCAATCGGCAGGAGTATCGCCCGCGAACCCGACGGCAACATCCTCGGCTGGTCTGCGCTTGCGCCTGTTCCAGACACCTGAGGCGCGGCCGGCATCGCTGAGGTCAGCGTTTACATCCATTCAGCCGCACACGGCCGCGGCGTCGGCACGGCATTGCTCGAAAAGCTCATCAGCATTTCCGAAAGCGAAAGCTATTGGACGCTGCAAGCACAGATCCTTGCGCCCAATAAAGCCAGCCGCGCACTGCATGCCAAGCGCGGAT
Source organism: uncultured Hyphomicrobiaceae bacterium (assembly GCA_905480435.1). Taxonomy (GTDB): domain Bacteria; phylum Pseudomonadota; class Alphaproteobacteria; order Rhizobiales; family Hyphomicrobiaceae; genus CAJQQK01. Next base: position 11,010 of record CAJQQK010000087.1, on the reverse strand, counting down.
TTCGCGAGGTCGGCTATCGCGAACGCTTTGGCCACATCAATGGCGCCTGGCTTGACGTGATACTCATGGAACGACGCAGCGACCGAACTGGCGGACCAGGTCTGCCAACACGTAGCTGCGATTAGCTTTCTAGCGATTATCCTTCCGGCGGCAGGATCTCCTGCACGCAGATGTCATCGATCAATGCCTCGCGGCGAATATCGCGCAGATGCGCGCGCTTTTGATCATTGGTCAGGTTTGCACCGACACCCTGCGTCATCACCAGAACAACCGAACGGTCGCCCATATCAAGCCAGAAGCGGCGTCGGATCAGCTTGTTATCGGCATCGCGCACGAATGGATTATCGGCACCATCGGCCAAATCCGGTGCGTAAAACTGGTCGCTCATTTACAAACCTCAAAGCTGTTTCCCAAAGCGTCATCGGCTTCCATGCAGCGCACCATTACAGGCGCAACTTGTCCTGCATGATACGGCGGCCAATCGACCAGCGATGCACTTCGGAGGGACCGTCATAAATGCGGAAGCCGCGAACTTCACGGAAGATGCGCTCAACCGGCGTGTCAGCTGTCAGCCCGCTGCCACCGAGAATTTGCATCGAGCGATCGACGACACGGAATATGGCTTCCGAGCAGATCACCTTGGCGATTGAGCTTTCCGATGACGCGCGCTCACCTTTATCGAGCGACGCGGCACATCGCCAGATCACCAGCTGAGCTGTGTGCATATCCATAACGTTGTCAGCCAGTTGGAAACTCACCCCTTCGTGCTCGCCAAGCGTCTTGCCAAACGCGACGCGGTTCTTCGCGTACTCGACCGCCGTATCATGTGCTCGCCGCGCGGCGCCAAGCCAACGCATGCAGTGCGTCAGGCGAGCTGGTGCAAGCCGCACCTGAGCGTACTGGAAGCCTTTGCCAACTTCACCGAGAACGTCATCGCCCGAAACTTTGAGATCATTGATATCGATCACAGAGTGTCCGCCCATGAAAGAACCATCCATGGTGTCCAGTGTACGTTCGATCTTGAAGTCAGCGTGCGGTAGTTCTTTCAGGAACATCGTGCAATCAGCCGGTCCATCGCCGGTGCGTGCCATGATGATTGTGAAGGCAGCACCATCAGCACCGGTAATCAGCCACTTGCGGCCATTGATGATCCAGCCATTGCCGTCCGGTCGCGCCATTGTATTGAGCAAACTCGGATCGGAACCGGCACCACCTGAAGGTTCCGTCATCGCGAAGCAGGACCGCGTATCGCCGCACGCGAGTGGCGCCAGGAATTTTTCCTTTTGTGCCGGCGTGCCAACTGCTTCGAGCAGATGAATGTTGCCTTCATCCGGCGCATGGCAATGCATGGCGATGGGGCCAAGGATGGAATAGCCTGCCGCTTCGAACACAACCGCCTTTTCGAAATGCGAAAGATTGCGCCCGCCGTATTCCTCAGGCACGTGCACGGCGAGCAGATTGGCCGCCTTGGCTTTGGCGTTGAGATCACGGCGCAAATCGTCACCCGGACCATGATCGAGCCAGCGTGGGTCTTTTTCGAACGGGATCACCTCTTCGCGCACGAATGCATCAACTTCAGATTTAAGCGTGGCAAGTTTTTCAGGCAGGTCGAAGTTCATCAGCGGTCCTCGTGTGTGGGCTCGTCAAACGGGTAATCAGCAGCAGAATTGATGACATTTCAAACTAGGAAAATCTGATCGATTGCGCCAGTTTGCCAGTTAACACATCACCAATCCAAAAGAGAGCGACCATGATTAGCATCAAGCCGCAAGACCTGAGCAATTTTGTCCGCGATATCTTCGCCAAGGCAGGTTGTTCAGCCGGCGAAGCAGCTCAAATCGGCCAGTCACTCGTCGGCGCCAACCTCACCGGCCACGACAGCCACGGGGTCGTCCGCGTACCACGTTACCTGCAATGGCTGGCAGATGGTGATTTCGTTGCCGATCGGGAACTCAAGATGGTTGTCGATACGCCATCCATGGTTGTCGTCGACGGACAATATGGCTTTGGCCAGTCGATGGCAAAACAAGCCGTCAAATTGGGCATCAAGCGCACCAAGCAGCACGGCCTCGCGCTCGTCGCGTTGCGCAACAGTGGCCATGTCGGGCGGGTTGGCGAGTGGGCTGAGATGGCAGCAGCTGAAGGACTTGTATCAACCCACCATGTCAATGCGCCGGCATCACTGCTCGTTGCACCCTACGGCGCTATCGACCGACGCTTTTCAACCGCGCCTTATGCCTGCGGTGTGCCACGTAAGAACGCTGAACCGCTCATTCTCGATTTCGCTACATCGGTCGTCGCAGAAGGCAAGGTCCTCGTCGCCAGCCAAGGCGGCAAAGCTTTGCCCGACAACGCACTGGTTGCCGAAGACGGCAGCATCGCCGGCGATCCGCATTACCTTTATGGCGACTACGAACAATCCGGCCCGCGCAACTACCGCAACGGCAAAGGCGCCATTCGCGCAATGGGCGACCACAAGGGCTCAGGCCTCGCATTCATGGTCGAGATCCTTGGCGGCTCGCTCACAGGTACGGGTGCACCACTCGAAGGTCGCCGTTGGGCGAACGGCATGCTCTCGGTCTACATTGATCCAGATCGCATCGACCCTGATGGCTTCTTCCCGGAAGACGTTGAGCGCTACCTCGAATTTTACAAGACGGCGAGACCGATCGAGGAAGGTGGCGAGATCCTCGCACCCGGCGATAAAGAACGCCAGGTTCGTGCAGACCGCGACGCCAATGGCATTCCAATTTCAGACGAAACATGGGACGCAATCAAAAGCGCTGCTGCAAACATCGGCGTGAATGCCGTGCCGGACGTCGTTACGAGTTAGTGGAACGGTCCATCTCAGTTAAAAACACACAAGGAATACAGTTATGCCGGCCCAGGATTATTTCGAGCAGCTGACAAAATTCGATACACCAACAATCTGCAATGCGTTGGAGATCATCGATCCGGCTTCGCGCTATTCAGGCTTCACGCGCAAACCGCTGGTCAATCCGTTCCCGCAAAATGGCTCATTCATCGGCTTTGCCCGGACAGCAACAATCCGCGCGACCCACCCCAACGAATTCACCGGCGACAAGGCCAAAGAGCAAAGGCTCGGCTATTACGAATACTTCGCCAATGGCGGCCCGACCCCGAGCATCGCCGTGCTGCAGGATCTTGACGGCGCTGACATCGGTGTTGGATGTTTCTGGGGTGAAGTGCAGTCGAACATTCACAAAGGGTTGGGCGGTGTTGGCGTCATCACCGATGGCGGCATTCGTGACATTCCAGACTGGGCGGACGGTTTTAACGCGATTGCCGGCTCGATCGTGCCGAGCCACGCACATGTCCATCTCGCAGGATACGGCCAAACCGTGCGGATCGCCGGCATGGTTGTGAAGAGCGGCGACATCATTCATGCCGATCAGCACGGCGCGGTTGTCATTCCGGAAGATCAGATTGCGAAGATCCCGGCGGCTTGCGATCTGCTGGCGCGCAAGGAAGCGGTTATCCTCGATCTCGCAAAGGCACCGGGCTTCACGTTTGAGAAGCTCAAAGCTGCAATCGCCAAGCAGGACGAGATTCATTAACACGCCACCACACGGGCTTGGCTGCTATCTGGCCGAGCCCGGTACATATCGTGAGTCCAACGGATACGTCTCCATCGGACCATCGTGGATGCCATCAACGTCCTGGCGTTCGCGCAGATATGTCCAGACATCGCCAAGCGGCTGCGCCGACACATCGATCGGCTCAACCGCAATTTCTAGGCGCCGATAACCGTTTGGCAGATGTACCATTTCAAGCTGATCGAGTTCGGCCAACACGGTATCGTCCACCTTGTAGACTTCACCCGTCACTTGGAAACCAACACCGGGCTCGTTAAGCAGGTTGGGCACGAACCAGCGTCCGCCGATCACCAACGGATACTGCTCGACCGTGCGATACTCACCAACATAGGTGGCGCGCGGCATCCCGATGTGGGCATTCGGATAGCCACGCTTTAAAGTGCCGTAGACGAAGACAGTGTGCATGCTGATGCCTACCGGAAAATTGAACTCGTGGAGAAGACCTGATGATACTCTCGAAGAATGCCGATGTGAAAGCGATTAACGTGAAAGCCATCGAAGGTGAAACCGTCTTTGGCGGTGACTTGATGGTCAAGCCAATGCTGATGGGCGATGAGATGACCATCATGGAAATCCACTACACACCAGGCGTTGGCGTACCACTACATGTCCACACGCACGAGTCGCTCGTCTACGTCGCCAAAGGCAAGGTGAAGACAGCGGTCGGCGACGACACACATGTGCTTTCGCCTGGTGATGTTTGCCGGCACCCGGCCGGCGTCCCGCACAGCGTCGAAGCTCTCGAAGAGTCCGTAATGGTCGAGATCAAATCACCGGCGCCGAATATCGCGAATTTCTTCACGACTTAGAGGCAGACGGCAACCGCACATGCATCATGGCGATGCGCCGCTGAACTCAAATGGGTCGCGTTCCCGGATATCGCACCCTTTGTGCGATATCCGGGACAATTCGCCTACCTAGTTCGTAAAACCGTGCCCAACAGCAAGCGGGAAAGATCCCGGCTCGCGGCGGGTTTCAACCTCAACTATCCGGCTGAGAAATGGGCCGCCGCTTGGCCGGGAACGCAAGACGATATGTGGTGCAACTGGATAGCGACTTGCCGATTTGAGCTCATCATCAACCGATCGCCTAATACGTGGCGCGGCCACCGGATAGATCAAAGATACCAGCGGTCGTGTATGAGTTCTCAGCTGACGCCAGCCAAGCAGCCATGCTGGCGAGTTCTTCGACTTTAACGAAACGCTGGCGAGGGATTTTCGACAGCATGTAGTCGATGTGTTCCTGGCTAATTTGGTCGAAAATCGCGGTCTTCGCAGCAGCCGGTGTAATCGCATTGACTGCGATATCGTGCCCGGCCAGTTCCTTGCCAAGCGACTTTGTCAGAGCAATCAAGCCCGCTTTCGAGGCCGAATAATGGGCCGCATTCGGATTACCTTCTTTGCCGGCAATCGAGGCGATGTTGATGATGCGGCCGTAGTCGTTCTTGATCATCGACGGCACCACAGCCTTACAGCAGAAGAACGGACCATCAAGGTTGATCCGCATCACCTTCTGCCATTCGCCAATTTCACCATCGGCAACGGTCGCAATCGCGCCAGCAATACCGGCATTGTTAACCAGAATATCGACTTTGTTGTGCTGACCAAGCGTTGCATCGCGGGCGGCTTCAACGCTGGCAAAATCAGAGACGTCGGTTTTCACCGCGCGTACGTTCGCGCCAACTTCTGAGGCGGTCTTCTCAGCCAGCGCAATGTCCATATCCCAGATATCAACACTGGCGCCGGACTGCGCAAATCGCTCGACAACAGCTCGGCCGAAACCTTGTGCGCCACCGGTTACGACAGCGACACGTCCATTAAGGTCAAATTGGTTGGCCATAGATACGGTTTCCTTTTGGATTATAAATGCATTCGTTCTGGCGTGACATCAGTCATGGGGTAGAGCCCAATTCGGATCTCGTCTCAGGACTTGAAGCGCCGCTGTAGTTCGTCGACTTGTTCAGGCCCGAGGATGCTGAGTTTGCGGCCCTGCAACAGCAGGTAGAGCCGAGCCGTCTCTTCGAGTTCCTCGATTGCATCGGTGGCAGCAGCCAATGAAGTCCCAGCCACAACCGGCCCATGGTTGGCAAGCAGCACGGCATGATGCTCGCTGGCAAGACTACCGACGGCTTCGGCAAGCGCCATGTCACCCGGTGGATAATACGGCACCAGCGGCAACTTGCCGATCCGCATCGCGTAGTAGGCCGTAATCGGCGGCAGGCAGTTGTGTGGATCAATCTCGGCGAGACAGCTGACCGCAACCGAATGCGTTGAATGGAGATGCACAACCGCGCCTGAGCCTGGTCGCTGATCATACATCGTCGTGTGCAGAAAGGCTTCTTTGGTCGGCTTGTCACCGCCTACATGTTCGCCGGTTGCATCAAGTTTTGAAATTCGCGCTGGATCCAAATTGCCAAGCGATGAGCCGGTCGGCGTCATCAGCCAGCCGCCATCGTCAAGACGCACGGAGATGTTGCCCGTTGAGCCGTGTGTCAGACCGCGCTCAAACAGCGAAAGCGCGACGCTGGTAATGTGTTCTCGGTGGGTCGCCTCAGTTGACATCGTTATCACGCGCCTTCTGCAAGTTTGTTCCAGGCATCAACGAAGAAGCGCTCGCCGCCAAAATTGCCCGATTTGAGCGCAAGCACTAAACCGCGATCATCAAGGCTCTTTGTCCAAGGCACGCCTGGATCAATCTCGGGCCCGATCTCAATGGCACTGACATCGAGCCCGGCAACCACGGCACCGGATGTTTCGCCGCCAGCCACGATCAGCTTGGTGAAGCCGGCTGCTGCCAATCCCTTTGCAATTTCGGCCATCGCCTGTTCAACGACACTGCCGGCACGCTCCCGGCCCAGCGCTGTTTGCACGGCAGTGATCACATCAGGGTCGTCGCTGGAATAAATTAACACGGGCTGATCAGCAGGCTGCTGCTTGGCGAAATCAAGAAACGCTTGGGGAGTGACGCTGCCGTTCGCAACCTCCAACGCATCGAGCCGCATTGTTGGAATACCGGCTGCAATCGCGATTGCGATCTGTCCGCGCGTCGCAGCAGAGCAGCTGCCAGACAGAATGGCAGCACGGCCAGGCTTCGCCGACATCGGCGCATCAGAAGCCGTTTTGGTGAGCAATCCATCCGCAACAAAATTGTCCGCCAGCCCCATCGCGACACCGGAACCACCCGTAATCAACTTGTGGCTCGCAGCGGCCTTGCCGATCGCCATCAGATGATGATCGGCAATAGCATCGATCACCAGGAAGCGTTTTCCGTCGTCAAGCGCTTGCGTTACTGCCGCACCGATGGCGTCCGCACCTTCCCTGACAACAGTGTAGTCGATCAGCCCAATCGGCAGCTTGGTCTGGCGCTGCATGACGGCAGCAAGATCACTGTCACGCATCGGGGTCAGTGGATGATCTTTCATGGGGCTGGATGACAAAAGCTCATCGCCAACGAACAAATGACCTTTGAAGATCGTGCGCTTGTTAGTTGGGAACGCCGGGCACACGAAAGCGACATCACCACCGAGCTTTTCGATTAATGCTTCGGCCACCGGCCCTATATTGCCCTCATCAGTCGAGTCGAACGTCGAGCAATACTTAAACAGTATCTGCCGGGCCCCCGCTTCAAGCAGGATATCAGCACTGCGTAGCGACCAATCAAGCGCTTCGGCAATTGGATTGGTTCGTGATTTTAGGGCGATCACGACGGCATCAAAGGATTTTAGCGGTTCCGCATCATCCGGCACACCCATCACCTGAATGGTGCGCAGACCGGAACGCTTCAGCGTCAACGCCAAATCGGTGGCACCGGTAATGTCGTCAGCAATGCATCCAAGAAGCACGGTTGTTTCCTATGTTTCTAGCACCACAGAGAGACCGCACGGTCCATGTCAGGCGCGACCGATGCCTACGCACATATAGGCTGCATTGCAACTTACGTCAGCCGACGGGACGAGCTCAATCAAGCACATCGCGTCATGCCCCTGCAGCTTGATTGCCTGCATCCCGCTCACGCAGCTCCGTCTTAAGGATCTTGCCGTAGTTATTCTTCGGCAGGCTGTCGACGAACTCATAGCGTTTTGGACGTTTAAATCGCGCAATATTATCGAGGCAGAGTTGGTCGAGCTCCGGCGCATCCAATGCAGCTGCACCCTCTTGCTGGACGACAAACGCGACAACCTCTTCGCCCCAGTCGGCATGCGGCGCGCCTATCACAGCACATTCAAGTATACCGCTGTGTGTCAGCAGAACTTCCTCGATCTCGCGCGGATAAATATTTGTGCCACCCGAAATAATCATATCTTTCGATCGATCTTTGAGCGTCAGGAAGCCATCCTCATCGACGGCTCCCATGTCGCCGGTCCAGAGCCAGCCATCGCGTATTGCGGCCGCATTGGCTTCTGGGTTCTCCCAGTAGCCCGACATGATGCAGTCGCTCTTGGTGACGATCTCACCGATTTCGCCTGGCGGCAGTTCGGCGCCGTGCGCATCGACGACACGAAAAGCCACCCCAGTGCGGGGCAGGCCGACACTACCGAGACGTTCTTCGTAGCGCGGGTTGTTCGTATCAGCGTGTAGGAATTTATCGAGGCCAGAGATTGTCATTGGCGACTCGCCCTGGCCATACAGTTGATAAAAATGCTGGCCAAGTTTTGCGATGCCGTCCTTCAGATCCGATACATACATCGGCGCGCCGCCATAAGCGATCGTGCGCAGGCCACTGGTATCGCAGTTCCCGCATCTCGGGTCGTTCAACAAGCGCGTCACCATGGTTGGTGCTGCGAAAATTGAAACGTTGCGATAGGATGAAAATGACTCGAGGATCTGACCGGTCTCAAAGCCCTTGTAGATCACATTGTTGGCGCCCTTGAGCACATGGCCAACGCCATACAAGCCGGCACCATGTGACAGCGGCGCGGCGTGCACCATGGTGTCTTCAGGTCCGATTGCATCGATATCTGCGTAATATGCGTGCGTTGCAAACAACAGGCTACGGTGTGACAGCACGGCCCCTTTAGGGCGTCCCGTTGTGCCGCTGGTATAAAACAACCATGCCGGATCACCTGGCTCACCAGGACGGTTGGCAGCTGGTTCGCCTTTGAGCAGGCCTTGATACTCAGCGCCATCAGTCGAGATAATTTCAGGCCAGAATGCATCAGGTGCTTCCGAAACTGAGGCTGCGATATCCGGCGACATGATACAAAGGCTGGCGCTGCAATTTTCCAGAATCCACGAAATTTCGCGCGGATGCAGCTTGGCATTGATTGGCACAGCCGTGAGGCCCGCCCGCCACGCCGCGAACAGGCATGGGAAAAACTCCGCACAATTGGTCATCGCAATACCGACGCGATCGCCCTGCGTCAGGTTATGTCGCTCCAGCAGAGCGCCTGCAATGGCAAAGACCTGTGCATCAAGTTGGGCATACGTCAGACTGCCATTGTAAGCGGTGATCGCCGGCCTGTCTGGCACCGCGCAGGCAATGGCATGAAGGATATAGGAGAGGTTCATGGGCGCCACAATTGATGGTTGCGATAAGTGCTGATCTTGCCATTGGCTGATCCCACCTGCAAGCGAAGCCGTGATGGTTGAAGCCCCCCAACGCATTCGGCCATGCCCGGCGCGCAAACGGCAGCTCCACATCCGTGATGTGTCACGCAATCAGCCCCATCCGTGTTGACACTGCCGCCAAACGACCGCTTCCATACCCACCAACAATCGCAATATTTGAAGGGAAATGATCGGATGCGGATCGCAATCATCGGTGTTGGTGCAATGGGCTCGATCTATGCTGGCCTGCTGGCAGACGAGGGTGGCCACGAAGTCTTCGCAATAGACACATGGCAGGCCCATATTGATGCGATCAACGCCAACGGCCTGCGCGTTGAAGGCGCCAGCGGTAATCTGCACCGTTAACGTCAAAGCATCAACAGACGGTGTCGGTGTCACAGATGTCGATTTGGTCATCATCGCAACCAAGCACGATGGCGTTGATGATGCAGCCAACCTGGCTCTCAAAATTGGCAAATCAGACGCGCCAATTCTCACCATCCAGAACGGTCTCGGCAGTGCCGACCGGGTCGCTGACATCGTTGGCTCCGATCGCATCATGATGGGCGTCGTTGGCGGCTTTGGGGCCTCCATGAAAGGCCCTGGACACGCACACCACAACGGTATGGAGTTTCTCCGTCTCGGCGAAATGGACGGCGGCATGACCGACCGGCTTGAAGTGGTCGCAGAAGCCTGGCGCGCCGGCACGTTCAAAGTGCTCACATTCGATGACATCCACAAAATGGTCTGGGAAAAGCTGATCTGCAATTGCACGTACTCAGGCGTTGGCGCGCTGACGGGATTGACCGTCGGCGAAATGCAGGCCGATCCTTTTGCCTGGTCGCTATCAAGCGCATGTGCGTTGGAAGCCTTCAACGTTGCGCAAGCCAAAGGCATCAAGCTCGATTTCCAAGACCCAGTCACGTACGTACGGGATTTTGGACAAAAAATTCCAGGCGCCAGACCATCTATGCTGCTCGATCACATGGCAGGCCGCAAAGCCGAGATCGACAACATCAATGGCGCAATCCCACGCGAAGGCGGTAAGCTGGGCGTCGCAACACCGGTCAACTCAACACTGGTTGCAGCGCTACGGGCCAAAGAATCTGGTTTCGGAAAGTCCTGACAAGTTCTCAATCCCATTGGCTGCGTCGCGACCTTAAGTCCTCTAGGGACGCGAGTTTTCGACGCAGCAGATTGGATCTTCCCCCACGGCTCTATGACCGCGAATCTTTGCCGGATCACTCATTAACCTTTGTTGGCAAGTCATACATTCGACGGACAGCACTGAAATTGAGATCTAAACTCAGCATTGAAGTATAAATAGCTGATTATTCAATATTTGCAGCAACTGCAGCATCGCGCGTCAATAGTAGCGAACACTTCAATCAAATTGACGTCTTGCAGCGAAGAAACGCTGAAGAAATAACTTGAACCAGCCGGGCGATCTCCCCGTTAACCATAACCAAATTGCCGCTTGCGCTCTCACTCAGTGGTCGAGACAACCCGCCCGCGCCTGATCATAAAGATTAGGCTCAACATAGAAAGATGCAAGGCTGGTTTCGGCAATTGCGCCTCATGGCGTCACCCGGCACCACTCCAAGCATTGGGAGTCGAGTATGAGTCAAATTCGTGCAACACGCACAGGCGTCGCTTGGCCTGCCTATCATGCAGCTATCAACACATTATGTGTTTGCATCCTGGCAATGCCCAATCCGGGCCATTGCGACCACTGATTCCGATTGATCGCGACCACCGGTTCCGGTGATTGCGACCGGTCTGTGGAGAAGTGGGTTTGAGGCCGCTGGATGATCTGAAGACACGCCTAGCGTGCGCCCTTTTGCAAA
>CAJQQK010000086.1 GCA_905480435.1 uncultured Hyphomicrobiaceae bacterium | reverse complement strand
TCGCGGGCGCGCTATAGAGCGCGTCCTTGACCGCCGCCCGTCACATCGACGGGGAATGCTCTGCCAACAGGATTAAGCAGAAAACCGACCACCCAAAAACACCTGATCCACCCACTCAATTCGTCGAGGAGCCAGGCATATTCGGTCAATCGACGCCCTGCCAAGGGGTAACGATTACTATTGACGAAAACAGGCTGAAGTATGCGTTGCGCCAGCTCGGACAGGTGCCGCTAACGTTGCAGCCAGTTATGGAGACAGTTCATGACCGTACCTTTTATTGATGTCTCGCGTGACAGCGGACCGAGGTTCATTTCTGACCCGCGGAGGAAGGCGCCGCGCAGATCTGTACTCATTCCTGGAGAAGTGAGCTTCGGCGATAAGTCACAGCGGTTGATCTGTCAGATCGTGGACATGTCGGCAACTGGCGCGCGGCTGCGTGTGCAAATGCTGCTAGATTGCCCTTCGAACAAGAGCAAACAACGGCTCGATCGCATCGGCCTCTACTTTGATCATCAAAGGACCAATGTAGAGTGCAATGTGGTGTGGAGCAGTGAGACGGAGATGGGTGTGCAGTTCTGTTCAATGCTGCTTCACGGCCACGAGCAGCCACGTTCGATTTATGGTAGCGTCGACTAAAGCAATAGCCGTTATTGTCGAGTAGTCGAGAGGCCCTTCGAAGGGCAAACGCGATCTCTGCGCTCGTGGTTGAGTAACTCTCCTTAAGATGCGTACGCGACCGCGGCCCGGCGCGTCGCGCCGCCCCCGTGGAGGCCCGACCGGAGGGAGGAATAGCCGTGAGCGTAAACAAGCCAGAGAACGGCTGCCGCCTGGCTCAGTCCGTGTCAACGCCAACATGTCAGGCCGCATCAACGATACGGCTCTTTTCCACCGAAGTTTGCGCAACTCAGCACCGCCCAACTCCGCCCAATGACCGGCTTGTGGCCGTCTTGCTACGCCGCTTGGTTTGTGGCTGGCTTTTGCATCGTGCGCCTGGACTTCGTATCGGATACCGCTCAGCATCCGCTCGAAAGTCGGATTGGCGTGTGGGGTTGCTACGTGTACAGGCGTTTGTTGGTTGTTTTGGTGGCCTTGCTCTACTGCACGAGCGCGCGCGCGGCTGACTTGCGCCTGAGCCTCACCGAACTCTCTGTCTCTGGTCAATCCGATCCTGACCGGCACCAGCCTACGGCTGCACAACGTGCCGTCTGAGGGTATATTCGGCGGCCTGTTTGACCCGACCAAGAAATCTTACATCCGTTTTGGCGGTACCGAAGTTGAGCTCGCTTTCCCGGTCGTGAAATTTCCATTGACCGGGATCGGGAATGGTCAATACGCCTACTACTTGAATGACATCGCTTCGACCAAAATTGAGGTCACGCCGACTGCGAGCGCGCTTGTGCTTGCCATCAGTTTCGAGAATGACGGCGCTGAACTCGTCAGCAGTTGCTACAGCGGTACGTGCGGGTTCGCCGAGTCATTGCCGGTTGTGCATTGGCGCCGCCCAAAGATTAAACTGCACCTCAAACCCAGCCGCTACGAGACGGGCATAACATTGACGGCGTCCAAGGTTGTGGTTGGTGGTTATTTTAAAACGGTATGTCGTTCTGGCCGCTTGTTCTGCTACCTCGGCCAAAGCTCGGCGGACAATTATGTCAACCGCCTCAGGAAACGTTACCTTCCGGCGCAAATTCTCAAACAGATTAATTCTGATGCCAACCGGGAAACAATCGCAGCCCAGCTAACGCCTTACCTAAAACTTGGCACCGCCGGTCAGATATCGATAGACAGAGTTGCGGTAAGCGATGGCTCCGTGCGTGTTCATTTCACGCTGCCATAGAGCGGTTCGCCGAGCTATAGAGTTTGCTGCCAGGGCTCGGGCACAAATCGGTAGCTGCTACCCTCGCGAGCGATATGCCCAAAACCCGGATAGTGCAGATGCATGCCGGTTACCAGCATGCGTTCAGAGGCGGCCATATCGACAGTCATTGTCACCTCGGGCCTGGGAACCTGCACCTCTGGCATGTGCACGGTATCGCCCCAAATCAGCAGGGATTGCCCCGCCGATTCAATCAGGAAGCCCGTATGTCCCGGGGTGTGTCCATGGCAAGGCACCGCTGTAATACCGGGTAGCAGTTCGCCGTCGGTAAACGTTCTCATGCGATCAAGGTAAGGCTTGGTCTGGTCGCGCGCCTGTTGAAACATTAGCTCCTTTTCGCGTTCCGAGCCACGTGCCATCTCACCATCGTCAAACCAGTGGCGCGGCTCGTTTTCATGAATCACCAACTCGGCGTTCGGATAGTTGGCAGCACCAGTTTTCATATCGGTCAGTCCGGCGGAATGATCCGGATGCATGTGGGTCAGTAAAATCGAACTGATGTCATCCGGCTCTATGCCGGCTGCTTTGAGATTGCCTCGCAGCTTACCCATGGACGGTCCGAGATAGTCACCCGACCCGGTCTCGATCAGTATCGTCTTTCCACCTGCATGAATTACGAACGAGTTGACCGACAGCACGAACGTTGAACGAAATGCTGCATCAAGATGGCGCCGGCCTTCATCTTCGGCCACGTCATTCATCATCTCATGCGTTCGCTCTAGTGCACCATCGCTGAGCGCGGTCACCACGATATCTCCGATGCGACGATGGTAGATCGTAGGGATTTGTTCAGTTGGTATCTGAGGCATGGCGTCTACGATCTCCCGGTCGTTGAAAGCGGATTTCAGTATGCTGCCTGCAAAATATCCAACACTTGTTCTGGCTTGGAAATCGGGCGCGGGTTCGAAAATGTCCAGTCGTCCAGCATGCAGTTGTCCGCCAACCTTGGCAGATCTTCCTTGCTGACGCCGACGTCGCGTAGATGGCGCGGCATGCCGAGATCGCGAATGATCCGGTCAACCACAATACTCGCTCGCTCATCCGGGCTCCCGAGGGCTGTCGCAACATCGCGTTGCCGCTCGCCATTCACCGGCTCATTGTAGTCGAGCACATAGGGCAGCATAACACACGACGTATGCCCGTGCGGCACGTTCGCGGAGCCACCAAGGATATGGCCAATCGCATGGCTCGCTCCGAGACGCGTGCCGGCAACGACACCGACCATCGATAGCCACGCACCCATCATGCATTTGAGTCGGCCTTCCAGGTCATGCGCATCGGCCTTTACCCGGGCCAGGCCCTCGCTGAGTGAACGTAGCGCCTGCAGCGAAGTGCCATCGGTGTAGTCATTGGCATCAAGCGAGCACAGCGTCTCAACAGCGTGATCGATCGCGCGCACGCCGCTGGAAAGCCACAGCCATTCGGGCGTGTGCACGGTCACAGCCGGATCAAGAATGATCGTCTCCGGTACAAGCGCCGGATGAATGTAGCTTTGCTTGAGTTTGAGCCGCGTATCGGTCACCCCGGCACGCGCATTGAATTCACCAGCAGACAGCGTCGTTGGCACGGTGATCTGCCTGATTGATGGCGCCCGGTATTCCGGAAAGCGGCGCACGCCATCCTCGACAACCGTGCGAAACGGCTCCAGCCCGTCAACATCAGTAATGCCATACTCCAGACAAAGCGTCACCGCCTTGCCACCATCCGTCACCGATCCACCACCAAGCGTCAGCAGCAGATCGCATCCGGCCTCTCGTGCAGCATTTGCACAGGCAACAACCGAGTCGCGCGGCGAATGCGGCGGCATATGATCATGAAAGCCAGCGAACCGGTCCCCCAACGCTTGCTTGATTTTGTCGAGTTCATCGGTCTTTGTTGCAAGCGTACGGCTGACCAACGCAAACACGCGTTTGGCACCGAGCCTGTCAGCTTCCGCAACAATTGACGGCGCAGCTGCCTTCCCGAACATCACCCGGTTGAGCTGGTTGAAGACCATAGTACCAGATTGCATTACAGTGCCGCCCGAGTTCAAATTTGACCTTGATCGACTGTTGCGCGTTATGATGAGCAACGGCAACGCGCGAGTTGATCATCCCGCTGATTTAACGAGCACACACGTTACGGGAGGCTGCCTCATGACTGGATTGCATTGCGAGAAACTGCACGAGGAGTTCGGTGCCACCATAACGGGCGTCGATCTGAGTAAGCGGCTTTCCGCCAAGGTCGTGCAGCAGATCCAAGCCGCGATCGACACGTATTCATTCGTGCATTTTCCCAGTCAGACGATGGACGATGCAGCGCAGCTAGCCTTGACGAGACAACTCGGAGAAGCCGAACCAAGTCACACCGACGTTGGCACCGTCAACTACTTCGGCACCATCGGAAATGTCCAATCAGACGGTACGGTTCTCGGCTCAACTGACAAGAAAACTGTTTTCCTGACTGGCAATAACATGTGGCACTCGGATGCCTCTTTTAAACCGGTGCCGGCTTTCCTGTCGATCATGTGTGCCTACGAGACACCGTCAGAAGGCGGAGCGACAATGTTCGTTTCACTTCGTTCCGCATACGATCGCCTCTCAACCGAGCGCAAACAGCAACTCGATCCACTAATCGCGATTCATGACTACGTCTACTCACGATCGAAAGTCGCCCCCGATGCAGTCTCGCCGGAGATGGCGGCGTCATTGCCGCCAGTGCGCCAACGCCTCGTTCGCGCCAATCCCAACACGGGCGTCAAGAACCTATTCCTTGGCTCGCACGTCCGCGAAATAGAAAGTTGGGGCGAAGCAGATAGTCGCGCGCTGCTAGATGAACTTACCGAAGAGGCCATCAGACCGGAGCACATCTATAGCCATGTCTGGCAGCCAGGCGATGTCGTGTTCTGGGACAACCGTTGTCTGCTCCACGCCGGTGCCGGCTACGACGCTGATCGCTTCCGCCGCTACATGCGCCAGACCCGCGTCAGCGGTGCCTGCTCGACACTAGAAGAAGCCGCCTGACTCTCCTTGATTTGTTTGGGAAAATAAAAAGGCCAAGCTCATCAAAAGTGAGCTTGGCCTACAACTGCGTAAGGTCAATCAGCGAGGTTGTTACAACTCTCACTCAAATCCGCGATAGTGCGCGACGTTCTCAACCGCTTCACGCTCGCTGACCAGCGTATTCTCGATCTTGTCGTTATCCGCCCAACCAAGGCTCATGCCGGTTACCAGCGACTGATCTCCCGGCACGTCGAGGTGCTTCAAAATCGGCTCTTGAAACGGTATCCAGGCAGCCTGCGGGCAAGTGTCGAGCCCAAAACCTTTGGCGGCCAGCATGATCGTCTGAATGTACATGCCAGCATCAGCCCAACTGCCGCGCGTTAGATAAGAATCCGTCGTCACAAAAATCCCAACCGGCGCATCGAAGAACAGAAAGTTGCGCATTGCTTGGCGGGCACTGCCCTCGCGGTCGCCTTTTTCGACACCGACAAGATTGTAGAGCGACCAGCCAACCGCACGGCGGCGGTTGTTATGGATGTCCTTCCACTTCTCCGGGTAGTAGTCGAAGTCTTCGTACTTCTTGCCTTTGCCAGCTTTCGCCATCTCGATCACATCATCGCAGATCGCCTGACGCACAGCGCCGCTGCACACATAAACATGCCATGGCTGTGTGTTAGTGCCGCTCGGCGCGCGCTGGGCGACTTCGAGGATTTTCGCGATAGTTTCCTTTGGCACCGGATCGGGCTTGAAAGCGCGGATCGATTTACGTGATTGGATAGCGTCGAGTACGTCCATGCTCATGTCCGTTTGTCTTCTTTTGATATTGAGAAAGCGATTGTGAAACCGTCGCGATTACTCTGCAGCAGCATTGCGTAACGCGCCGATGTCGGGCCGTTGCAGGCCCAGATGGTCGCGTAGCGTCGGTCCGCTGTAGTCTTTACGGTAGATGCCGCGTTTCTGCAATTCAGGCACGACCAGCCGAACGAAATCCTCGAAACATCCAGGTTGATGTGTCGGGCCAACCACAAAGCCATCGCATGCAGGCTCTGGTCCAGACCACCACTCTTCGATCATGTCGGCAATGTCCGTCGGTGAACCAACCCATGCCTCGTGCAGCAGGCCGCGTCCAGTTACCCGCATAAAGTCACGCACAGTCGGGTTCTTGTAGCCGGCCTGTATGACGCGATCACGCATCGATTGCATACCATTGATGCCGGCGATTTCTTCATCGCTGAACGGTTCATCCATGCCCTTCGTCGCGAAGTCAAAATTGAGCGCTTCCGAGAGCAAGGACAGCTGATCGATATCATTTGGTAGCTTATCGTAAGCAGCTTTCCGGTCTTCTGCCTCAGCGCGGGTTGCAGCGACCATCGGATAGAACAGTGAGCAAATCTTCATGTGGTCCGGATTGCGGCCGAGTGCTGCAGTCGCATCCTTCTGGCTTTTGTACATCTTGCGACCCACCGCAATGTCTCGATAGGCAACAAACAGCAGCTCGCCCCAGCGTGCCGCAAATTTCTGCCCACGACCACTCATGCCGGCCTGCATCACAACAGGGTGCCCTTGCGCAGAACGCGGCACTGTGAACGGTCCGCGCGACGACAGGAATTCACCTTTGTAGTCAATCCGGCGCACCTTATCGGGATGGGCGTAGAGATTGTTTTCCTTGTCGACGACGATCGCGTCATCGTCCCAGCTATCCCAATGTCCGAGCACGATTTCCATGAATTCGTCGGCCCGGTCATAGCGCAGGTCGTGTTCCATTGCTGAATCGCCGCGCCCCATGTTGCGCGCTTCGTTGTCGTTGACAGACGTGACGCAATTCCATGCAGCCCGCCCCTTGGTCATCAGGTCGATGGTCTGAAACACGCGGGCGACATGGAACGGGTCGTAGTAGGTCGTCGAGTACGTCGCGCCGAGGCCGAGATGTTTCGATGCTGCCGCCATCGTCATCAGGCACGTTGTGGCATCAAGTTTGACGCAACGAATTCCATTTTCGACGGTATGCGCATGATCGCCACGATACATATCCGGCATCGCCAATCGGTCATCAAAGAAACCAACGTCGAATTTGCCCTCTTCGAGCACGCGCGCGATGTGCTGATAGTAGTCGGGCGAATAGCTGTCCGTTCGCGCATCCGGGTGGCGCCAGGCGGCCGGTATGGTTGTGCAGTTCTGTGCTTGAAGAAACGCTACGAAATGGACCTGGCGCATGATGTTCTCTCAGCCTTGCTTCGCGATTGGGCGGCCTCGCCGCGCGATTGCCCGCGACTTTGCCGCCTAATTGCCGCCAGGAGAAGGGCCGGAACGGTTCGAGCCGACGAACATCCGTCTGATGATGGCCGGCCGTGACGCTGCCAATATGAAGTGCTCAGTGCAGCGTCTCGCGACCGCAACACTTTTTATATTTCGTGCCGGACTCGCAAGGGCACGGATCATTCCTGCCGATCTTGGGAGAGGTTCGCTGATTAGTCGCGCTGCTTTTCATGGACCTAGCTTCGAGGCGCCGTTGTGGAGCGAAATAATTGAAAATCATTGGCGTATATGCAGCCATGCCGACAATCAAATCCAGGCGTCTGTCTTCCGATACGGGCTCGTCATAACTCCGCAATTCAGGATCGGCGGAATGCTCATAGGCAAGCGCAAAAATGGGAACGATCAAGCCGCCGTTCTCTTCGTCATCCAGGAGTGGTGCCCAGCAATGCCGGCGCATGTTCATTCCCTGCATGAACCCTATCGCCCAATCGTTTGCATGAGCGATGCCGTCTTCATCTTCGAGCAGTAGAGGCATAAAATCATAAGTTGTCTTAAGTCTTTCTGGCATAAAGTTCCAGTGACGCGTAGCGAGTTCAACAAATGTTTTGAACTCCTTTTCGTCACTTATGGCTTCTGCATCGTCCATGCCGTCTCCCCAAATCTCGGCAAGATATTCGCTCGGTAGCACCAGTTCAGGGCAGCATTGAAGTGCGGCGAAGAAGCCATCGAGCCCTTCCAAATTCATCGCACTTTCACTGGGAAAGCGGTCGAGAATAGCTGCCAAGCGATCAGCTTCGGCATCACTAAGACGTTTTTGCATAGTCATTATCCTGCCCTGTCGGCTGCAAGAGAACCCTAAAGAGTGCGAAAACCGCCATCGGCGATCAAGATGCTGCCGGTGACATAGGCCGAGAGGTCGGACGCGAGGAATACAGCCGGGCCAACCATGTCGTGGGGCTGGCCGGCGCGGCCAAGTGGCGTGTGCTGCATGATCGAGGCAACCATATTAGGATTGGCCTCCCGCAGTGGCTTGTTCAGCGGTGTTTCAATAAGCCCTGGCCCGATCGCGTTGACGCGCACACCATCCGCCCCAAGTTCTGCTGCGAGTGCCCGCGTCAAGCCAAGCACGCCGTGTTTTGACGTCGTGTAAGCGGCAGAATTCGGCCAGCTAACGTGCAAGAACGACTGGATTGACGCGATATTGACGATGCGTCCTTTGCTGGCGCGCAGCGGTTCGAGCAGCGCGTGCGTGATATTGAACATGCCCTTGATATTGACGTCGATAATATCGTCCCAGTCCTGCTCTACAGCCGCTTTGTCGCCCGTAATGTGCGTGCGCCGGTTGATACCAGCGTTGTTGACCAGGACGGTCAATTGCCCAACGTCCGCAGCGATCTTCGCAGCGACGGCGTGGCATGCCGCTCTGTCAGTGATATTGATTTCGAAGCTTGATGCTTTGCCGCCAGCATCGCGAATTGCCTTTGCCGTGTCGTCGCCGGCGGCTGCATTGCTGTCGAGGATCACAATCTCCGCGCCCTGTTCGGCATATCCAAGAGCGATTGCTTCGCCAATGCCCGAGCCGCCGCCTGTTACAGCTGCGAGGTGCCCGTCCAACAATCCACTCATTCAATTCTCCATCGTCTAATGATCTGTCAGTTTCAACTTACACGGTTCTATCGCCCGTTGTCGCTTTCTCGTTATCAATGGTGAGACGTGTCTGCCGCGATTTCCTCGCATGAATGCACCAGATATTCGATAGATCCTGCACCAGCCAGGAAACCGAGATCGCAAGCACGCTTGCAATCAGAAACGTTACGCCCATCCAGAACGCCCGCCCCGCCAAATCAGCATTCGGTGCTTGATAGCTCATGTGAATAGAGAACGCCCCGATAAGTCCGTAACAGGCGCCGGTCATCGTCGCTCCGAGGCGCAGCCACAGATTGCTGGTTTGGATTTTCAAAACATACCGCCTTGTCGCCGGGGATTGATGAGTCCAGATCGCAGTATTGAATGCACCGCCATGATATCGAGCCTTCGGCTTCTCCACCACCGCCAAAATTGCAGTGCGGTTGAGGTGTGTGCAGTGGTCTGGCTAAGAGGGCTGGTAAGAGGCTTGAGCTCAGCGGTCCGAAACGCTCGCCCAGTCCAAATCAAACTTCGCGAGGTATTTCCTCAACCGGTCGCCGTCGTTTGAGCTCGTGCGCCGCTTCCGCGAGGCAGCAAACAGCGAGCGTCCAGCCTCACTCAGCGTTCTCGATCGGCGGCATGTCTCAATCACGAACGCGAGTTGTGGCCGGTCGAATGGATCGATCTCATCAAGCTGCTCCGCGTCAAACAACTCTTCAAGCGCCGCCCTACTGTTGCCAGCCTCTTCCGGCCCATCTTCACGCCAGCGCGATCTCAATCTTGTAATCTCATCATCGACGATCGCCGTCGTGATCCGACCGGATGGCGCGAGCGTTGCCATCCGCGTCACGGCAGCGCCAAGATCACGGAAATTGCCCGACCATCGCGCGTCCGGGGACACCGCAAACCGGAGGAAAGCCTGCGAGGCCTCTTTGTTAAACGTAATGCGATCGCCGCTTTGCTCAGCATAACGCTGCAATTCGTAGTCGAGATTAGGCTCAATATCGTCACGCCGCTCCGCGAGCCCCGGCAGCCGATAAGTCCACAAATCCAGTCGAGCCAGCAGATCCTGACGAAAACGCCCCGCCCGCACTTCTTGGAGCAGATCGCGATTGGTGCCTGCAATCAAAATGAACGCGCTAGAAATCTCTTTGTCGGCCCCAACTGGCAGAAAGCGTTTCTCTTCGATTGCGCGCAGCAGCATCGCTTGTTCGTCAACGCCAAGCTCGCCAATCTCATCAAGAAACAACAGGCCTTTGTCAGCCGACTTCAGCAACCCTGGTCGATCAGCAACTGCGCCCGTAAACGCGCCCTTGCGATGGCCAAACAGCGCTGACATCGCCTGATCGCCACGCAGCGTTGCGCAGTTCACTTCCACCAGACTGCCCTGCACCCGATGGCGCGCTTTCTTCAATTCATAAATCCGCCGCGCCAACTGGGTCTTGCCCGCACCCGTCGGGCCACTCAGCAGGATCGGCGCATCCGAGCGGATGGTGACCTGCTCGATCTGGTCGATCATCTGATTGAACGCCACATCACGTGTTTCAACGCCCGACTTCAGAAACGACGTCGCATCATCCGCATCCTTGCGGAACCGGGCGGCAATCTGATCGTACTTCGAAAGATCCAGATCGATCGTTGCGTAGTCGCCAGGTTTACCTTCGGCCCACCGTCTCGGTGGCGCGATCTGCAACAGCTGCCCAGGCATATGCCGCGCTTCGGTCAGCAGGAACATGCAGATCTGCGCGACGTGCGTGCCGGTCGTGATCTGGATCATATAATCTTCGTTGTCCGGGTCGAACGGATAGTCGGCGGCGAAATCCAGCAGCGCCGCGTAGACTTCGCCAAAATCCCACGGGTCTTTCAGCGGCAGATTGTGCGCGTACACAGTCGTCTCTGGTGAAATCAGGCCGATGTCCGCTGCAACGACGCCGCCAAGTCGCGCATGCGCCGGATCACGCAGCAGCTCGTACCGATCAACGATCAGATCGGGATGCTGACACACGGCAACCGACGGTCGCCAGCGGTTCCAGCGTTCCGCTCCTCTGCCCTTGTCCAACGTCGTGCCAAGGAATCCAATGACTACTTTCTTGCGCATAATCATATGATATCTAAAAATCTATAAAACGATATAAAAATATCCATTAATTGAAAGATGATCAAAGCGAGTGTGCGTTGAAATCGTCAGGATGTATTTTTTTATTATTTAAAATCAAATAGTTGTTTAATTAATTCGTTCGCTCCAACGAGTTGGCCCAAAGCTTGACATGTAGTGTGCCAGTTGCCGCCAACATCTGGCGGATGAACCGATGGAGCCGATCATGGCAAACAAGACACTCTTTGGAACACAGCGCGGCATCAAGCGCGCCGATGGCTGGAACCAGGCCGGCGGTCGGGCCTACAAGCTCGAAGACCGCGAAGCCCTGGCGCAGCTTGCAATGACAGGCACACTTGGCGACGCATACTACATGGATGCCCAGGCCCAGTTGTCTGAGTTGCTTGAAGCTGCAGTCAAGGTCGAGCCGGACTTCCTGGCCAAGACCGCGATCTACGTACGCCGCAACGGCCACATGAAGGACACGCCAGCCGTGTTGTTGGCAGCCCTTGCCTCGATCTCGCCAGAGCACCTGTCACAGGCGTTCCCGCGCGTGATCGACAACGGTCGCATGCTGCGCAACTTCGTGCAGATCCTGCGGTCCGGTGCAACGGGTCGTCGTTCGCTTGGCACACGGCCAAAGAAGCTGGTTCAGACGTGGCTCAACGAAGCTTCGGATGAGACGTTGCTTTGGGCATCCGTCGGTCAGTCGCCTTCATTGGCGGACATCATCAAGATGGTTCACCCGAAGCCGACATCGAAACAGCGTGAGGCGTTCTATGCCTGGTTGATCGGTCGTCCAGCTGACGTGCGGTTGCTGCCGCGCACCGTGCAGGAATACCTGGCGTTCCGCGAAACGGCTGGCGGTGCTCCAGTGCCGAACGTACCGTTCCAGATGCTCACGGCTCTGCCGCTCAACCAGCGTCAGTGGACGCGGGTGGCGGAACGTGCCGGCTGGCAGATGTTACGCATGAACTTGAACACGTTCCTGCGTCACGGTGTGTTCGAACGGGCCACGGTTCGCCGGGCACTTGCGGCACGGCTTGCCGACCGCAAGGCGATCGAGAAGGCACGGGTGTTCCCGTACCAGTTGATGGCCGCCTGGATGAACATCGACGAGAAG
The DNA here is from genome assembly GCA_905480435.1 of uncultured Hyphomicrobiaceae bacterium. Taxonomy (GTDB): domain Bacteria; phylum Pseudomonadota; class Alphaproteobacteria; order Rhizobiales; family Hyphomicrobiaceae; genus CAJQQK01. The sequence continues at coordinate 1,619 of CAJQQK010000086.1, read as the reverse complement.
GTGCCGTCCGAACTCCGGGATGCCTTGGCCGATGCCATGGAGATCGCGGTCGAGAACGCACCGGAACTCGGTGGTCAGATCGTGATCTGCCCGGACGTGTCGGGTTCGATGATGGCGCCTGTATCCGGGCACCGTCGCGGCGCGACATCGAAGATGACGTACGTTGATGTGGCAGCGCTTGTTGCCTCCGCGATGCTGCGTCGGAACCCGTCCGCACGCATCATGCCTTTCGATACGAAAGTGCACGATGTGAAGATCACACCGCGTGATCGCGTGGTCAAAAACGCCAAGTTGCTTGCCTCATACTGGGGTGGCGGCACCGCGTGCTCGGCACCGATCGTGAAGCTCAACGCGGAGAAAGCGTGTGTCGACATGGTCATCCTGGTCTCAGACAACCAGTCCTGGCTGGACCAGCCTGTTCGCGGTGGAACGGCAGTGATGGAGGAGTGGGTGAAGTTGAAGCGGCGCTGCCCGGACGCGAAACTCGTGTGCCTGGATATCGCCCCTTATGCGGACACGCCAGCGCACTCACGGCCTGACGTGCTCAACATTGGCGGTTTCTCGGATGTCACGTTCGACCTGATCGCCGACTTCGCCCGTGATCGCCTTGGCACCGACCGTTGGGTCGGCGAAATAGCCAAGGTGCCACTGTAGAAGAACGGTCCGGTGCCCTGTGATACGAAGACAGGGCGCCGGACCTACAAGGAACGCTTTTCTACGGCTTTGCTCTTTGCAAAGTCGGGGAGCGCATGCGACCCGGCGTTTAACGCCGCCCCTGCGGAGGTGCAGCCTCTGCCGCTTCGGCAGGGGCGGTGTGCACCGTGAGCAAAAAAATGCCAGAGGAATGCCGGCGGGACTACATTACTTTTAACCAAAGCAACGTCTCGTCAAACACTTGTCCTCTGGACTGAACAAGACGCACACACGACAAAGACAAAAGGAATACATCGCAGCGAATGCCGGAGGAACTACATGGGATCCCAAGGTCGCGGGTTCGAATCCCGCTCAGATGCCACTCGCACTGGTATCTGATAGCTCAGCGGTTCAGAGCATGGGATATGTTTCGCCAATACGTTGTCGCTGTGACCGAATGAAAACGATTTTGAAGGAGGCCTTTCGGAGAAGACTAACGCGGCGAATGCCGGTGGAACTACATTAGTGACCATGAGGTCGCGGGGTTCGAAACCCGCCCGGGCCAACCAATAGTATGCGTCCCGGTAGCTCAGTTGGAAGAGCGCATGGGGTTACGTTTCGCCAAACCGTTGTCGCCGTATTTGAGGAAGCCTGAAACAAACATTCTTGGCGAATGCCGATGGAACTACATGGTCGCGGGTTCGAATCCCGCCCGGTCCACCAAATTTTGTTTGCAACGCACTGCGCGCCGGGTTGGCCGGCGGCGGCGCGCAAACAAATATGGGCCGGTAGCTCAGAGGATAGAGCGGGAAACGTTTCATCACCCCTTGTCGCTACGGCTTACCTGCAGGGCTGTTCAACGCTAACTACATGAAGCGATAATTGAGCGGCCGTGTGATGTCGAGGACGTTGTGCCACATGGCCTGCGAGATATTGTTTTCGCCGTTGGCACGCAGGATATTGAGGGCGAAGCTACGTACCCTGGC
>CAJQQK010000085.1 GCA_905480435.1 uncultured Hyphomicrobiaceae bacterium | reverse complement strand
CGTGTGGCTCTACAATCAGCAGCTTCCTCAATCAGCCTTGGGCAGTAAGACGCCCTTGCAGACGATGAAAGAATGGCACAAAATCAAACCAGAGCTGTTCTGGAAACAGCCAAACTACCTTCCGGGATGTGACACCTACCCAGTTGAAGAAGTTTGAATAACTAATTCTATCTTTGAGATCTTTTAAAACAACTGAAAATCATATAGTTAGACAGGTTCTCGGAGGCACAGCCTTTTCATTGGGAGAACTGAACTATGGAATTCATACGAAACATCACACTTTCACTAGCTGTGATTGCGGTTGCCATTGCTGGCGCCACACCAGTGTTTGCCCAGAAGGCTGCGGCACCTGCGACCAAGAAAGCAAAAGCCCCGAAGAGCACAGCGAAGAAAACAACAGCTAAAAAGTCTACAACCAAGCCAACTACCAAAAAGGCCAAAGCCGCGCCAAAAAAGACGACGCCGAAAAAGGCTCCAGCTTCCAAGGCCGCCAAGCGCAACTCCCCGGCAAAGAAGAAAACAGCCTCCGCATGCGCTGGTCTTGCGCGCGGCCAATGCTCCACTAAGAAAGACTGTGGTTGGATAACACCAAAGAAGAAGGTGTCCATCAACGGCCGCAAGCTCACCGCCTATTGCCGTAAGACTTCGGGCCTAGCGAAGAAGGCGTCCGCCAAAAAGGCCGCTCCTGCGAAGAAATCCGCAACCGCCAAAAAAGCAGCTACGACCAAGAAAAAAGCCAAATAATTGGCCTACAGCATGTCGCGTTTTAACGGATTCACAATGCGCCTTGAAACGCCCAATCTTCGGGCGATTTAAGGATCCTGTTAAACGCGACGTGCTTTAGCGGCTCAGAGATCGCGTCCTGGACTCGATCTTCAAGCCGTCGATAAGTTTCGGTGGTGTTGGTGCGGTGGACTAATATTGTTCAGCGAGGGGCAAGTAGTCTGTTGTGGGGTAAGCCCAATGCTGGCTTCAACAATCAACACAAGAAGTAAGCCGGCACGCGACTAAAATCGGGCGCCGCAACTGTATTCGGTGAGTGACTTGATCCGCTCTAATTCCGCAGCGCACCCGTTGTTGCAACGGCCTGGTTTGTGCCGAAGCCAGCCGTCGCCGGATCAACGACCGTGGCGTTGAATTTCTGCACTTCGAGCACTGCTAAGCTGTGTTGAGCAGTGCCAGCCGGCGTGAACCGGAAAGCGCCGTCGATGCCGGTAAAGCCGGTGGTCCGTGTTAGATTCTGTGTGGTGTAGCGCGTGCCGGCCGGATGGGCCGTCGCCAGCCGAATAGCGACCGTCACTGCATCATGTGACAGTGTTGCAATGCGCGGTGGCGCAGACCCGAATGTGCGCGCGAATTTCTCTGAGAATGCGCGCCACCCGCGCGGGTCCGGTGCCGGATACCAGCTGCCAATAAAATTCTTGTTACGTCCCAAGTTCGGATAATCCCAGCCGCCACTGCCGAGGAACTTAACCGGCGCAGCGCCAACATTGGCATATGAGATCAGCGGTGCCAGGTTAGGCAGTGTGTCCGGTCCACCGGGCAGGAAAATAGCATCAACCGGCGCGCCTCGGTCCGCAGCCTCTTTCACCAGCTTGAAGAGTTTTTGCGATGGCGCCAGCATGCCGTTTGAGTTGACCGGATATTTCTCCATCGCGATGATCGAGCCGCCGTGGCGGGAAACGGACGTGCGAAACGCAGCCGTCATCAACGCGCCGTAGCTGTTATCCGGCACCAAGGCTGCGTAACTCCGCTTAGACTGTCGTGAGGCAAACGAGACAATCCGGTCGACTTCCTCATCAGCCATAAAGCTGAGAAGATAAACACCGTTGCCGGCAACCTTGCGGTCGTTCGAAAACGCAATAACCGGTAGTTTGGCTTGGCGTGCAACTTGCGCCACAGCTGTGACGGATCGGGCATAAAGGGGCCCGATGATCAGTTCGACACCTTCGGAAGCAGCAGCTGTAGCCGCCGCCATCGCGCCTTCTGCGGTGCCCTTGGTATCTTTGACGACTAGCTGGAAACCAGGATTGTTCAGCTCAAACAGCGCCATTTCGGCAGCCTGCTTCATGCCCTTGGCGACAGCTGCGGATTGCGCGGTCCCTGAGAGCGGCAACAGCACAGCAACTTTAGCTTTCAGTGGGCTATCTGATGCTGTGGTAGACGGCGCAACCAGACCTTGATCATTTGCAGCTAAGCCGGAAGAAGGGCCACCGCCCAAGCCGCCACCAATCGAACAGGCGGCGAGCGTCAACGACAGTCCGGCACCAACAACGGCGGCCAGCACAGCGCCTGACCGCGCAGCTATCCAGCGCTTAAGGCCGTCGACCAAGTTAGTTTCCTGACCCACCCTAGAAATTCCCCTGACACATCCGCAACATGCTAGCACACAGTGCTTATTTGCTGCACTGATTCGGTCTGCGCACATCAGTGACTGATTCGCCTTATCGCAGAATATGATATTTTTCAGGCTTTCTATCCACAGTCTTTGGAAAACGCACTAAAGCGGCGATACTACGACTGGAGCGTGCAGACAGGCTGTTCTGGCGGCAGATCTCCCCTATCAATTGGGCAACAATGCCCATGATCAGATGTATTATGGCTAGTTGAACGGAGGCATACGACTTGGGCGACGAAGAACAAGTGGATAACGGCGCCGAGACAACCTCTGTCGAGGCAACGGCTGCTCTAGCCGTGGATGACACACCGGTACGCGGTATGTCTGACGACAAGACTGGTGGGATCATCGCCGCGCTGTCATCCGGGGTGCGGGACCTCTTCGCCCGCCCACTTCCGCCCGGTTTGCACTTGGTCGCAACGCCAATCGGCAATCTCGGCGACATCACGCCTCGTGCGCTCGTGACATTGGCGCAGGCCGATCGCGTTTACTGTGAAGACACACGTGTTTCGCGACCGATGTTGGCGCGGTTTTCGGTCAACCGGCAGCTTTCAAGCTACCACGAGCACAACGCCGAAGCGGCGCGCCGGGACATCATCGCCCGCATTGAACAAGGCGGCACTGTCGCGCTCATTTCCGATGCCGGAATGCCGGCAATTTCCGATCCGGGCTTCAAGCTCGCGCGCGACGTCATCGCGGCTGGCGGCGAAGTCTATACCGTGCCCGGCCCGTGTGCTTTAACCGCTGCACTCACAATATCTGGTCTGCCGACCGACAGCTTCTTCTTCGCAGGCTTCTTGCCGCAAAAAACAACCGCGCGGCGGACACGGATAGAAGCGCTGGCGTCCGTTTCTGGTACATTGCTTTTCTACGAGTCACCGCATCGCGTTGCAGCCGCCCTGGAAGACTTGGCTGATGTTCTCGGCGAACGCCCCGCAGCGCTTGCCCGTGAACTCACCAAAAAATTCGAAGAAGTCCGCCGAGGCACACTTTCCGAGCTCGCGACCGGGTCAGCCGAAACACCCCCACGAGGAGAAATCGTCATCGTAGTTGCCCCACCGACTGAGCCCGACACATCCGAAATTGACGATGACGCAATTCTGGCTGCGTTGCGCGAGGTGCTACCTGATATGCGCCCTGCCGCGGCTGCCAAATCAATCTCGCAAAAGCTTGGCGTGCCCCGGCCCCGTGTCTATGATCTCGTTTTATCCTTGAAAAACCAGCCAGCTAAGTAGCTCATTCAGGCTGGTTCATTATATTCGGCAAATATTTACATGCATATTCCGTCCGTTTTTCCTTTTTCCCGCCAAAACCGTCGCCGGCAGCGCAGCGAACGGTTGGGGCGCGTCGCCGAGCTGATCGCAGCCGCCTTCCTGATGCTCAAGGGCTATCGCGTCCTCGCGCGCCGGGCCCGCACACCCTACGGCGAGCTTGACCTGATCGTCGTGCGCGGTCGCCGCCTGGCGTTCATCGAAGTCAAATATCGCAGTACGCTCGAATCTGCGTCCAAATCAGTCGGCCCCGTTCAGGCAGCCCGGATGGCGCGCGCCGCTGAACACTGGGCCTGGGAGCATTCGGCCTACCGCGGCCACCGCTTCGGCCTCGATGCGCTCTACATCGCCCCCTGGCATCTCCCCCGACACCTGATTGATGGTCTACAGCCCTTGTAACTCGGTGGCTTGCGCACTATTCCTGAACATCAAATCACAGGGAAAACCGCCCTCCCTGGTGCCATACGCATGATATGAGAGCCCTGCCGCAATCGCATCTGGCTTTCGAGGAAACACGATGACGCTTAAAATTGCCTGCCAGATGGACCCGATCGACAGCATTGATGTGCCCGGTGACTCAACGCTCGCGATGCTGCTTGCAGCTCAGGATCGCGGCCACGACATCTTCTACTACACGCCAACGGACCTCACATTGCGCGATGGCCGTCTTCTCGCCCGCGGCGCCACGCTCACGGTGCGCGACGAACCCGGCAATCATTTCGACCTTTCAAACCATCGTGTCGTTGACCTATCCGACCTCGACGTTGTCCTGCTCCGCCAGGACCCGCCGTTCGACATGAGCTACATCACGACCACGCACTTGCTCGATCGCATCCACCCGAAAACCCTCGTCGTCAATGACCCGAGCCACGTCCGCAACGCGCCGGAAAAAATCTTCGTCCTCGATTTTCCGGAGCTGATGCCACCAACGCTTGTCACCCGTAATCTCGAAGACGTCAAAGCCTTCCGCGATGAGTTCAAAGACATCATCGTCAAGCCGCTCTACGGCAATGGCGGCGCCGGCGTATTCCGCCTGCAGCCCGGCGACAATAACCTCGCCTCGCTCATCGAGATGTTTCACCTTGCTTGGCGCGAACCGTTCATGGTCCAGGAATACCGTCCTGAAGTGCGCGAAGGCGACAAGCGCATCATCTTGGTCGACGGCGAAGTCGGTGGCATTATCAACCGCGTACCGGCACCTGATGAAGCGCGCTCCAACATGCACGTCGGCGGCCGCGCCGAAGCCGTTGCCCTTACCGATCGCGACCTTGAGATCTGCGCAGCCCTCGCGCCTGAACTCCGACGCCGCGGCCTCATTTTCACTGGCATCGACGTCATCGGGCCTTATCTGACAGAGATCAATGTCACCTCACCAACCGGTATCCGCGAAGTCAAAAAATTCGGCGGTGCCGACATCGCCGTGATGCTCTGGGAGTGCATCGAAGCGAAGCGGGCCTAGAGCGGGGCAGTTCAGATGGATTAACATTTGAACTCAGATGGCCGCTCTAGTTTTTCTCTCTCACGGCTATTCCTCGCTGTCGCTCGGGCCTGCGAGGGCGCGGCGCAACGCGCCGGGTCGCATGCGCTCCCTTTACGTACTTCCCGTCCAAGCTCATCACTGAAACCGCCACGCACGAGACCAATCGGCTGTCACCCTCGCGAATGCGAACCAGCTCCTTCATCTTCCAAAGCCTCACCAGGCCACTACACCGGGAGCGCATGCGACCCGGCGCTTAGCGCCGCCCCCGTGGAGGGCCAGGCCAGCTCTGCTGGCCGGTGCGGCCCGTGAACGCAAAAGCTCACTTCCAGAGCTTCGTAAGCGATCAATCTTCTGGTGATGTGTGTGGCTTGACAGGCTAACGCGCAGGCAGCGACGCTACGCGTCGCCGAGGGCGATGTTCCAGGGGAGCAGCGCTTCGATCTGGCTAAGCGTTGTGGCTGCCGGTAGTGCCGCGA
>CAJQQK010000084.1 GCA_905480435.1 uncultured Hyphomicrobiaceae bacterium | reverse complement strand
CCCTCGCGGGCGCGCTATAGAGCGCGTCCTTGACCGCCGCCCGTCACATCGACGGGGAATGCTCTGCCAACAGGATTAAGCAGAAAACCGACCACCCAAAAACACCTGATCCACCCACTCAATTCGTCGAGGAGCCAAATTAATGGACCGCCCGAGCTATCGCAGTATAGCAATGCCCTAATAAATCCATTCAATTCTCACTAACGAAATGAAATCTATTTGAACATTGCGGAACGGCCAACACTTCCTCCGCCATGGTATGTGGAACACTTCGTCAGGACATGAGCAGTTCGTTCACGCGATCCATCATGTCGTCCTTGTTGTAGAGTTCGAAATATCCAGACGCCATGATGTTCTGTGGGCCGAAGAAAAATCGCTCATAAAGGCACTGTCGACTTCCGAAACCCGAAATCGCCGCGTCGTGGGCAAGGCGGAACAGTGCGACACGGTCACGACTATCCAGGTTCTGAACTTGGAAATACTGTTCAACATCACCTGCAATCTCGTTGGAGAAATCAGCCTCGCAAGGCGTCGCCATCAGCGAACTCGAGCCGAGTAGTTGCACCAATTCGACGAGACGCGGATAGAGTTTTGGAAAGAGATTGCGCGACGTGTCGATCGGCCGTCGTAGAGGAATGAAGTTACCCCACTGATCTTCGTGCGCTTGCTGTTCAGCACTATAAAGCAGGGCGCGGACCGTCTCGGCGGTCCACATCGCTTCTGCGATCTGGCCGCGAATGTTCATGTCCTTGTCTTTGCCTGTGGCCTTTGCGATCGAACAAAGTAAACCGACAAAGAATTCGGCCTTGGCGAGCTTGGCCGCTGCAACCTGATGCATCATATGCACGACAGAGTTGGTTTCTGCGAAGGCCTTGTTACATTTTAGCGGCTCGCGGTACATGAAGACACGTTCCCAAGGCACCAGCACATCATCAAAGATGACGACAGAATCCATTTCTTCAAACCGCGATGCGAGCGGCGCGTCGAAATGAGATTTGCCGTGATCATAACTATCGCGGCAAATCAATCTGAGACCTGGTGTCGAGAGCGGAATGGCGAACGCAAAGGCAAATGGAATGTTCTCCTCGCTTGCCTTCAGCAGCGTGGACGGAAAAACCTCAATCTCATCGGCATGAGGACCGAGCGTCGCCAGCAGGCGTGCACCTCGCACGATCATGCCCGCGTCCGTTTCCTTGACGATATGGAGCGCGACTTTATCGCTGTACTTACCTTCCTTCGCCAAGTCATGACTTATCTGCGGATTGACCAAAGTGTGCGTGAGCACCTTATCGTTTTTGCGCACATAGTCGTAAAAGTTGACCATGTTCTGGGCGAAATCGGTCTGACCGGTCCCAAGGAAACCGGAAGCGGCTGCAAATGCCATCAGGGATGAGTTCTTATAGTCCGGCGTCCGCCCAAACATACCGTTCGACCATCTCGCCCATTCATAGAACGCGACACCGCGCTGCTCGACATCATTTTTCGATTTTGGAACCAGGAATGACGTGGCACATCGAATGCCCTCCGCATCAACATAGGTAGTCTTATCCTGATATTTCGGATCATGCTGCCGATCGAGAAACGACGCCAGCGTTTGTGCCCCACGATTGAGACCGGGATGAGCTGTTACATCGGCAACGCGCTCACCACTGATCCAGACATCACGATCATCGCGAAGACCATCCAGGTATTGAGCGCCGGTTCGAATACCTTGCCCTGCAACCATATCATTCTGCTGCATTGTCATGGCCGTACCCCTGATATTTTTTTTCTAAGCATGCTTCATCAAAAGCGGTGTGTCACTCCCTACAGCCCAACGCTCAGCTGCGCCTTAGGCTCAGGTTCATTCAGGTTTCTTCCAGGGGGATACTGACGACAGCCATAGCTTCATAGTCGCCATCACGGAAACGGCGCCATCCATCTCGAACAGTACGGCGGCCTTCGCCTCAGTGATAGATCGATCATTGTGGTAAGACAGAATCTGTCCACGCAGAATGAACCGGCCAAAGGCATCTTTCATGTCGCTGCCGACATCAGAAACATAAGGCCCTGGCAGCAGAAATCGTTTCGGTCCGCTGCAGCCCCGGCTCGTTGAAGGGCTGCAATCACGTGTTCTGGCAGCTCGCTTACTTGCCTCGTGAGTTTATTTAGGCAGCGAGCCTTCAATGCCTTCGACGTAAAAATTAATACTCGAAAGCACCTTATCAGAAATTTTCTCACCCGCTTTGAGGAACGGCTTACCGTCCTGCTTGTTCATCGGCCCGGTAAAAGGGTGTAGCTTGCCAGCAGCGATGTTATCTCGCGCAGCTTCTGCCAATTTCACAACATCGGCTGGGATCTTGGCGTTCCACTTCGCGAAGTTCAGCATGCCAGAATTGATGCCCCCCAAGTGTCCGTCGATTTCCAGCTGCCATCCATAGCCGCCTTAACGCGCGAGATGTAATAAGGTCCCCAATTATTGACCAATGCGGTCAATTGAGCGTTCGGGCCAAAAGCTTTCATATTGGATGCCTGACCGACGGCAAAGATACCTTGGCTCCTCGACGAATTGAGTGGGTGGATCAGGTGTTTTTGGGTGGTCGGTTTTCTGCTTAATCCTGTTGGCAGAGCA
>CAJQQK010000083.1 GCA_905480435.1 uncultured Hyphomicrobiaceae bacterium | reverse complement strand
TTGCCTCTGGCTGGCGCAGCGGGATGACTGTAGGGTTCGACATAGGCGTATCGCTCCTCTGGAGTTTATGGCTGGTCTCGATAACCGCCACGATACGTCACCTCTCTCAGATTCTGTCACCCAATTTCGGTCATAGCTCCTGGGACTTTCGATCCCACCACAACTTTCAAACGATAATTTCTGCCTAAATAGGAGAAAAATTCGCCTCAATCCACAACTGGCTCGAAGAGTGGTGCAGATGGTCTGTCAGGAATTGCAGCGAGGAATAAGGTGTCTTATCCAACAAGCCGCCACCTGCCCGTCAGCCACTGTTTGTTTCGACCATTACTTTCGATGATTTGTTCACACCTTCGGCTTGCGGGCTTGGAACACCAAGCCGCATTTCTTCTGAATTGCTGCTTGTTCGATGGCTTCTTTCTGGCCACGCAATTTTGCGAGTTCTGCCGCGTTTTGGCCGTCGCCACCAGAGACAAAGAATGCTGCAGGCCAGAACAGTACAACTGCAACGCCAGTCGCAACAGCGTCGTTGCTAGCTTTCTCGTCTTGCACGCCAGCTGCTCTCGCAGCATGTGATGAAACACGCTGAGCTTCTTGTGCAAGCTGACTGCAATCGTAGTCTTGGTAGACTACTGGCGATATATAAGAGGGCGCTATGTTCTTTGCTGATGATGAACAGGCGGCCAACAGTGCTGTCACAATGATAGAAAAAAGTACCCGCATGAATCGCTCCCCCAGAAATGCATAACGGGACTATATGAGGCATATTGCTACAAATCCAGAGACGCGGCACTAGATATACAGCCTCATCTGACAGTCGTTAATGTGGAGGCCGGGCAATCGCTGATCCTTCTTTGATTAGAAGAATCACAACCTTGCCACGACCACGAACGACCGCCAGATCACGCTCAAAGAGCGTGACGCCGGTGGTGGGCAGACTTCAGTCGGGCTACGCCCTCCTTCCGTCAGCCCACCAGCGGCGCATTCTCACCTAGATTGACGCTGGGTTCTCACCTTGATTGTCGCCGTAGAGTCTCGTTCAGGCCGCCAAAGCCAAGGCACGCGGCTACCGAAACAGCAAGACCTTGAAGGCCGTCACCTACCTCATAGCTGGCAATCTCGACCTCAGGCTACCCACTTGAAACGTCGGGTAGCCATAAAACGACAACCATAAGCGCGGCAAATCCGTAAAAGGTGCGAAACATTCGTGATAAAGCCATTGGTTTAGATCCTTGCTTAATTACTTATCTTTAGGTGGTTCGCAAATTTCACGACCGCAACTGAGTTGGAATGACGCGGATTAGAAACACAATCGTTCAAGACTGAAAGAAGTATCCGTTACTGACACGTCCAAGGTTCTTCTAATTTGCTACCGCCTGATATTTTAAGCGGCTTCGAGCATCGGACGAATTTCGAGGAACTCCGACAGAGGACGGCGCCGCCGGACAGAGGCGGGGAAGCGGCGCCGTCCCAGTGCCTCCAGCAGCGTGCAGCTGAGGACGATTTAATCACGGGACAAATGCTTAATCGGATCTGTCCGGATGGGTTAAAGAATTGTCGCACCCAAGATACAGCAAGTCCGCTTTCTGGCGTTGCCGCTCTTCGACTAGTTAGGCTTGTGGCCACTGCGACATGATGCGCCCGATCCAAACCATGGCAACTGTTCGTTTACGAATATAGGACGACGCTCACAGCCCACGCATGGTGATCCGAAGTATGACAGAAACCCGCAACGACTTTCCTGACAACCAGTTCGATGGTGCGCGCATGGCAGCATTGCGCGACCGTTTTCCGATCCTAAGTCGAAATGTGAACGGGGCTCCACTCGTTTATCTTGATAGCGCCGCGTCGTCCCAGAAACCTAGTCAGGTGCTGGACGCAATGACTGACATGCAGTGCAACGAGTACGCCAATGTACACCGGGGCATCCACTTCTTGTCCAACACCGCAACTGAGCGGTACGAAGCCGCGCGCGAGACATGTCGTTCATTCATCAACGCGACCAGTGTCGACGAAATTATATTCACTAAGAACGTCACAGAAGCCTTTAATTTATTGGCGTATTCCTGGGGACGGCAGAATATTTCAGAGGGTGACGAGATCATCCTTTCAGTAATGGAGCACCACTCCAATATTGTGCCCTGGCATTTTCTCCGCGAGCGTAGCGGCGCCGTCTTGAGGTGGGCACCTGTATCCGATAGCGGCGAACTCGATATGGAAGCGTTCCAGCGGCTGTTCTCACCAAGAACGAAACTCGTTGCCATTTCGCACATGAGCAATGTGCTCGGAACATTGGTGCCGCTCAAAGAAATTGTTCGTATTGCCCACGGTCATGGCATACCCGTTGTTGCCGACGGTGCCCAGTCCGCCATGCATATGCCGATAGACGTGCAAGCGCTGGATATCGATTTCTTCGGTTTCACCGGTCATAAGGTCTACGGGCCAACCGGGATTGGTGTTCTATTTGGTAAACGCGCGTTGCTTGATAATATGCCTCCTTTTCTCGGAGGCGGCGCGATGATCGAGAGCGTTTCCCAAGACAACATCACTTACGGGCCCGTGCCGGAACGATTTGAAGCCGGCACACCTCCAATAGTGGAAGCTATCGGCCTGGACGCGGCACTAAAGTTCATGATGGAAGTCGGTGTTGACAATATACGTCATCACGAAAAGGGGCTTCTTGAATATGCACAAACGCGCATGCGCGAACTGGAGGGAGTAACGATTTACGGCACCGCTCAAGATAAGGGGGCGATCATTTCGTTTAACCTTGATGGAATTCATCCTCACGACCTAGCGACAGTGCTTGACCGCTTTGGCGTTGCCATCCGCGCTGGCCATCATTGTGCGTCACCCTTAATGAAACGATATGACGTGGACGCCATGTGCCGCATCTCGTTTGGCCTCTATAATACTCCAGCTGAGATTGATTCTTTTTTTGCTGCTCTTGCTAAGGCACGAAAAATCTTAGCATAAGTCCCCGGACCCATAGATAAGAAAATTCGTTGAACGAACTCCAAATTCATGAACCGCAGCGGTTCGCTATCTAACTCGAGGGATCCAACTTGCGGGTGCGGCCGTAATGTGGTTATGGATGTTTTCATTGCAACATGCTCGAAATATAATGGCTACCCGACGTTTCAAGTGGGTAGCCTGAGGTCGAGTTTGCCAGCTATGAGGTAGGTGACGGCCTTCAAGGTATTGCTGTTTCGGTAGCCGCGTGCCTTGGCTTTTGCGGCCTGGACGAGAGAATTGATGCCCTCGATGAGACCGTTACTGATGCCGCTGTCGAACCACGCGAGGATGCCATCGCGGTGTTTTTCCATGGTGCGGGCGACCGCCTTCATCGGTTCGAGTCGCGAGCGCTTAGCCCAGCTGATCCACTTGTCGAAGAATATCTCGGCCCATTCCCGCGTTGGCTGCGCATAGATCTCCTGGAAGGCAAGCCGCATGCGCCACGCGCGTGCCGTTTTGAGGTTGGTCGAGCTCAGCGTATCGAGCACAGTGCTTTGCCGG
>CAJQQK010000082.1 GCA_905480435.1 uncultured Hyphomicrobiaceae bacterium | reverse complement strand
TACTTTGGGTGTCGTCGTGGCCTGGCTATGAAGTCGAACAAGCATTTGCGCCTCCGTCTCGGATATCCCTCAAAACCGAACGTGCCATGAAAAGGGCCGAGCGCCGAGGATCAATGTGATCATCCGGGATGGAACAGTTAGTTCCTTAGATCTTGTATGATTTAGAGGGAAACACGTTAGGGGAGCGCGTGCGACCCGGCGCGTTGTGCCGCGCCCTCGCAGGCCCGAGCTCTTGCGAGGAATAGCCGTGAGAGAGAAAAAGCTAGAGCGGACATAGAAGCTCAAATACGATTCCACTTAAATCTGACCGGCTCTAGCTCCGAGGGGCTGCGGCACGCTTTAGTCGATCGTTGATGGCAAGGCCGAGACCGTCCATCGGGACCGGCATCGCCGCGATCGACTTGACGGTTGTCTCATCGAGCCTGCGTAGTCCCGCGAACAAGTTAGCCGCAGCCTCCGTCAGGTTTCCGGACGGGCTGAGATTGTAGACCTCGCCAGCATACCCTTCGGGCAATGCTCCGAATGCAAGTAGCGCCTGATCAGGCCGTGGCTGTGTCACGTTCATCATCAAGGGCTTTGCTGGGGCATAGTGGCTTTCAAGCTGGCCCGGGGATGAGCGCGCCATGGCACCATGGCTTGAAGCGGATGCCCCCTTAACTACCGTACCGGCGACTTTCGCGAGCGCTTCTATCGTGACAGCCCCCGGTCGCAACAGCTGAACAGCATCACCTCGCGCATCGATAATGGTCGACTCGACACCGAATGCACATGGGCCATCATCGAGGATCATGGCCAGGGCTGCGGCGTCCAGATCAGCTGCAACATGGGCTGCCGTGGTCGCACTGACATGACCTGAGCGATTGGCCGACGGCGCTGCAACCGGGCAATTCGCCTTGCGCAAGAGTGATAGTGCAACCGGATGGGCTGGCACGCGCACGGCAATACTTGGCAGGCCTGCTGAGACGAGCTCTGAAAGTTCCCCGCCGACGCGTTTGTTGAGCACCATCGTTAGTCCGCCCGGCCAGAATGCGGCGGCTAAGCGCTCAGCCAGGGCCCCGAGCTCTGCCCAGGTCCGTGCGGTCTCCACATCGGGCACGTGGATGATCAGCGGATTAAACGCCGGCCGACCCTTGGCAGCAAAGATTTCAGCAACCGCTTCACCATTGCGGGCATCAGCGCCAAGCCCGTAAACGGTCTCGGTTGGAAATGCGACCAGCCGGCCCGCCCGCAGATGACCGGCCGCGCGTTCAATGTTCTCGTCCGTTGACGGCGCCGGCGTAAGCGACATGTGACTGATCGGCTCCCTAAAATTCTCGGCGCGGTTCATGGCAGTTTGGCAGTTCATGGCGATTTGCCAGCTACGCGTTGATTTTCGATTGCATGACAGCTCCCGGCCGGATCAATATGGTTCCGGATCGGATTGATCCCGAATCGCAATTGAGGCCGCGCATGACTTACCAAGCTCCAGTAGAAGACATTTTGTTTGCACTCAAGTCTGCTGCCGATGTGCCGCAACTGATGGAAAGCGGCATTTATGACGGTCTGGACGAAGATACGCTTCGTGCGATTGTTGAAGAGGCGGGCAAGTTCGGGGCTGATGTGCTCGATCCGTTGAACCGCCTCGGCGATACAGTTGGGTCTTCGCTGGCAGATGGCAGGGTGACAACGCCAGAAGGTTGGCAGTCGGCCTATGCGCAGTTTTGCGAAAGCGGTTGGAATGCGCTGACAGGACCAGAAGACCATGGCGGGCAGGATCTGCCGGAAATTGTTTCATGCGCTGTCACTGAGATCTGGAATGCCGCCAATCTTTCGTTTGCGTTGTGCCCTTTGTTGACGATGGGGGCGATTGAAGCCCTTAAGGCACATGGCAGCAAACAACTGATTGAAACTTATCTGGCAAAAATGGTGTCGGGTGAGTGGACCGGTACCATGAACCTCACGGAGCCGCATGCGGGTTCTGACGTCGGCGCGTTGCGCACCAAAGCTGTGCCGCAGGGTGATGGCACCTACAAGCTTTCTGGCACCAAGACGTTCATTTCCTATGGCGACCATGATCTGGCAGACAATATCGTGCACATGGTGCTCGGTCGGCTGACTGACGCGCCGGAAGGCACGCGCGGCATTTCGTTGTTCCTGGTGCCGCAGGTGCTGGTCAATGAGGATGGCACGCTCGGTGCTCGCAACGATGTTGTTACAGCCAACGTCGAGCACAAGCTTGGCATCCACGGCAGTCCGACCTGCACGTTGATATACGGCGAGAATGATGGTGCCGTTGGTTATCTGGTTGGCGAAGAAAACCGCGGCCTCAATGTCATGTTCATCATGATGAATGCCGCGCGTCTCGGGGTTGGTCTGCAAGGTGTTGCCATGGCTGACCGCGCGACGCAGCATGCCCTTCAGTATGCCAACGAGCGCACTCAGGGGCGCGGTCCAAAAGCCAAACGCGGTGAGATGAGCCCGATCATCGAACATGCCGATATTCGCCGCACGATCATGACGATGAAGTCGATGACCCAGGCCGCTCGGATGATCTGTCTGGTGACGGCGCGCGAATTGGACCTTGCCGAGCGTGGTGCGACCAAGGAAGAACGCCTGCAAGGCGAAATGCGCAGCGCGCTCCTGACACCGGTTGCCAAGGCTTTCTCAACCGACATTGGCGTCGAAGTCGCATCAATGGGCGTCCAGGTGCATGGCGGTATGGGTTTTATGGAAGAGACCGGCGCCGCGCAGTATTACCGCGATGCGCGCATTCTGCCGATCTACGAAGGCACCAATGGCATTCAGGCGATCGACTTGGTGACGCGAAAACTGACACTCGATGATGGTGCGGTTGTTGCGGGTTACATTGACGAACTCGCCGAAACAGTTGACGCACTCAAGTCCTCAAATCAACCATTGTTCGGTAAGATGGCAGAACGTCTCGATGAGGGGCTTGTCGCGCTGCGTTCGGCGTCGGTTTGGATGGGCGAACAGTTGCAGTCCAATCCGGAAGCGGCACTCGCCGGTGCAACGCCATATCTGCGTCTCTTCGGATTAGCTGCTGGTGGTATCTATCTGGCAAAAGGCGCGCTGTTGGCCGTCCGTGAGAATGGCGGTGCTGACCGTGATCATGTCGCGCTTGCAAGGTTCTTTGCGGAGACGCAGGTGCCGGCCGCACATGGGCTGGCCCTATCGATTACCGAAGGCGCCGATAGCTTGTTGTCGATGCCGATTGAGCGCCTGAGCGCATAGCGTTGCTGGCGATGACAACATTGTAGGGAAAACTCCAGAACATGACTGATGGTCAAGTCGAGATCGAAATTTCGCGTGATGCAGGCGTGCAGACAATCCGTATTCAGCGACCCGAGAAGAAAAACGCGTTGCTGCCCGCTATGTACCAGGCGATGTACGAAGCGCTGGTCGATGGTGATGAGAGCAGCGATGTACGCGCGCATATCCTCATCGGATCGGGTGGTGTTTTTTCGGCCGGCAATGACATCAAGGATTTCATGAGCCGCGCGAAAGATGGTGTGCCGCAGGTCGGCGAAACGCCTGTGCATCGTTTTATCGGCTACCTGCCGCGCGTCGAGAAGCCATTGATTGCAGCAGTTGACGGGCTGGCGGTTGGCGTCGGCGTCACGCTGCTGTTTCATTGCGATCTCGTCTATGCCTCACCAAGCGCGAAGTTGATCACACCGTTCCTGGATCTTGGCTTGGTTCCGGAAGCCGGTTCGAGCCTGCTTGCTCCGCGACGCATGGGCCATACGCGAGCGTTTGAGATGCTCGCGCTGGGCGAGGCCTTCTCGGGGGAACGTGCGCGCGAAGCCGGGCTCGTCAATGCCGTCGTGGCAGCCGATGAGCTTGAAGCAACGGCGCGAGCTGCGGCTTTGCGACTGGCCGCCAAACCGCCTGCTGCGCTGAAAATTGCGCGCGACCTGATGCGCGGCGCGAGTGTCGATGAGATCGTCGAGCGTCTCGAAGCGGAATCCAAATTGTTCGCCGGTCGCATGGCGTCGCCTGAAGCCAAGGAAGCGTTCCAGGCCTTTGTCGAGAAACGACCACCGAACTTCAACGCTTTATAGTGCCTGCAGATGAAAGTTGGGCTTGCTTTAGGTTTGCTTGGGCAAACTTTAAGCGAACTTTGGGCTATAGTGCGGTTATGCGGCACAGACTTCCCGACAGATTTCGCGCGCGACCGGTGACTGATTTGCTGGTGCGCTACTGCCTGATGGCGATGTTGTTCGCCTGCAGCGCAACGGCTGCGCACGCCTCGTGGCTTGATGGTGTCCGCAGTATGATCACCGGCCCGAATTCAGCCGTGCGGTCAAATCAGCTGACCGTCGCCGCTGGCATGATTGCCGGCCTTAAAGTCAAGCCACCCGGGCTCGTATTGGCTGCCACAGTCACGCCCGAGGGGCACTGGACGTTCGTCAATCAATCGGGGCAACGCTATACAACGGCCAGTGAACAGGAGCTGGCTCGCGTCTACACCAACCTCGCATCTGGTATAAAGGTCCGGCCTGCACCGGTTGTCATCTACCTCACCGCATCCAGTGTTTTCGACAATCGCGAACACCTCGCCGCGTTGCCGACAGATGCCCGGTTGCGGCTCGTTGCTGGCAAAAAAAGTTATCCCCTGCGCGGGTTTGGGCGTGATGATAAGCGAATGTGGTTTGCTGAAGTTCGCACAAATTTGTTTGTCCGCACCGTCGATGCAGCGGTCTTCTCGGAGACCGTATGGCAGCTGGCGCGACCGCTCAGTGCCCGTGTCATGCGCGTTCTGGCGCTGCAGCCCGGTGCCCCTGATACGTTCCGCCCCTATGCGAAATCGAGCCGCGACGGTGCCCAGCAGATCGATGCGATCAATCCATTAAAACTGCTTGCTGCATTGCCAACGCTGCGCCGGCAGACCGCGGTTATCACCGGTCGCCTCGAAGATCGCGACAGATTGATCTATCGGACGCCGTCAAGCGGTGAGAGGGAGCTTCGGCTGGCGCCATTGCGGACGGTTGCGGCAGGTCTCGATACGAACCTTTTGTTCGTCAACGCGAGTGCACCGCGGCAGCCCGGTCAGCGCAATTGGCTTTGGCTGCGCGTCGAGGTTGATGGCTTGGTCGAGGCGTTGCAGCGCAAGACACTCGGAGATTTCCTTAACGCCCTTGCGGGCAGTACAAACCAGCTGTTCGCGGAAGCCAAATCTGGAGCCGGGCCACGCAGCACGGACCGGGTTCGGCTAAGCGTTATTCCGATGCGCGCCGGTGTCATGGAGCAAGAACCGGGCACAATATCGAGCCTATTGGCTGAGTTGGTCTCTGAAGTTGCCGGCAGTGTGTTGCCGCATGCCGTCGATGCGGATCTTGTATCCATGACGCGGCAGCAAGAGCTCGACCGGCGACTGGTTCCCGGCGTTGCGTCGGTGCTGCAATATGCTTTCGGTGTGATATTCCTGGTTAGCATGCTCGGCTTGCCGGTCGCGCTCCAGTGGTGGCGCCGCATCTGGAGGCCAGAGGCACGTTCAGAATACGCCAATCGCACGGGCTTTGAGGCTGCGCGCGGCATGCGATGGCTGGTCTTTTTGCTGTTATTCCTGCCGATTGTTGGCATGCCGGCGATATTGTGGGGAATTCTGCGTTGGTTTAGCTGGTTGTTGCGCGGTGGATGGCGACACGACAAGGCTGACGCCGGGGCCGTGTCCGGATAAGGTCAGCTGAAACCAACACGCGTTACAGAGATCGAGAGACTATGGCGACGTTACTTCTGACACACCCTTGTTTTGTCAACCACGACACCGGCGAAGGTCACCCTGAGCGCCCGGATCGGATGCGTGTGCTCGACAAAGTCTTTGCCGACGAGATTTTCGATGGGCTGGTCCGTGATGATGCACCGCTCAGGGATGATGTCGAGGATGCGATCCTGCGCGCGCATCCGCAATCGTACCTGGACGGTATCAAATCGGCGCGGCCAGGCCCGGGGCAACCGTCTGTGCGGCTTGACCCTGATACGGTGCTGTCCCCTGGTTCTTGGGAAGCGGCGCTGCGCGCTGTTGGTTCCGGGCTTGAGGCCGTTGACCGCGTATTTGATCAGAGCAACGACATTAAAA
The DNA here is from genome assembly GCA_905480435.1 of uncultured Hyphomicrobiaceae bacterium. GTDB lineage: Bacteria > Pseudomonadota > Alphaproteobacteria > Rhizobiales > Hyphomicrobiaceae > CAJQQK01. Next base: position 12,372 of record CAJQQK010000082.1, on the reverse strand, counting down.
ACGCCTTCTGTCAGGTGCGCCCCTGTGGGCACCACGCCGAAGCGAATAAGTCGATGGGGTTCTGCCTGTTCTCAAATGCTGCCATTGCCGCTCATTATGCGCGCGCGCAGCACGGTCTCGATCGGGTCGCCGTGGTCGATTTCGATGTTCATCACGGCAATGGCACGCAGGATATTTTCTGGTCTGACAAAGACTTATTTCTCGGTTCAACGCATCAGATGCCGCTTTATCCAGGCACCGGGGCACCACGCGAAGAAGGCGCGAGCGGTAACATCTGCAACGCACCGCTTAGTCCGGAAGATGACGGCGGGCCGTTCCGGGCGGCCTTCAACAACCGCATTCTACCGGCACTCCGTGATTTTTCACCCGACCTGATCATCATTTCGGCTGGCTTTGATGCCCATGAAGCCGATCCGCTGGCTAATCTGCGTCTCGTCGAAGACGATTTTGTGTGGGCAACTGACAAACTTATGGAAGCAGCCGAACAGCAGGCTGGCGGACGCGTTGTTTCGATGCTTGAAGGTGGCTACGATCTTGAAGCGCTTGGTCGCTCAGCAAGCGGACACGTCCAAATGCTGATGGGGGCTTAATGCTAGCGAGACCAGACTCCATCGGGCCTCGCCAGGCGCTGCGGTTTACGAGGATTGACGAAATGAACAATGAAAGGGCTCGCTCATGACGGAGCCGAAATACGCCGATATCGGCGAAATGAGCTTCGAACGCGCGCTCAAGGAACTTGAGGCGATTGTCGGACGGCTGGAGCGTGGTGACGTAGAGCTTGAAGAGAGCATTACGATCTATGAGCGCGGCGAGGCGTTGCGCAACCATTGTGACCGGCTGCTGAAGCAGGCTGAAGCCAAAGTCGAAAAACTAACAGTCGGGCAAGACGGTCAACCGACCGGGAGCCAGCCGCTGGATCCTCCGCAATAGCTGGCCGTTATGGGGCACCTGGGACTGGTCGCCGAATAGTGATTGGGCGGCATGGCAGGTGCGGCCGATTGTACGCCAGCTGAACGTTTGATTAGTGCTAAATGGGCAAAACCGCTTGGCGCGACGATTGCCCGGGTTCACTTTCGACCTTGATCTCCCTAAATGTAGTAAAGGCCGACGCGCCCAAATGACATTGCGACATAGCAAAGCCATTTGTTTCTCCCTACGTGATGGGCCAGGATCCGCCGCAGCCTCTCTGCGGCAGACAAACACATGTTTACGGTGAAATGACACCTCATGAGCAAGACACCGCTGCTTGATACGATCAAACTACCAAGCGATCTGCGCGACATTCCGCAAGCAGATCTTCGCCAGGTGGCGGACGAGTTGCGCTTGGAAACGATTGAAGCCGTATCGGTTACAGGCGGCCACCTCGGCGCCGGGCTTGGTGTTGTGGAGCTGACCACGGCGTTGCATTGGGTTTTCAACACGCCGGATGATCGGTTGATCTGGGATGTCGGCCATCAGTGCTATCCACATAAAATCCTGACCGGCCGCCGTGAACGTATCCGCACGTTGCGCCAGGCCCATGGCCTGTCTGGTTTCACCAAGCGGACTGAAAGCGAATATGACCCGTTTGGTGCGGCGCATTCGTCAACTTCAATTTCGGCTGGTCTCGGCATGGCCGTTGCTCGGGACCTGTCCGGGCGCGACAACAACGTTATAGCGGTCATCGGCGACGGTGCGATGAGTGCCGGCATGGCCTATGAGGCGATCAACAACGCTGGTGCCCGCAATGAGCGACTGATCGTGGTGCTCAACGACAACGACATGTCGATTGCGCCACCAACCGGCGCCTTGTCCCACTATCTTGCGCGCACAACATCAAGCGGCACCTACCTCTACGTTCGCGATATCGCGAAACAGCTTGCCAAGCGACTTCCGAAAACGTGGGAGCGGCGCGCTGCACGGATGGAAGAATACACGCGGCACCTATGGCAAGGTGGCGCCTGGTTCGAAGAGCTTGGTTTCTATTATGTCGGCCCGATTGATGGGCATGATCTCGATCAACTGGTGCCTGTCCTCAAGAACGTCCGTGATGCGCAGCAGGGCCCGATCCTGGTTCATGTTGTGACCAAAAAGGGCAAGGGCTATCCACCTGCTGAAAACACGGCTGACAAATATCACGCCGTCAGCAAGTTCGATGTCATCACCGGCGACCAAGTCAAAGCACCGCCGAACGCACCAAGTTATACCAAGGTGTTCGCGCAAAGCCTGATTCAGGAAGCCCGCAAGGACGACAAGATTGTGACCGTGACGGCTGCGATGCCGTCCGGCACCGGGCTTGATTTATTTGGCGAAGAGTTCCCGGATCGCACGTTCGATGTCGGGATTGCCGAGCAGCACGGCGTGACGTTCGCAGCCGGCCTCGCGACTGAAGGCTACAAACCGTTTGCCGCGATTTATTCGACCTTCCTGCAGCGCGCTTACGATCAGGTTGTGCATGACGTCGCGATCCAAAAGCTCCCCGTCCGGTTTGCGATTGACCGCGCTGGGCTAGTTGGCGCGGATGGTCCAACGCACGCTGGCTCGTTCGATCTGGCTTATCTTTGCTGTCTGCCGAACTTTGTCGTGATGGCGGCTGCCGATGAGGCCGAGCTGCGCCACATGGTGGCAACAGCCGTCGCCATCGATGACCGGCCATCGGCGTTCCGATATCCTCGTGGTGAGGGCGTTGGTGTTGATATGCCGGAAGTTGGCGTGCCGCTGGAGATCGGCAAGGGCCGCATCGTGCGCGAAGGCACGAAGATTGCCTTGCTGTCTCTTGGTACTCGTCTTCAGGAAGCCTCGGCTGCAGCCGAAATGCTTGGCTCCATGGGGCTTTCGACCACGGTTGCCGATGCCCGGTTTGCCAAGCCGATTGATGAGGCTTTGGTATGCGATCTGGCCAGAAATCACGAGGTTCTGCTGACAATTGAGGAAGGCTCGATCGGCGGCTTCGGCTCGCACGTTTTAACCTTCCTTGCGGACGAGGGGCTGCTCGATCGCGGCCTTAAAGTGCGCTCCTTGGTGTTGCCGGATACCTTTATCGACCAGGAAAAGCCGGAGAAAATGTACGAAGCAGCCGGGCTTGATTGCAACGGTATCGTTGCAAAAGCGCTTGCCGCTCTCGGAAAAGAGGCGCTGTTTGATGGCGTCCATCGCGCCTGACAGGTAATAGATGGAGACCTGATACGAATTAGACTGTCAGTGGATAGGTTGGTGACGCTCACCTTGCAGGCCGATGCGCCTTAATTGATGAGCGAACTGGTTTTTAATCTGACGGCTGACGTATCAGATTTCCACTTTTGGGCAACCTTTTATGTCTCGTGAAAGACTGGATAGCGTCCTCGTTGAACGAGGGCTGGTCAGAAGCCGTTCGAGCGGGCGAGATCTCGTTCGGCGGGGTTTTGTGCTGGTCGATGGCCTGGTTGAGATCAAAGCCAGCCGCTCGATCAACGCGGCACATGTCATTTCGCTGCGTGAAGACACGCCGCAGTATGTCTCGCGCGGCGCCGAAAAGCTCATCGCGGGGCTGGAATATTTCGGGTTCGACTGCGCGGGCCGACGATTTCTGGATGTTGGTGCTTCAACTGGTGGTTTCACTGAAGTTCTGCTGAAGCACGATGCGCTGGAAGTTTACGCGATCGACGTTGGTCGCGGCCAGCTCGATACCAAACTCAAGAATGATCCTCGGGTACACAATCTTGAAGCCATTGACGCGCGCAAGATCGAAGGTGGTGACGTCCGGGCGCCAGTTGATGCGCTGGTCTGTGACGTGAGCTTCATTTCGCTGACCAAGGCACTGTCGACCCCGTTAATGCTGGTACGGCGCGGGGGGTGGGCGATGGCGCTGGTCAAGCCGCAGTTCGAAGCTGGTCCCGATGACGTTGGCAGTGATGGCATCGTTAGAGATGAAGCCGTGCGAGCGCGCGTCGTCGACGAGGTGCGGACTTGGTTTGACACGCAATCCGGTTGGCGGGTGCAGGGCGTAACACCATCACCGATCGCGGGCGGCTCGGGCAACGCGGAATACCTAATTGGAGCGCGACGGGATGCCTGACGCGACGCTGTCTGACAACGGATCAATCGATATTGAGCGACTCGGTGCGCAAGGCGACGGCGTAGCCAGCGGGCCTGATGGGCCGATGTTTATCCCCTTCACGCTGCCGGGTGAAACTTGGTCCTTGAAGGATGGCGCATACCAGCGACTGTCCGATGCGCCTGATCGTGTCACGGCTCCTTGTCGGCATTTCGGAACATGCGGTGGCTGCGTCGCACAGCATATGAGCGACACGCTTTACGCTGATTGGAAAGCCGGTCTGGTGCGTCAGGCGCTAGCTTATCACGACATCGAAATAGAGCTGCAGCCGCTGTGGCGCGCCTCGCCGGGATCGCGCCGCCGCCTGGTGTTATCGGTCAACGTTGCCGGTGACCGGGCACAACTGGGGTTTCGTGCTGCGCGTTCGCATGAATTCATCGAAGTTTCTGAGTGCACGATAGCTGCGCCTCATATTGTTGAGGTCTTTCCTGTGTTGCGGTCGGTATTGGATGTGGTTGCCGCGCAAGGCGGCTTGGGTGATGACGTGCGGGTGCATGTTCTGCAGGCTGACAACGGCATCGATGTGTTGGTTGATGGCAGCAAAGGTGAGTTGTCGGCGGCTGTGCGAGAGAAACTTGCCGGTGTCGCTCACAAGGGCGGCCTCTTGCGGCTGAGAGTGGGGCGAGACGAGATCTTTCAAACCGGGCAACCGATGCTGCAGGTTGGCGGCGGTCTCATTCAAGTGCCGGCTGGTGTCTTCGTGCAGGCTGTCGGCGCGGCGGAAGCTGTGATGGCGCAGCTGGCGATCAAGGCGCTCGGGCGCGCAAAGCATGTCGCTGATCTATTTTGCGGCCTCGGTACGTTTGCGTTGCCGATTGCTAAACGCGCGCGCGTGCTGGCCGTCGATAACCAACCTGAAGCTGTTGCGGCACTTGGCAACGCGGTGCGTCATGTCCAGGGCTTGAAGCCGATTGAGAGCTTGCGCCGTGACCTGTTTCGCGAGCCGTTGTCGCGCAATGAGCTGAATGCGTTTGACGCTGTCGTGTTTGATCCGCCACGGGCCGGTGCTGCGGCCCAATCGGAGTCTCTGGCAAAATCCAAGGTGCCCTGTATCGTGGCCGTCTCTTGTAATCCGGTCACGTTTGCGCGCGATCTGCGGACCTTGATTGATGGTGGCTACAAGCTGCAGAGTGTCACGCCGCTTGATCAGTTTCTCTACAGCGCGCACGTCGAGGCGGTTGCTGTGTTGCGGCGTTGAGGCCCCATTCATTGCTGGGGGTTGCATGTGGCGCGGCGGATGATCAACTAGGGTCTAGATCCTAAACATCAAATGGTGTTGGTCCCGCATCTGGAAGGAGCACTTGTGTCTCATCCGATTGATATGGCTGTACGTTTGGCTTCGAACACAGCGCGGGTCGGCTGGTTTTATGGCGTCAATCGATTGATTGCGAGCCGATTTACGTCGAACACCAAGCAGGCGAGTGCCAGCTCAACTCGGTCATCGCCGTCACGTGCCGAACTGTTTGGTGAGCTGCGGCAGCTGCTGATGGAAGACGTCGCTGACGCGAGTGCGGGCATCAATCCCGGCATCGAGTTTCGTCCTGGCAAGCTGCCAGGACACGTCGGGCGTTTACGCGCGATGCTGCGTGATCTGCCGGATACGGTCGAGCGGCGCGAGCAGGGTGTATTTGATACAGCCAAAGATCACGGATCCACGGACGATCTGCCGGATTACTACGCGCAGGATTTTCATTTCCAAACCGGCGGACACCTCTCCGATGGCTCGGCGCGCATCTACGATGTCCAGGTTGAAACGCTGTTTTACGGCAGTGCCGATGTCATGCGCCGTGCTGCGTTCAGGCCGATACATGCGCACCTGCAAGGACGGGATCAGCGTTCGATCGCGCTGCTCGATATTGCCTGTGGAACTGGCCGTTTTCTACGTGATGTCAGGCGTTCCTATCCGCGCATGCCGCTTTCGGGGCTGGATTTGTCGCCTGCCTATCTTGATGAAGCGCAACGACATCTTGGTGATCTGCGCCCGGTCAACTGGCTACGCGGCAATGCCGAGACCATGCCCATCGATGATGCGTCGCAAGATATCGTGACGTCGATTTTCCTGCATCATGAGCTGCCGCAAGACGCGCGCCGCGCTGTCGCGCGTGAAATTGAACGTGTGCTGAAGCCAGGCGGTATCTTCGTCTTCGTCGACAGTCTGCAATTCGGTGACCGACCCGGTTGGGATGGTATGCTTGAAGCGTTTCCCGAGCGCTTCCACGAACCCTACTACCGCCACTACCTGATCGATGATCTCGGCGAGATGTTCGCCGAGACAGGGCTTAATGTGGGCGCCACGCGCAATACGTTCATGTCCAAGGTTGTGACAATGCAGAAGCCTCAGAGGCTCTAGTACCGCGAACAGTTGAGCAGATCGGCAAGGCCCGAGAAGCTGTCGGTGACGATGTCCCAGGATTGCGTCGCGTGCTTGTCACGGACTTGGTTGACGCCATATTCGTCGGGCCTGGAAACGAACGCGGTCTGGAAGCCAACGTTCGCGGCGGCTGCGAGATCATCGTTGTGTGCTGCGACCAGCATGCATTCAGATTCATCGAGATTGAGCGCCTTGGCCGCAGCTCGGTAGACGACTGGCTGAGGCTTATAATCACCAGCGATTTCAGCACCCAAAATACTATCCCAGGGCAAACCGCTGTGCTTGGCCAGGCGCGTCATCAGACCGATGTTGCCGTTTGAAAGCGTTCCAATGATGTACTGTTTCTTAAGCCGATAAAGCCCCTCGATGACATCCGGCCAGGGTTTTAACCGATGCCAGATTGTAACCAGATGTTCTTCTTCGCGCTCGCTCGGCCTTGGCAGTTCGTATTTGTTCACCAAGGTTCGTAGGCTTTCACGATGGAGATCATCGAGAATGGCAAAGCCACGGGTGCCGCTGCGCACAGCTTCCATGGACGGTTGATACAATCCGCGCCAGTCGTCGGCGAATGCTTCCCAGTTTGCGTCGATGCCGCGCGATTGCCCATAAGATCGCAGTTCGTTAATCGCGCTGCTGCGCCAATCGACAACGGTGCCGAACACGTCAAAGAGCAGCGCTTTGGGCTCTTTATTTTTGGAGCCGAATGAAGACATGGATCGCGGTCCTTTTTATGCGTTTGGATATTGTTTGAGCGTCGCCAGTTCGCGAGGGATCTATCCGAAGAAACAAAGTGTTATATCGGTAATGATAAGGCAATAGGTTAAGCCTGCCAAGATTAAGCTGGCATCTATCTGCGTTGATGAAATCAAGTCTTAGCGAGGCGTTAACCGGTCGCTCCAGTCTTTGTCCCTGTCTGGGCCCGATGCCGCAGCAGGTGATCAGCGAGAACAAGCGCCATCATTGCTTCGCCGACAGGTACGGCGCGAATGCCAACGCATGGATCATGGCGGCCCTTCGTGAAGATCTCCGTCTCATTGCCATGGCGATCGATCGTCTGCCGGGTCGTGAGGATTGATGATGTTGGCTTTACGGCAAAGCGAACCACAACGTCCTGGCCCGTTGAGATGCCGCCGAGCACGCCGCCAGCATGATTGCTGAGGAAACGCGGTTGACCGTCATTACCCATGCGGATTTCGTCGGCGTTGTTCTCCCCGGCAAGTGCTGCGGCTGCAAAGCCATCACCGACTTCGACGCCTTTGACGGCATTGATGCTCATCATTGCGGACGCCAGGTCCTGATCCAGTTTGCCGTAGACCGGCGCGCCGAGGCCAACAGGCACATTCTCGGCGACAACTTCCACAATCGCACCGGCTGATGATCCGGATTTGCGGACGCCGTCGAGATATCCTTCCCAGGCCGTCGCGGCTTCCGGATCAGGGCAGAAGAATGGATTGTTGTCGACTTCGGACCAATCCCAGTTATCGCGATTGATTGTGTTTGGTCCCACCTGGATCAGGGCCGCACGGATCGTAACGCCATCCAGGATCTTGCGGGCGATTCCACCAGCTGCGACGCGCATGGCCGTTTCGCGCGCCGAGGAGCGTCCACCACCACGATAGTCGCGCACACCGTATTTCTGCCAGTAGGTGTAGTCGGCATGGCCGGGTCGAAACTTATCTTTGATGTCGCCATAGTCCTTGGAGCGATGGTCGACGTTGTCTATGTGCAGCGCGATCGAGGTGCCGGTCGTGATTTGCTGACCGGTGTCGTTCTCGAAAACGCCGGAGAGGATACGAACTTCATCGGGCTCGCGGCGTTGTGTGGTGTGGCGCGACTGGCCGGGGCGTCGACGATCGAGATGCTGTTGCAGCTCCTGCGCCTCTATTGGAATGCCGGGCGGGCAGCCATCAAGCACGGCGCCGATTGCGGGGCCGTGGCTTTCCCCCCAGGTTGTCAGACGCAGCAAGTGTCCGAATGTATTGTGGCTCATGTCCGTATTTCTTCCTGAACACCGTTTATCGCCAAACTGATTTTCGATTGCAGAATGACAGCTTCGATCTATGGCAATCCGGCGTCAAAAGCAAAACCGGGATGTCTTGATCGTCAACTCCGGATCTGTTTTCGGTCTCGTGCGGTTGTTTCCACCAATTTGACGCAGATCTTGAGCGATGCTGTGGCGCCTAGGAAACACTGCTGGATGTGGCTCTTTTGGGCCATTTTTGCAGATCGAAGCGATCGCGCAACACTTTTCAAGTGACAAGACAGCCAAATCATTTGTAGCGTCAGCTTTGTAGCGTGCGTTACCGATGATGGTTGCGAAATCGCGCAAGCTGTCACGGATGTATCGCATGTGTTGCGTTGCTTGTGCCCTTCTGATCGATCAAGTGCCGGAATTCAAGCCGGGTTCAGATCCATTGCGATCAACCCTACGCAAAGAGGCGTTGTCCTCAATCCGAGCCAAGCACGAGATGAAGCCGACGAACCGTCACGTCGGATTATTGGCTGATGGAAACCGCGATCTGCTGACCTGAAAAGGAGAGCGAGCGCGGCGACGTTTCCGCAAGGCCTGAGCAACCTTTGGAACGTTTCGTCCCCCGTAAAGGGACAGAGGAGTCGGGGCCGCTATCCCCGGCTCCTTTTTTGTGTCTGCTCTATTTTTTTCTCTCACGGCTATTCCTCGCGAAGGCTCGAGCCTGCGAGGGCGCGGCGCAAAGCGCCGGGTCGCATGCGCTCCCTCTGGAGGCTTCGGCTCTGCCAGGGCGATGCAGCAGGAAGTAATGGGCCTTGGCAGTGTGAGCCGCCCGCTTAAACCCATTCAAACGATATGCCATTGCCATTGTGGCGAAACACCAGGATCTTGTCCTGAGGCACGCGTAGCTCTGTGACTTCCGCGCGGTCTATCTCAGGCGATGCATGGCCACGTAGCACGCGGCTGACACCGCCGTGGGAGACACACACCGTGTCGCGGTCCAATTCATCGAACCAGACGCCACAGCGGGCACTGAGGTCAGCGTAGCTTTCGCCATCGGTCGGGCGCCAATTGTAAGGATCAGCCTCGCGGCTTTCTTGATCGGCTGGATACTTGTTCGGGATTTCCGGCCAGTAATCGCCTTGCCAGTGGCCAAAATGGATTTCCTTCAGTCGGTCATCCGTCCGATATTCGGTTCTCGGCATACCGGCGTTTTCGCGAACGATCTGCATGGTCTCAGATGTGCGTTTGAGAGGGCTTGCAACAAAGTCCAGCTCGGAGAGCGTGAGCCCCATGTCTCCGAGCGTGCGGCCGTTGCGAGCTGCCTGCTCGCGGCCGGTATCGTTCAAGTCCGAGTCGATCTGCCCCTGGATCCGCCGGGCCTTGTTCCAGCCGGTCTGGCCGTGACGAATAAAATAGAGCGTGGTGCCAGGTCGCATTCTTTTTATACTTTCAGTACGAGTTTGCCGTTGTTGCTGCCGGTGTAGAGCATGTTGACGACATCCGGAAACGCGTCGACGCCGCCCTGTTGTAGATCTTCGCGAATTTTCAGGAGGCCTTCTGCGTGCCATGTGCCGAGCTGTTCGATGGCTTCTGGGATGCGATCGGCCCAATCAAAGACGATCAAGCCTTGCATGCGTAGGCGCTGAGTCAGAACTGCGCGAATGTTCTTTGGGCCGGGCGGTGCTTCGGTTGCGGTATAGCCTGAGATCAATCCGCAGAGCGCGATGCGACCGTGTACGTTCATCTGCAGCAAAATGGTATCGAGGATATCGCCACCTACGTTTTCGAAATTTACATCGATCCCGTTTGGGCAGGCTGTCTTCAACTGGCTGGCAAGGTCACCAGCTTTGTAGTCTACGCTGGCATCGAAACCGAGTTCCTCCGTCACATATCGGCATTTTTCAGGCCCGCCGGCGATGCCGACAACCCGGCATCCTTTGATCTTGGCAATCTGGCCGACCAGCGAGCCAACGGCACCGGATGCTGCTGAAACAACAACTGTTTCACCTTCTTTCGGCTCACCAACGTCGAGCAGGCCGAAGTAGGCGGTCCAGCCCGGCATGCCCAAACCGCCGACCCAGCGTTCTATCGGTGCTTTGGTGAGGTCGACCTTGACGAGGCCTTTGCCATTCGAGACCGCGTACTGCTGGACGCCAAGCAGTCCCTGGACGGCGTCGCCGACGGCAAAACTGGGGTGGCTGGAGGCGTCCACGATGCCGGCCGAATAGGCGCGCATGACACCGCCGAGTGGGACAGGCTTCACGTATGACTTTGACTCGTTGACCCAACCGCGCATCGCGGGATCGAGCGACACCACCTCGATTTTGACGCGGATTTCGCCTGCGCCTGGTTCTGTGAGGGAGGCATCTTCAATGCTGAAATCTTCGCGCGCGAAAAGCCCAGGTTTCGGGCGGGCAATTAGTTTGACCTGGCGGTTGGTGGCCATGGCGACATTCCCTTATTCGTTCAGTAGAATTGACTGAAGAATGGTCCTGCAGATGGTCGCACGCAAGGGCACCCGATCACAGACGCTGCCGCTATCAGGTGTTCGATTTATTGAGCTGACATTCAGTCGGATTTGGCGACGTTGATGTCGGGTGCATCTTCGTTCTTCATGCCCTGGACATGATAGCCGCTGTCAACATGGTGAATCTCGCCGGTCACTCCGCGCGAGAGATCTGACAGCAGGTAGAGGCCGGCACCACCAACTTCTTCGATCGTAACAGTACGGCGAAGCGCTGAATTATATTCGTTCCACTTCAGGATATAGCGGAAATCCGAGATGCCGGATGCGGCCAGTGTCTTGATCGGGCCAGCGGAGATCGCATTGGCACGGATATTGTTTTTGCCAAGGTCGGCTGCGAGATAGCGCACGCTTGCTTCCAGCGCGGCTTTCGCAACGCCCATGACATTGTAATGCGGCATAACTTTTTCGGCGCCGTAATAGGTCAACGTCAGCAGGGAACCACCTTCTGTCATCAATGGCTCGGCGCGCTTGGCAAGGGCTGTAAACGAATAGCAGGAGACCAGCATGGTCTGTGAGAAGTTGTCCTGACTGGTGTCGACGTAGCGACCGTCCAATTCGTTCTTATCGGAATAGGCAATGGCGTGGACCAGGAAATCAAGCTGACCCCATTCTTTCTTGAGGTGTTCGAATAGGGCATCCATGCTGGCGCCGTCGGTCACATCGCACGGCAATACATGATCGCAACCAAGTTCTTTGGCCAGCGGTTCAACGCGCTTCTTGAGGGCGTCCCCCTGGTAGGTCAGCGCTATTTCAGCGCCTTGCGCGGTGACCGCCTTGGCGATGCCATAGGCAATCGAGCGATTGTTCGCGACGCCCATGATCAGACCGCGTTTGCCTGCCATCAGTGTGCCCGTTGGCACGTCTTTGTTGCCCTGGTCTGCGCTCATTGTGTCCACCTTACCCTGCGGCCAATGCGTCGTGCTGCCGTCGGCTGCCCGTTGATCAGGACCGTTCTATGGTTGCGGTATGTCCTTTACTGCGGTTTCGCCCTGCTTTTCAAGCTGTGATGGTAGAAGCTGCTCTGGAACGCAGGTTATTGGGATGCTTTAGCCCGACAGCGACCAGGCGCCTGTTGTGTCGCGACAAGCGATGCCTTCTGCTTCTCGGGTGTAAAGCTTTGAATTAAGACGTATAATTATGTGTCGGCAGATCTCGCCGTTGTTGCTTTTAAAAGATGTGGTCGGACGAATGAGGCCGGTTAACAGACCATTGCCGCGTTGCCAGACGAATGCGCCACCATCACCGACGGACGATAATGCAGTGTGAATAGCATGCAGCGTGGCAATTGTTGGCTACCCGACGTTTCAAGTGGGTAGCCTGAGGTCGAGTTTGCCAGCTATGAGGTAGGTGACGGCCTTCAAGGTCTTGCTGTTTCGGTAGCCGCGCGCCTTGGCTTTTGCGGCCTGGACGAGAGAATTGATGCCCTCGAT
>CAJQQK010000081.1 GCA_905480435.1 uncultured Hyphomicrobiaceae bacterium | reverse complement strand
AGCCCTCGCGGGCGCGCTATAGAGCGCGTCCTTGACCGCCGCCCGTCACATCGACGGGGAATGCTCTGCCAACAGGATTAAGCAGAAAACCGACCACCCAAAAACACCTGATCCACCCACTCAATTCGTCGAGGAGCCTCTTTCCGCCGCTCACGTATGTGGTTCACATCAGGTGTCGTCCCTGATTGCAGTCACACTACAATTCACAGCAGGATTGGCCAACCAGTTCCATAGTTTAACTGTTGGGTGATCACGTTGACCGACTAATAGAATATAGTCCAATCATCCAGGCGGTGAGATATGCGGCCAAGCCCAGAACGGCGAAGCTAAATCCGTTGGGATCGCTTCCATTGTTAATGAGCCCCCAAGTCATTGCCGCAACGCTTGCCACCACCAGCAAAGTCAGAAAAATCGATTTCAAGAAGTCGAGTGCCATCTGTTGCCGCCTCTAGTGCGCAGTATCGTTTCGTTTCGCGGTTGTCTCGCGTCCAGGCGGAACCTCCGCCGGAATGCGACCAATTATATGTTCTGCGGAAGCGCAGCCTTGATCTGCATCAAATTCGTCGAGGCAGACAACAGTTGGACCTAACCCTCCTCGATCAGCTGGGCGATCATTGCCCCCGCTATGGTACGTCTCGGTTCTGCGTTTCAGGCCCGGCGCGTATGCTGGCGCGAATAGTTTTCGCATGAGCTGCAGTCGCAGCGCTGCACGATCGGTGGCAATCCGGTTCGATTGGAGATTGAGTTTGGATTGGAATACCGTCGACTTGGCAATCGCTTTGAGCGCTGCCTTCTTCTCGTCAATCCTGGGCGCGCTGAGTGGATTTGGCGCTGGTATTCTTGTGATGCCGTTTCTGGTGCCCCTAGTTGGCATCAAGGGCGTTGTGCCGGTGATGGCTGTCGCCATGATGATCGCCAATATCGCCCGTGTCTGGGTTTATCGCGCGCATGTCAGGTTGGATCTCCTGGGAACCCTGACGGTGTCGGTCATTCCTGGCGTCTTTATCGGAACCTATATCTACAAAATTATGCCGGTCAATTTCTTGGCCGTGTTTATCGGCTTATTTCTGTTTGCCTCCATCGCGTTGCGGCGGTTGTTGTCGGGCCGAAGCATCGAACTCGGGCGCGGTCGGCTCATCGCAGGAGGGTTTTTCTTTGGGGTCCTTACCGGCAGCACACCCGGTGCCGGTGTGTTGTTGATTGCCATCCTGTTGGGAATGGGACTTGGCGGACCGGCACTGGTTGGCACCGATGCCGTCCTTGGCATTCTGATCTCTTCCGTGAGAACAGGAATGTTTTCCATATACGACTTGATAAACGTGCCCGAATTGACGCTTGGTATCGCGATCGGGTTGGCCACATTCCCTGGCGCCTTTGCGGCGCGCTGGATGATCACCCGGCTATCAGCTGCCGTTCATGTATCGATCATCGAAGTCATGATTTTGTTTGCAGGTGCTTCATTCTTGTGGCGCGCTTGGTCAACGTAACTGCGGATCTCTCTGCACCATGATCCTTCTGTACGACTGGGCACATAGCTGACATTCTGGACTGGAAGCAACACCGAACAAGGACCGCCATTATGGCCGAACGATTCGAGCGCCATCGCCAAGCATGGACGACTGATGAGATTCAGAAATTGCACATGATGGTGACCAAGGGCATGAGCCTGAAAGCCATCAGCAAGGCGCTCACACGCCCCGAAGAATCAATCCAGACACGCGCCAAACAGGATAAATTGAAAATTGCGAAGATGCGCTGAGTCACATTTCGACTGTGAACCTTTTGATTCTGCAGTCGAGAAGGGATCCATGCGATCCCAATCTACCCGCCGAGTAGTTTACCCTCGACGTGTAATATTGCTGAACTCACATTGAGCAGCACATCATCAAGCGTATTGAGGTCTTCGTTGACGGCATTGAGTGAGGTCGGCAAGGCCCGTGCTGGGAACGGATGCCAGCCTGAAATGGCATGTAGCACGGCACTAAGTGAGCGTGCGATATAGGCCAGCGCGCTCAGGTCGTGGGCGCTTCCAACCCGCGCTTCCCGCTTGTTCCGCGCCACGATCATCTTGCGCCGCCGCCGCAGGCGTCGCTTGAAATGCAGCAACTCTTTCTTTTTGTGGCGCAGCTCTTTCAGCGCGAGCCGGGCTTCCCGTCCATCGGCGGCGAGCAACGCGACGCGCGTGCCGTCGATCTGGATGTAGCGAGTGTTGGATAACTGCATGCGCGGGGAGGGTGCCGGGTTCCGTTTGAGGCTCGGAGCCTATCGTGTCGTGCTGGCCCACGCAATGAGGTCTGCATTGAGCGAGATGGCTCGGCTTGCGTGAGCAGGTTCTGTCAGGCTGCTCAGCTTGGGCCCGGCGAAGCGTGTGTCGCGACCATTGTGAGCTATCCGGACTTCATTGAAATAAACGCCAACACCGTGTGCGACGCGATGCCTGATATCGCAATCAGCATCGAAACCATCGACTTCTATAAGCAACTTAAATCGGTTCGGAATCTGTTTTGGTTCTTCAACTTCAAGGAGAGCGCCACCGGCCGAAATATTGCGCACAATACATGCGATGCGGTGTCCCTTTTCAGTGACGATGAACGCATGGATCAGCGCCCGGCGGCGGCCAAACTGACGAGCTTCAGTATGGGAGTTTGGCATGACAACATTCTCTCGTGCAGGTCTTGGCCCGTGCAGGCCTTGGTGCGATCTGTTTCGTGGAAACCAATGCTGACTATCTGTAGGCGACTTATCTGAACAAATAGTTGCCAATGGGTTGTTAGGTGAGCTGTTTCGGCGCACCGCATGCAAACCAACGAATTTGCCAAAAACAAACAGCAAAATGTTCGTTGGCTGATAGGTTCTTATAAACTCTGCTTTGTGGAACCATTAGACTTCAATGGCTCTATCAGCGATACAACATCGGACTTAGTGGGGATTGCAGTTGCGCTTTTGAACCGGGGGAGACGAATATGGCGATGGCAGTAATATGGCTACCCGACGTTTCAAGTGGGTAGCCTGAGGTCGAGTTTGCCAGCTATGAGGTAGGTGACGGCCTTCAAGGTCTTGCTGTTTCGGTAGCCGCGTGCCTTGGCTTTTGCGGCCTGGACGAGAGAATTGATGCCCTC
>CAJQQK010000080.1 GCA_905480435.1 uncultured Hyphomicrobiaceae bacterium | reverse complement strand
TCGAGGGCATCAATTCTCTCGTCCAGGCCGCAAAAGCCAAGGCACGCGGCTACCGAAACAGCAAGACCTTGAAGGCCGTCACCTACCTCATAGCTGGCAAACTCGACCTCAGGCTACCCACTTGAAACGTCGGGTAGCCGGTTTGTCTGCCTTGTTTGGTGACGACCGATTCTGTTTTGCAAGTCATCGACAGGTATAGATTGCCGCGCAAATTGCGGCGTCGGCGATGCGATTGGGGACGCATGAGTCATATTCAGGCACTGCCGGATGGCACTGAACTCGTTTCTGATTTCCGCATCGAGCGGGTTATCGGCGCGGGTGGATTCGGCATTACGTATCTGGCGACGGAAATCGCGCTCGACCGCAAAGTCACCATCAAAGAATACTTTCCGGGAGATTTTGCTGCACGCGGCAAGGGTGTTTCGGCGTTGCCGCGCTCTGAGCAATGCGCGACTGATTATCAATGGGGCCTGGACCGCTTCATCGAAGAAGCACAGACGCTTGCTAAGTATGACCATCCAAACATCGTGCGTGTTTATCGCTATTTCCGGGCGAACAATACCGGCTATATGGTGTTGCACTTTGAGGAAGGGCAGAGCCTGAAATCTTGGTTGCAGTCGCTTGATCGCGCACCACGACAGGCGGAAATGGACCAGATCATTGCGCCGTTGCTGGAGGCGTTGGCTGTCGTCCACGCATCTGATTTTCTGCATCGCGATATCGCGCCGGATAATATTATCATCCGCAACGATGGTTCGCCGGTGCTGATCGATTTCGGTGCGGCGCGGGGCGATATTGCGCAGCATTCACGGACTGTCAGCGCACTCGTTAAGCCGGGCTACAGCCCGTACGAACAATATGGTGAGATTGGCCGAAGCCAGGGACCCTGGACGGACATCTATGCGCTGGCGGCGACGCTTTATCATGCGATCACCGGTAAGCGGCCGCCGGATGCGCCATCTCGGGTGGTCAAAGATGAGATCCGGCCGGCACGTGATGCGGCGCTGAGCGCTTACCGGCCATCGTTCCTGAAGGCGATCGACCGGGGCCTGCGCATTGATATCGAAAAGCGCCCGCAAAGTGTTGCTGAGTGGCGCGGGGCATTGCTGGCGCCTGATGCCGCGCAAGGACAGCGTGGCTGGTTCGGGTCGAAACGCGCTGATGAGGCTGTGGCGGAAGCAGTTGCGCCGACGGTGGCTGCAACTCGACCGCTGACATCGCCAGTTGTCCCGGCAGTTACGGCAAATATGGTGCCGCCGCAACCTGATGTGCCCGCGGATGTGCCTGGACGTCGCGGTCGTATTGTTGATTTTCTGGATGGTGTTCGACAATCGCCACGTGATGCGACGGTCCGGGCTACGGCACCGGGCCGTGAGGATGAGATCACAGCGGCTGTCAAAGGGCTGGGTGCTGAGCCACCGGCAGCGGACGCTGCCCCGGCAAAGCGTGGTGGCATTTTTAGGCGTGCGCCTAAACCTGCGCCGCCACCAGCTGCGTCAGCTGACGTAGTTGCCAAGGATCGGCCAGTAGATGTGCGCTCGGCACCGAACCTGCTGCCACGACGCAGTCCGAAGCGTGAACTGGCGCAAAAGCGCAAACCGCCACGTCCAAGACCCGTGCGGACCAAGTCGCGATGGCGCTGGTTGCCATTGTTCGCGAAGTTCGCTGTTGGCGTGGTGGTCGCAACTGTTCTTGTCAGATTGCAGCAATCATTACCGCGCTTTGAGTTTCGCAGCACGAGCACGCTGGCGAGCAGCCCGGCTGTTGCGCCAAAGAGTGTTGCGCGTGCAAAGAACGACACGTCGAAGCGGAAAGAACAGGCGGCTGCACGAGCAAAGCCAGCTGCGAAATTGAAGCCGTTGTCGACGGCGAGTATCGTTAAGCCACCGATTAGGTCCGCTCCGGAAACGTTGTTGTTGCGCACGTTTAAGGCGCATGCAGGTGGCACTGCAGCAGCGATGTTCGCTGATGGGGGCGGGAAGCTCGCGACGATTGGCGGCGATGGCACGCTGAAAGTCTGGGATACGAAAACGGCTAAGTTGTTGCGTACGCTGGAGCTCGAGCACGGACCAGCCGTGGCGCTTGCGATTGCTGGTAATCGCGCGCTTACGGGGCATGAAAATGGCCGCATTGGCCTGTGGGATCTCGCGCTTGGTATGCAGCTTAAGACATTTAAGCGCAATGACGCACCGATTACGTCGCTGGCATTTGCGGGGCCGAAAAAGTTTCTCGTTGGCGCACACGACTGGAGTATTTCGTTGTGGGAGACCGCGACACCTTCTGTGCCGCTGCATGTGTTCGAAGGCCATGGCCGGGATGTGCTCACGGTTGCTTATGAACCAGTGAATGGGTTGATCGCTTCGGGGAGTGCCGATGGCACGGCCAAGATTTGGAGTGCGGCAAGCCTTAGCCACATCCGGACATATCCACGGCAGAAGAGTTTTATCAGTTCGGTCGCGTTTTCGCCGGACGGAGACACGCTGCTGATCGGCACACTCAAGGGCCGCACTTCACTCTACTCAACTAAAAGTCGGAGCCGGAAACGACGTTTTCGTGGTCATAGCGGGCGCATTACATCGCTGAAGTTTATCGACGGTGGCCGTGAGTTCGTGTCGGCGAGTGCTGATGGCACGGTGCGCCTGTGGAACCGGCGGATCGGGCGGTCTATTCAGACATTTGGCTCGGCTGGAGCAAAAATTTCAAATGCCGCTGTGTCACCAGATGGCCGCATGATTGCGACAGGTAAGGATGATGGCACGGTGCAAATTTGGAATGGCGCCATCCTCGATTGATGGCAATGCTGCGAACGATGTGTGTGTGCTTCGAGTGGTCTTGCAATGAGATCTTAAATTGAGAACCCGGTTAACTCATCCAGGGACGATCGCATGTTTGGCTGGTGGCGACGGAAAAGTGATGGTTTTGAGTGGCAGGAGTACGTGCGCACGACCATCAAGCTGCGACGCGAAGACCGCGCTCGGAAAATTGAAGAGATCAAGCATGCGGCTGCATCGGGCGCCAAAGCTGCCGGTCGTCAAAGTGTGTCCGCCGGGCGGAGTGGTTTTGGACTGTTACTGGCGGGTATAGAGCGCGGCGCGCGCTGGCTCTGGGCTGGCCTGGTTCGTGGATTTATGTACGTTCGTATGTCGATCGGGGCGCTGATTTCGAATCCGTCCCGGTTCAAGAATATACGTCTGCCAAGCACGCGCATTTCGGCTGGTACAAAGATCGCTGCGATGTTTGGTGGGCTCGGGCTGCTGGCCGGGTTGTCGGCCTATCTGCAGTTTCAACAGTCGGGTGCGGATTGGTCGGCGATGCTGGCCAGCCTTGTCGCCGTTGTATTGCTCGGGCTGGCTGTGGCGCCATGGCTGAAACGTATGTGGCAGACGGGACGGCATAACCTGTCGTTCAAGGGCATGCGGTTGAAGATGCCGGCTTTGGGTTCGGCTTTAAGACCTGGTTCAATGCCAGCTTCCATGCCGGGTCCTGCTAGAATGGGTGCGATTGCCAGCGTTGTGCTCGCTGTCGGCGCAGGTGTTTGGGCTTGGCAGAGCGGTGCGGTCTCAACCGTGACGTCATCTGTGGTGTCAGCGTTGCCGTCCTGGTCTTCGCTGTCATCGGTGACGGGATCGTCGTCGCTGCCGGATATTTCGGGGGCAGGGCGCGCGGTTTCTGGAGACACGGTCCGCATTGGCGGTCGACTGGTGCGTTTGGCTGGGATCGAGGCGCCTGAGATCAGCCAGGTCTGTCGCGATAAGCGTAAACGGGCCTGGCGATGCGGGCAACGCGCGCGGAATGTGCTGCGCCGGGTCATCGGCAAAAGAAAAGTTACCTGCACGGGTGTGACGAGCGCTGAGGGCGGGCGTTTTCGAGCGACTTGTCAGACAGCGAAATCTGACATTGCGTCTGAGCTCGTTAAGAAGGGCTATGCGTTCGCCGAAGGTACGATTTTCAAAACGTATGCGGATGCTGAGACAGAAGCACGTGAGGCAAAGCGCGGCATCTGGCAAGGCAAGGCACAGCGGCCTGCTGATTTCCGGGCCAAGCGTTGGGCAAGTGCGAGCAAGTCGGCGCCGGACGGCTGCCCGATCAAAGGGCGCGTTGTGCGTCGCGCCAAGGTCTATGTGTTGCCATGGGCGCTTGATTATCGGCAAGTGCGCATTCGGAGCCGTCGCGGCGAGCGCTGGTTTTGTAGCGAGGCTGATGCTACGGACGCTGGTTTCAAGCCGTCGACGACTGGGTGATTCCTGCTTAGTTGTCGCTAGTTTTCGCACGCTCGCGCAGGACGAATTTTTGGATTTTGCCAGTTGAGGTTTTCGGCAGTTCGCCGAATACGATCGCGCGTGGGATTTTGTAGCCAGCCATGTTAGCGCGGCAGAAGTCGATAACGGCTTGGGGTTCGAGTGGTCCGGCACCCGGCTTCAGAGTGACGAATGCGCAGGGTGTCTCACCCCACTTTTCGTCGGATTTTGCGACGACAGCTGCTTCCATGATGTCCGGGTGCTTGTAGAGGACTTCTTCGACTTCGAGTGACGATATGTTTTCGCCACCGGAAATGATGATGTCTTTGGAGCGGTCTTTGACTTCGATGTAGCCATCTGCATGCCAGGATGCGAGGTCGCCTGATCTGTAGTAGCCACCGGCGAACGCTTCTTTAGTGGCCGCTTCATTTTTGAGATAGCCACGCATGATCGTATTGCCGCGCAGCATGATCTCGCCAACGGTTTCGCCATCGCGGGGCACGGGCTTCATGGTTTCTGGATCAGCGACGATCATGTCTTCGACGAGTACCATTGGCACACCTTGGCGGGCCATCAGACTGAAGCGTTCTTCGTCCGGCTTGTCATTCCAGGATTGCGGGAAAGCGCAGGTGGTGGATGGGCCATAACTTTCGGTGGTCCCGTAGGCGTGCAGCACGTCGAAGCCAAGACGTTCCATGTTCTCGATGACCGCAGATGGGGGGGCGGCACCACCGGTCATGACTTTGGTGCGAACGGGTAAGGTGCGGCGTACTTCTTCTGGCGCGTACGACAGGATGTTGAGTACAATCGGAGCACCGCACATGTGTGTGACGCGATGCTTCTCGATTTTGGCGAAGATGCGGGCTGGGTCGACCTTGCGCAGGCAGACGTGGGTGCCACCGGCAGCGGTTACGGCCCAGGTGTAGGTCCAGCCGGAGCAGTGGAACATCGGTAGTGTCCACAAGTACCGGCTTTCGTGATCCAGCCCGAAGGTGAGGGCGTTGGACAGCGCGTTCAGATAGGCACCGCGATGGTGAAAGACCACGCCCTTCGGGTTGCCGGTGGTGCCGGATGTGTAGAGCAGGCAGATCGCATCCCATTCGTCTTCGGGACCGTCGCCGACAAAACCTGGATCTCCTGACGCGATGAAATCTTCGTACTCGATGTTGCCGAAGTTTGGCATGTCGGCGGTTTCCGGATCGGCAATATCAATGACGATCGGTTTTGTGGTGGCCTCGGTCAGGGCTGGGGCGATCGTGCTGTGGAACTCACGGTCAGCCAGGATGATCTTTGCTTCGCCGTGGTCGAGCGTAAAGGCAATGGTTGCTGCGTCGAGGCGGATATTGATGGGATTTAACACGGCGCCGATCATCGGGACGGCGAAGTGTGCTTCGAGCATCGCTGGAACGTTAGCTGCGAGAATGGCGACGGTATCGCCGCGCTTGATGCCAGCCTTGGTTAGAGACGATGCAAGCCTGCGGCAGCGCGCGTCGAACTCGGCGTAGGTGAATTGGCGGTCGCGGTCGATGACGGCAATGCGGTTAGCGAAGAAAGTTGCCGCTCGCTTGAGGAAACTTACAGGTGTCAATGGCACGTAGTTGGCATTGCACTTTTCAAGCTCTGGGCGATTCCAGTCCATCGGCATTATTCCGTTCGAGAGATTGAATATATAACCTAGTACGCGGCGTTATCTGCTGCACGTTGTTTTAGTGCTGCTGGATTGCGCACTTCGAGTTCGGAAACAAGCAGTGTTTCGAGACGCTGGCGCAGATCGGGATAGGTCTCGTCGCTGACAGCCTTGGAGCGAATGTGCTGTGCGAGCTGCTTCATGTTGCCTTGGCCGTCGTCGTAAATGTAGTCGAGCAGCTGCCATTGCGCGGCTTCCGGTTCCGTGAGGATTTCGGCTCGAGCAATGTTGAGCGCGCTGATTGCCATGGCGAGCGCATAACGCTGGCTGCCGTCGAGCGTTTTTTGAGACTGAATTTCATTCTTCAGTGTCTCGATTGAGAGTTCGATCAGGGTCGGGGCGTGGATGCGGCGCACGGTTGGCGATCCTTTGAGATTAGCACGTCGGCTGGATTGGAGTGATTAACGGCTGGCGTGGTCTTTTTCGTAAGCCTTGATGCCATCCAGAGCTTCGAGTTCAAGCTCGGAGACCATCAAGCCGGTGAGTGCGAGCTCTAACGAGTTTTCGCCGCCTGTACGGTAGCGATCACCTTGCAGCACAGCGATCGCAGCCCACTTCGCGGCAGCAAGGATTTGCCAGTAGGGTAGCTGCGATTCATCGATCAGATCGCCGGCAATAGAGCGGTAGCCCTCAAGGAAGTCGGCGAGCTTGGCAATGCCGCCGCCGGGAAGGTGATTGTTGCCAAAGCGCCAGCACTTGGCCGTGAACCAGCCAATGTCTTCATGCGGGTCGCCCCAATGGGCAAATTCCCAATCAAGGACGGCGGACAAATGGCCTTCCGACACGAGATAATTGCCTGTCCGGAAGTCGCCGTGCACCAGGGTGAGGTGCTCGGAGCCAGGATCGTTGTCGTTCAACCAGGTCAGAGTGTATTCGAGGGCCGGGCGTGGTTCAGCGGCTTTGTCGAGGGCTGCGCGTAGTTTGGCGACTTCGGATTTTGCCGGCGACAGCATCGGCTGCGGCAGGAAGCCGAGAGACGTGTCAGTGGCTCTGATTTGGTGAATTTTAGCAAGCTCAATGCCGAGTTCCCTTGCGACTGCCGGGCCCCAAGTGTCGAGACCTGGGTCTCGTGTGAGGCGGCGGCCTTGACCTTCGCCATGCTCAAAAGTCTGCAGCACAAATTGAGAGCCGATCACGTCGCTGTTCTCGCAGCGGGCAATCGGGGCTGCGACCTTGACGCCGGCGTCGTGAGCCGCGCTGACCACGCCGAATTCTGCCGTTCTGTCGAGGCTGACCATGAGGCTGGCGTCAGCGTCGGTGCGGAGAACCCAGCGTTGTGCGCCTTCATGGCGGCCATCCTGAACGAGAGCGTCGATGCGCCAATTCTCCTGGACGGCGCCACCGCTGAGGCGTTCGGCACGCGCGATCTCAATGCGGGTTGCGCCAAGCGTTGACGCGGCCCATTTTTCCAACTCGGCATAGTTGCCCTGTCCGAGCGGCTTGTTCTGACTTGCGGTCGTCATATTCAAAGAATTACCTCAAGGCTAACAATGATCCACCGTCGACCGCGATCACGCTGCCCGTCATGTAGGAGCCGAGATCGGAGCTAAGCAGCAGTAACGGTCCGTCGAGTTCGTGGGGCTGTCCGGCACGTGCCATAGGTACCTTTGATAGCAGTTTTTGGCCCGCGTCGCTGCCCAAGAAGCCATCGTTCATCTCGGTATAGATATAACCGGGTGCCAAGGCGTTAACGCGGATGCCATCACGGACCACTTCGAGGGCCATTGCCTTGGTTAATTGGATAACTGCTGCCTTGGAAACGGCATAGGCCGATAACCGATTGAGCACCATCATACCCAATACGGAAGAGATGTTGATGATGGAGCCACCGCTGCCCGCAGTCTTCATGCGTTTTGCAGCTTCCTGGCCTACCCGGAAGACGCCATCAAGATTGACATCCAGGACGCTGCGCCACTCTTCCTCGGGCATCTCGGTGAAGCGCGATGATGACGGAATGCCGGCGTTGTTGACGACTACTGTTGCTGGACCGAAGGCTGCTTCGAGGTTGTCGAAAGCGGTTGCCACGGCTTGGCTGCTGGTGACGTCCAGTGCGACTGGATGGGCCTTGCCGCCGGCAGACTGGATGTCGCTTGCAAGCTGCTCAAGGCGATCAACGCGACGGGCGGCGAGGACAACCTTGGCGCCGGCGGCGGCCAGTGTTTTCGCGAAATGCGCGCCAAGGCCCGAAGAGGCGCCTGTGACCAACGCCGTCTTGCCAGCAAGTAGATCCGGTGCGAATTGGGCGGTGACGGCAGAGGATTGACCTGACAAGGGGAACTCCTGTGGTTCGTTGGGGTATTCTCGCGCACCGGCAGTGACCAAGAGCGGTTCAGTGAACGTGTGTGAGCCCCTGAGATGACACAGACTGGCGCGCCGTTCAATCAGGGCCTGGTTGGCATCGGGCAGGCGTTTGCGAGAGGGGCGATGGATTTGACAATGGTGTAATAAACACCATAGGCGTTTGGCTTAACTGGCAAGCAGCCCTACGATTGCCTAAACCTTCCTCAAAACACCTCGAAACCATCCTGAAACTTGGCCCTGGACCGACTTATGAAGATCACTCGAATTCGCGATGCTGTGGCACCAATCCCATCGCCGATGCGTAACTCCGTCATTTCATTCGACAAGATGACGATCTCAATTGTTGCGATCGAAACAGATGTTGTGCGGGATGGAAAACCAGTTGTCGGGCTCGGGTTTTGTTCGAATGGGCGTTACGCCCAGTCCGGCATCATGCGTGAGCGTCTGATTCCGCGTGTCATGGAGCGCGATGCGGCAGAGCTGCTTGATGATGATGGCGGTAATTTCTCGCCGCAGCGGATCTGGGCTGCGATGATGTCGAATGAAAAGCCTGGTGGGCATGGTGATCGCGCGGTAGCTGTTGGTGCGATTGATATGGCGGTCTGGGATCTGGTCGCCAAAATCGAAAACAAGCCGCTTTGGAAAGTGTTGTCGGAGCGATTTAACAGCGGCGCTCATCTTGATGAGGTTCTCGTCTATTCGGGAGGTGGTTACTACTATCCAGAGAACGAGAAGACTGGCTTGATCGGCGAAATGGAACGCACCCGGGCACTCGGCTATCGGTTGTGCAAGATGAAGATCGGTGGCGCTGATATTGATACAGATCGGCAACGCATCGAGTGGGCGCTTGGTGTTGTTGGCGCTGGGCAGAACCTCGCCGTTGATGCCAACGGGCGCTTCGGTCTTGATGAAGCGATTGCCTATGGTCGGATGCTCGAAGAGTATGATCTGTGCTGGTATGAAGAGCCGGTTGATCCGCTTGATTACATGGCTCACGCGGTGTTGGCGGAAACAACGTCGATACCGATTGCGACGGGTGAAAACCTGTTTTCAACGCAAGATTTTCGCAACCTGTTGCGCCATGGCGGGCTGCGTGCCGACCGCGACTGGATACAGCCCGATCCGTCGCTCTGTTATGGGCTGACCGAATGTTTGCGCATCATAGAGCTTGCCAAGACGATGGGATGGGAGCGGCTGCGGACGGTGCCACATGGCGGCCATCAATTGGGACTGCACATGGCGATTGGGCTTGGTCTTGGCGGCACCGAAAGTTATCCCGGTGTGTTCCAGCCGTATGGCGGTTTCGCTGACGATGTCGAGATCGTCGATGGAATGACAACGCCACCTGAAGCGCCGGGACTTGGCATTGAAACGCGTGCCAAGATGATCGGGGATATGCGCGAGCGTTTGGAGCTTGGCTGATAGTTTGGGCCGTGGCGGTTCATTGTCGCCAACTGAAGGGACAGAATATGGATAAGCCGGTTACGTTGGTTACAGGCGTCAGCCGCGGCATAGGACTAGCGATTGCTCAACACATGACGGCGCTTGGACATCATGTTGTTGGCATTGCGCGTACGCATCCGGTTGAATTTGATGGGACGTTTGTTGCGGTTGATTTTGACGACCTGACAACTGCCGGCGCAACTCTGAAAGAGATCGCAGCGGACTATCGACCATTGCGCGTGGTGAACAACGCTGGTGCCGTCGCGGTGGCGGCCATCGAAGACGCGACAGTGGAACAGTTTGAATGGATGGTGCGCATAAACCTGCAGGCGCCGATGCTTGTTATGCAAACGGTGATTCCCATGATGCGGGCTGCGAAATTCGGGCGGATTGTAAACATCGGCAGTCGCGCGGCTCAGGGTAAGCCGGGTCGGAGCATCTATGGGGCGACCAAGGGCGGGCTTTATGCGATGACGCGCACGGTGGCACTTGAGACGGCGGAAGATGGCATCACGGCAAACCTCATTGCGCCAGGACCGATTGAGACGGATATGATCCGAGAGAGCTGCCCGCCTGGCTCCGAAGCGCGTGCGAAGCTTACCGGTGGCGTGCCAATGGCGCGGTTTGGTCAACCGGAAGAGATAGCGGCTGCGACGGCGTATTTCCTGTCTGATGCAGCAGGTTTTACGACGGGGCAGGCGCTTAATGTATGTGGCGGCATGACGGTTGGTTCGGCTGCACTGTAATCGCGATCTGAAGGAATGATGATAATGAGTAATCCAGTTATGGTGCCGGTTGAGGAACTAATAGCTCGGGTTTCCGATGTGTTTGTCGCCGCGCGTACGTCACAGGAAACCGCGATTGCGGTTGCGACGGCGCTGGTTGAAGCCGAGGTCGATGGCCAAAAGGGGCATGGGCTGTCGCGCATTGCGAGCTATGCGGCGCAGTCCCGAGCCGGCAAAGTTGACGGGTTTGCAAACCCGGTTCTTACAAGTGATCGGCCTGGCGGCCTGATGATTGATGCTGCAAGCGGTTTTGCGTATCCAGCGTTCAACCTTGCGATAGAAAAACTGCCCGAGGCCGCCAGCGTGAGCGGTATCGCAGCTGTCGGTATTCGCAGATCACATCATTGCGGTGCAATGGGGCGGCATGTCGAACGGCTCGCTGATGCGGGCCTTATAGCGTTGGCGTTTGCGAACACACCGGATGCGATGGCGCCGTGGGGGGGAAGTAAGCGGCTTTATGGGACCAATCCGATCGCGTTCGCCGCACCACAACGCGATGCACCGCCAGCGGTCGTCGATCTGGCGCTGTCGCAGGTTGCACGCGGCAAGATATTGACGGCGGCCCAAGCTGGCGAGGCGATCCCTGAAGGTTGGGCGACGGATTCCGATGGACAGCCGACAACAGATGCGAAAGCTGCACTTGCTGGCACACTCATACCGATTGGTGGGGCCAAAGGGGCGGCTCTGGCCTTCATGGTTGAAGTGTTGTCGGTCGCGCTGACGGGTGCGAATTTTGCATTCGAGGCAACGTCATTTTTCGACGATCAGGGGGATCCGCCAGGCGTTGGCCAGTTGCTCATCGGGATAGATCCGGAAGCATTTGCCGGCCGTGACACATTCCTTGACCGGATGGGACTGATGTGCGGCCTGATCAGCGATGATCCGGCGACACGTATTCCGGGTTCGCGCCGTATTGCACTGCGCGAAGCTGCATCGCGCAATGGCGTTGCCGTTTCAGAGGACATGCTTGCGAGCATTCAATCGCTTAGCCAGACGTGAGCGGTGCCTGCAGATGGTGCGATTGAATATTGTGCCTTGATCAAAACGGATATTCTAGTTCCAACGCACGATCATTGGTGACAGTTTGACTTCGGTTGCAGCCGGTGCCGGGACCCATTCCATAGCGCTGTCAGCATAGTGTGTGTCGGCGATTACGCCGCTGAAGCCTGTACCAGGCTTTTTGAGGAAAACAAGGGCACCGAGATTGAGGTGCAGTTGACCGTCGATCCAAATGCGTAGTGTGCCGTCGTTCTGACTCGGTGAGTTGAGGACGACCTCTTGTTCTATTTGGACCCATTGGCCGCGCGGAATTTTTAACCACTTGTCTGGCAGGGCTATCAAGTGACCTGATCGGTGGTCGTGAGTGATTGCTTGGACGCCGATTTTGCCGCCGCCGAGCCAACGCATCCGGGTTGAAAATGCTGCAGCATCGTCTGGGCTGGCAGTTTTCGATGCGCCAAATAGACCAGGCAATGTGCCGCCGTGACCAAATTTGAATTTTTCCGGAAGACGCACAGCATAAGACAGGCATGCAGAAGACGCATTGCGCAGATAGCCGGGGCGCCATTTGAAGCCAACACCACTTGGTGCGCGGCGGGTTTTTTTGTCTATTTTTCCGCCGGGCTGGAATTTTACAGTCATGGCGACTTTGGCCTGCGGGGTGTTGTCTGGCTTAATCGCAATGTTGTGGAGTACGCCCCATTCACGGCCCGCGAGTTTGCTTTGCAATTCGGCCGCTCCAAGAAGTGAGCCGGATGAGCGCTCCAGTGCGAACATGCCAGCCTGGGCATAGCGCTCTGAGCAGCTGGGGTAGGTTTCAGGTGCGAATTGCGCTTGGAGCATAAATCCGATCGTCGCCAGTCCGAACACACCACCTGCAATACCGTACAAGGTGCCGGATTGCATTTTGAAGTTTTTGTGCTGCTTGATGATCATGGAGGCATTCCCGGAGTAACAACGCAGAGGTAAAATCAGGCTTTCTTTTTACCAAAGAAGTGGGCTCCTCGACGAACTGAGTGGGTAACCTCGGTCTCAGTGCCTTCTGCTACCCTGAGGGATTGGCTTTTTTGTTCGACCCCCTGCTGAGCCCGCTTTTCCGTCCCGACCCACATGTAATCTGCGCCGACGTGTGGAGTG
>CAJQQK010000079.1 GCA_905480435.1 uncultured Hyphomicrobiaceae bacterium | reverse complement strand
CTCAAGGAAAAACGTCGCAGCGGCCTGCTCAGCAAGCCAGCATCGGCAACCAAATCCAAACCGACGAAAGCCTAGCCTACGACGAAAGGTGGGTCAGTTCTTCGTGGCGCAAAAGGGTCAAAACCGGGTGTCGCTTGACAGCGCCTCATCATTGATACGCAATGCCATGAAATTCTCCTGAAATTAGTTATTCGCTAAAACAGCATCCAGCGGCAGTCCGACTTTCCACGAGACACAGTAGGGGATGATTTATGAACCGAATTTGCGTCAAATCAATAGGGTAAACTGAATGACGGCCAATCAGCCTATGCGCAAACCTAAAATACCTGCCGCAATAGGCACCAATTCCCATCCTTCTTCAAATCTCCTATATCCCATCAGACGCTATCGCCTGACACAGCCCAACTTGCCAACAACCTCCCAATGAGACCTGCCATATGACATCTAACATCACTGATCTCGACAGCATCAAAGCTGCGACCTCCGAAGCGATGGCTACTGCCGGTGTCACTTGGAAAGTTGAACCATTGTGGCTCACCACACCCGACCCGCAATCTCCCAACAACCAACTGCGCGTTTACTCCGGCCGCATGGTATCTACCGAAAAATCAGAGCAAATCGACGCTGTATCAGAAGTCATTTTCTGGTTTCAGGCACGCCGCCTTGCCCAGAACTGGCATCAGACAAACGCGTAGAACTCCCATCTACTTCTTCACAAATTCCGTCAGGATCACGATCTGCTGGCCGTTCACGCGGCCCTCGATCTGTGCGGCATTGCTGGCAACCAACCGAATTCCGCGAACCACAGTACCTCGCTTGGCAACAAAACTGGTGCCTTTCACATTGAGATCTTTGGTCAGCGTCACCGCATCTCCGGACGTCAATTCAACCCCATTGCTGTCGACATGGCGGACAACATCGTCGTCATCTTCAGCGACAGTCGGCACGCCCAACCGTGCCCAACTCAAGACCTCATCTTCCAGATAGAGCATTTCGATGAGGTCCCGTGCCCAGTCTTCAGCGCTCAATCGTTGCAGCATCCGCCACGCAACAACCTGGACGGCCGGAACTTCGCTCCACATGCTGTCATTGAGGCAGCGCCAGTGATGCACGTCCAGCACCGCGTCCGATTCGACCTGGGCACAACACGTTCCGCATAGCAAAACGTGCGCTTCCGCCCCTTCCTGCGGACTGTGCGGTACAGCATAAGCCTCTTTGGCACCTGCAGCGGAGCACAGCTCGCACTTTTCGCCGGCACGCGCCTGCGATTCGTCTGCAATCGCCATTTCGCCCCCAACTTGCTAAAATCAGTCCTTAAGCCCATCTCTGTAGAGAGTTCCAGACCGTGCGCATACCCGACGCGCTGCAAATCGAGTGGCACATCCAGACACGACCTTGTAAAACGCCAGACAAAGCGCCAAGTTTGGCCGCTCCTGCCCGCCAGAGATAAAGTCATGAACATTCACACGCCCGCCGCGCCGCATTTCAATTTCGACAACACATATGCACGTGACCTCGAAGGATTTTATGCCCCCTGGAAGGCAGATCCGGTTCCCGAGCCAAAGTTCCTCGCATTCAATCACGATTTGGCCAGCCAACTCGGGCTCGACGGCGATGCTTTAAAAACTGACACTGGTGCCGCAATCTTCGCTGGCAACACGACACCTGAGGGCGCCTCACCTCTCGCGCAAGCTTATGCCGGCCACCAATTCGGCGGCTTTACACCTCAACTCGGCGATGGCCGCGCGCTGCTGCTCGGCGAATTGATCGACCAACAAGGCAATCGCCGCGATCTTCAACTGAAGGGTTCGGGGCGCACACCATTCTCTCGCGGCGGAGATGGCAAAGCAGCCGTCGGACCGGTCTTACGAGAATATCTGATGGGCGAGGCAATGCATGCGCTCGGTATCCCAACCACGCGAGCACTTGCGGCTGTATCAACCGGCGAGCCGGTCATGCGCGAAGCGCCTCTGCCCGGCGCCGTCCTTACGCGCGTCGCCGCCAGCCACATTCGTGTCGGCACATTCCAGTTCTTTGCTGTTCGCAAAGACTGGCCAAAAATCAAACAGCTCGCAGACTACGTCATCGATCGGCACTATCCCGAAGCACGCAACGACGAATCCCCGTACCTCGCTCTTTTCAAAGCTGTCGCCGAAGCACAAGCCAGACTTGTCGCCGGCTGGATGCATATCGGCTTCATTCATGGCGTCATGAATACAGACAATATGAGCATCTCGGGTGAAACGATCGACTATGGGCCATGCGCATTCATGGACCACTATGCGCCCAACACGGTCTTCAGTTCCATCGATGCCCAGGGTCGCTATGCCTATGCCAACCAACCCGTCATCGCACGGTGGAACCTCACACGCTTTGCCGAAACGCTGCTCAGCATCGCCGCCCCGGATACGGATCGTGCAACAGAACTCCTGACTGAGGCGGTCAATACGTTCCCCGAAACTTATCTGCGTCATTGGCTTGCTGGGATGCGCACAAAAATAGGTCTGACCACTGAGCTGGACGGCGATCTGGAGCTAGTCAACGAGTTGTTCGCTGCCATGGATGGGCAAAATGCCGATTACGCAAATGTCTTCCGGCAATTGTCCAAAGCGTCGATTGGCGATGAAACACCAGCGAGAGCACTATTCAGCGACGATACCGCATTCACTCAATGGCTGGAGGTATGGCGCATTCGGCTAGCAAGCGAAGATCTATCGCCACAAGATCGAGCGATCGCCATGGACCGCATCAACCCCCTCTATATTCCCCGCAACCACAAAGTCGAAGAAGCGCTCTCCGCAGCCACAGAATCAGACGATCTTGCTCCGTTCAACGCGCTTCTGGCCGTCGTCCGAGCCCCATACGTCGAGGTAGAAGGCCAGCAATTATACGCTGAACCCGCACCAAACGACGATACTCCCTATCAAACCTTTTGCGGAACATAATTCTGCTATCTTGGCTCTACAGCATGTCGTGTTTTAACAGATTCAAAATGCGCCTTAAAACGCCCAATCTTCGGGCGATTTAAGGATTCGATTAAATGCGACGTGCTCTAGCGCCGACGGCAAGGCACCGCTTCTATGCTGCAACCCCAGCCAGAATCCGAACGCGAGCAGCGCACAACCTTGCTCCGCGCCAACCTGAACCTCGCCCACGCATTGCCATATTC
The DNA here is from genome assembly GCA_905480435.1 of uncultured Hyphomicrobiaceae bacterium. GTDB lineage: Bacteria > Pseudomonadota > Alphaproteobacteria > Rhizobiales > Hyphomicrobiaceae > CAJQQK01. The sequence goes on along the minus strand of CAJQQK010000079.1, from coordinate 5,382 downwards.
AAACGCGGTGAAGCCGGCCCAGGACGCAATAGCTTCACGACGTGCGCGTTTTTTATTTCGCTCACCTGAGCTCGAACCGTAGTGGAAATGATCAGCCATACAGACTTTGCCACCTCTGCGCCTCGCTGCATCAGCAGGCGTCGTCAAGGCAAGAACGGTGGCAACGCAGATCAAGCCTGCCAGAACACTAGGTAATACGGACCGCACGGTCATATCGGCATATCCTCCAATTGAAACAACTCTTTCTACACCGGAGCGATACACAGCAAAACAACAACCATTACAGTCTCATAGACAAGTGCTCAGGTTGATGCATAGAAACCACAGCGACCTCAACGCACCGGCGACATATCTCTTGAGACAAGCCTCATCCTATGAAAAATTCGTAGTTAGAAATATTTGACTTAAACGGAAGCACGCAAAGGGAGCGCCCGCGACCCGGTGCGTTGCCCCACGCCCTCGCAGGCCTGAGCGATAACGAGGAATAGCCGTGAGAGAAAAAATCTAGAGCGGCCATCAGAGCTCAAATACGATTCCACCTAGACCTACTCCGCTCTAGGACTTCGCCGCACCAGCCACCATGGCAGCAAACGCCTTTTGCATGGCTTCCATATTGCCAAGACCACCGGACATAGCAGCTTCGAAAAACTTCTGCGGATCGGTAAACGCATCCAGACTCTCCTCAGTCCGCTTGGCAACACCGTCCATAATCATGTCATTGACGGCGCTCACATCCGGCAGTCCAAAGAATGCCCGTGCTTCCGCTGGTGTGCATTCAACATTGATCGTAAATTTCATGGCACGGTCCTCTTTATCTGCATTAAAGCACGATCACACATAACCAGGCCCATCAATCACCGGGAACTTTGCGAGCATAGCTTCATCAATTTCCACTCCAAGCCCTGGTCCTTCCGGTGGCGCAATCGTGCCGTCAGCGCCAACCACTGCTTGCCAGTTGCAGAGCTCATCGCGGAACGGATTGTAATGTGACAAGTCCGCTTCGAAATACCCCGCATTGTCTACGCTGGCCAGGAGATGCAGGCAGGCCGCTACGTTCAATCCAGTCAGCGACGTGTGCGGATTGAATGACAGTTTCCACGCCGAAATCATCGCAGCGATACGATGCCCTTCTGTGATACCACCAGTCTTAGACACATCCGGCTGAAACACTGTGATGACACCGTCCTCAAGCGCCCTATGGAGCTCAAACCGCGTGTAGTGGTTCTCACCTGCAGCCAGCGGCGTTCGTCCAAAGCTTCTCGCCTCCTGGTAGAGACGGTGATCATGTGGCGGAAACGGCTCCTCCAGCCAACCGACATTCATAGCATCCAGCACCGGCATCACCCGACGCACATCACTCAATGAATAAGCCGCATTCGCATCTGTCAGAATATCGACATCGTCGCCCAGCCGTTTTCGTACAGCCTCGACACGCGCGATATCATTCGCCGGCGTATCTCCGATCCTGAGCTTCATTGCTTTGTATCCCGCCTCGGCAAATCCCTGCGCCTCATCTGCCAGATCTTCCGGCGGTTGATAGCCAAGCGAGATCCCCCCTGCATAGGCCGTAAGCCGTTTCGAACTGCCACCAAGCAACTTATAAACCGGCCAACCAGTTGCCTTGCCGCGAATATCCCACAACGCCATATCAATGCCACTCATCGCAATCGCCGTAGCAGCTCCCATGCCGTGGCTCGCCAGCTGCATCTTGTAGATCCGGTCCCAAACGCCGACTACATCGGTCGCCTCCATGCCCTTCACCAAGGAACGCAGCGTTGTGTTTGCCAGCTGCGCAACCGCACCCGGTGCCCGGCCTGCATGCGCCTCACCCCAACCGACAATCCCGTCCGACGTCTCAACCTTAACCAGCACACAATCCCGCTTGATCGTGCTGCCAATGCCAAGCGTCACCTGAAATTCCTTCGGGATCGCAAATGACAGCGGATAAGCGGTGATGTTCTCAATTTTCATGGCGGCACCCAGCTTCGTTGAACGATCTGCAGAATTTTCCAAGACTAATTCGATTGTCGAGCCGGGTACAGCAAGGGACGGATGACACGCCGCACGCGTTTGACAGTCTCAGCTTTCTAACTTTGACTTAGTAAATCTTCCAGCGGTCCATCAACCGACACCTACAGGCCGAGCCGACCGTAGGGCACGTCATGCTGAAAGCCCACTGCACCAGCAAGGAATAGCATCATGAGCGAAACAATTGGTTTCATCGGACTAGGCGCAATGGGTGGAGGCATGGCAGCCAACATCCTGAAGGCTGGCAACAAACTCGTTGTTCTCGATATCGACCAAACGCGGATGGAGCCCCTCATCGCTCAGGGCGCCATCGCAGCAAGTACGCCCGCCGAAATTGGCAGTCAGGCCGACCGCACGGTCACAATGGTAGAAACGACCGCGCAAACAGAGGACATTATTTTCGGCAACAACGGCCTCACATCGACCGCCAAATCTGGTCATTCAGTCGCGATGATGAGCACGATTGATCCAACCGCCACAAAGCGGTTCCATGCATCACTCGCCGAAAAATCTATTTCCATGGTCGATGCACCCGTTAGTGGCGGCACGCCGCGCGCCGCAACGGGTGAGCTCTCGGTCATATGCGGTGGTAACAAAGCTGCCATCGACGGCTGGCGGCCCGCGTTCGAAGCGATGTCTTCTAACATCTTCCACGTCGGAGAAATCGGGCAGGGCCTGGCCATGAAGCTCGTCAACAACATGCTGATCCAGGTCAACACCGTCGCCATCGCAGAAGCATTTGCAATGGGCGCCAAGGCAGGCCTCGATTCGAAAACGATGTACGACGTCGTCCGTGTCAGCACCGGAGCCAGCTTCGCGTTGGAGCATCGCGTACCGCGGATGCTGTCTGGGGACTTCACACCGGGCGGCACCATCGACATTTCCTACAAAGATCAGGAACTCGAAACAGCTTTCGCCAAAGAGCTCGGCGTCCCACTCCTCCTCGCCAATGTCAGCCAGCAAGTCTATCAAATGGCTCGCGCAGCCGGATATTCAAAGGAAGACGGCGCCTCTGTCATTAAGCTCTACGAAAATATGACAGGCATAAAACTCGGGCCGCGATAGCGAGGTAGTTCTCTCAATATCAACCTTGGAATAGTTCGCTCACTATCCGGCTATTTCAGCGATTTTCGATGTACACAAACCAAATTGCACGCCAGTCTTGCCTCAAACGCTCGGGCACTATCGAACCGCGCCAGGAACTTTTCGGAGGATAATCCATGGAATTCGGCACCTTTCTGCTGCTCCAGTCACCCAGCGCCCAAAGCCACAGGGAAGTCTTTCAACGTGGTATCGATATCGCCAAACACGCCGACAAACTCGGCTTCGACAGCATCTGGTGCGCAGAGCATCATTTCTCGACCTACGGTTATCTCTCGCGACCACTGCAGTATGCGACCCACCTCGCAGCCGTTACCGAACGTATCCGTGTTGGCTCCGCCGTCGTCGTCCTGCCTCTACATCATCCGCTGATCGTCGCCGAAGAAATTGCCACCGCTGATGTTCTCTCCGGCGGTCGCCTTGATGTCGGCTTCGGCCGTGGCTACCAAACCTATGAATTCGAGCGTCTCGGCCTTTCACTGGATGACAGCCGCGAACGCTTCGACGAGGCCGTCGATGTCATTCTAGAGGCATTCAAAGGCAAACCATTCAGCTACGATGGCAAGCATTATAGCTTCGGCGAAACATCGGTTTTCCCGTTACCAATCCAAGAGCCACGCCCCCCGATCTGGGTCGTTGGCCAGAGCACGGATTCAATCGCAGCAACTGTCAAACGCGGCTTTAACATCGTCTCCGGCGGCTTCGGCATACCTCTGGAGCGCCTCCGCGCATTCCGAAAAAGCTACGACGAAATGGACATCCCAGCCGATGTCAAATCAAAGATCCGGATCAGCACCCAGCGCCCGGTCTATGTCACCAATGACGAATCTGAATTGCCTTTTGTCCTTGAGCAGGCCCGCTGGAACATGCGCGTTACGCTGAGCCTGCGCCAAGGCCTAGAGCGTGTCGAAAAAGGCCGCGCGATCGCCGTCCCCTTTGACAAAGAGCCAACCGACCAGGATTTGCTGGACAACTACTTCGTCGTCGGCACCCCGAAACAGTGCATCGCCAAAATCGAGGCCATCCAGGAAGCGATGGGTATCGACCATTTCAATGCCAGCTGCTGGTTTGGCGATATGCCTCACGACAAGGTTCTGCGCTCCATGGAACTGTTCGCCAAGGAAGTCATGCCAGCGTTCAAGTAACGCTCGGAGAAGGAGTTCCCCATCCGGGGTCCATCTCTCCGAAGGCCCCGGCACAATGAGGAACAATACGGTGCGAGCAAGACTAGTCACCTTTGACGTCTACATGGCGTTGCTCGACATAGAAGGCGGGCTTGTGCCAACTGTGCAGAACGCCCTCGGCCTTCCAAACGAAACGGCAATCGCTTTCGTACGCCTGTGGCGCACCAAGCAGATGGAACGCGCAGCTACCAGCAACTCGCTTCAGAAAGACCGGACACCCTTCCGTGACTGTTCAGCCATGGCACTCGACTATTGCCTCGGTCGGCATAGTCTCACGCCTTCACCCGACGTGCGCTGGTCTCTGGTACTCGCCTGGGATGCCATCCGCCCCTGGCCTGATGCTGACCCTGCGATCGCCGCCATCAAGGCCAAAGGTTACAAAACCGCGATCCTTTCCAACGGCGACCAGGACATGCTTGAGGCCGTCGCGGGCAATTTTGCAAACAACGCCTTCGATCACATTCTCTCATCGGAAACCGCCGGCCATTACAAACCGCATCCCGCCGTATACGATCTCCCAACCAAAGTCCTCGGCATCGCTAAACAAGACGTAGTCCACGTCGCAGGCAGCGCCAACGATGTGCTGGGCACGATCGCAGCTGACATCAGATGCATCTGGTCCAACCGCCACTCTGACCAGGTTCTCGATCCGATCTACCCTCCAACTCACGAGATCTCAAACCTCACCGGTATCGCCGACCTGCTCGACGCTTAGGTGCAATTGGCGCATGGTCGGTCGAACTGAAGAATCCAACCCTCCGGCAACTCCCTCTTGGAAGCTGTCCCAGCGACCCGGCGCAAGCGCCGCCCCCGCGGAGGGCCAGCCCGCCTTAGCGGGCGAGCAGGCCCGTGAGCGAAAAAGAGCACCATCATGAGCACAAACCAAATCCTCAAAGGCATCCGGGTTCTTGATGCAAGCCACGTGGTCGCCGGCCCGTTTGCTTCGTATCAACTGAGCCTGATGGGCGCCGAAGTCATCCGCATTGATCGTATCGTTGGCAATGATTTCGTCCGCTTTCATGGCGGCACCAACGCCATGAAAGAGGCCGGCCTTGGCGCTTCCTACATC
>CAJQQK010000078.1 GCA_905480435.1 uncultured Hyphomicrobiaceae bacterium | reverse complement strand
CGCGGCTGGGCAGAGTTGTTCCTCGACAGATGGTACTCTTGGGCGCGTCGTTCGCGCCTTGAGCCCATGAAGCGCGTCGCCGCTACCATAGATCGGCATCGCGAGGGCGTCCTCGCCTGGTTCGATAGCCACATCGCCAACGGCCTCATCGAAGGCATCAACTCCCTCGTGCAAGCCGCCAAAGCAAAGGCACGCGGCTATCGCAATCGAAAGACGCTCAAGGCCGTCACATACCTCATCGCCGGCAAACTCGACCTCAAACTACCCACTTGAAACAGCGAAGAGCCCATAAATCTCTCGTCCACGAGATTGACGAGTGGAGAGAATGGTGAGTGTTTGGATCCGGCAGCAATCCCGCTTACTGACATGACGGGGAATACCATGTTACAAAACTGGGTATATCGTAACATTTCGCGTTTCGCGACGTGTGCGGATTCAAATGAATTCAAGCAGTTAGCATCAAAGCAGCATGTCGATTTTTGTTACAGTTCTTTAGTGAATTGTAACATCGCCATTTTGCAGGCACTGCCTCCCCCTGAACGCAGCAGCTGACCCAGCACGACAAGCACCAAAATCTCCATTTCTCTCCAAGCCTAGAAGCTGTCGTCAATCTGCGTCGCACAGGCACTCACAATCCTCACAACACCAACTTCTCAGCCCGTCTCTACTGCCTCCGCCCCACGCACCACACCATCATCATGTAGCTTCCCGATCTGCCCATCAGACAAACCAAGCACGCCGGCCAACACCTCATCGGTATGTTCACCAAGCAGCGGTGCTGGCCGCACTGGCAATCGCTCCGCATCCGCGAATTCAAACACCGACGCCGATGACCACATCGCGCCAACGCCCGGCTGCTCCACACGTTGAAACATCGGGTTCTCGGTCAGAAGTGCATCACCTGCAACCAGCTCACCAGCCGTCTTATAAGGCGCCCACAACGCACCGGCTGCCTGCAACTGAGCCGACGCCTCATCAAGTGTCAGCGCTCCAATCCATGCCTCAATCACGGCTGCCAATTCGCCGCGCGCCTTCCAGCGATGCGCCTCGTCCTTCAAATCAACCGACAGCCGTCTCTCAATCTCTGAAAACTGCTCCGTCAGTCCACCAGCCGTCGCCAACGCATTCAGTTGCCGCGTCGTGAACACACAGATCATTAAGTGACGGCCATCCGTCGTCGCAAAATCACGCGCGAACGTTCCGAAAACCTCATTGCCATATCGTGGGCGCTCAACACCATTGACCTCAGCCTCCCCGAGATACCCAAGCGCCGCCGTCGCGGACAGGCCAACATCCTGCAGCGCAAGCTTGACCAACTGCCCGCGCCCTTTACGCGTCCGATGCCGCTCTGCTGCGAGCAGCGCCGTCGCCGCCGCATACCCTGTCGCAATATCCCAGGCCGGCAACACATGATTGACCGGGCCTTGCCCACCAACCGGCCCCGTCATCAAAGGAAAGCCACAAACCGAATTGACCGTATAATCAACATGCGCACTACCATCACGGGCACCCGAAATAGCCAACATGATCAGATCTTCGCGTCCCTTTGCGAGCGCCTCATAGGCCAGCCAGCCGCGCGCCGGCAAATTCGTAGAGAAAATCCCGGCATCCGCCCCAGGCGCTGCAACCAAAGCCGCCACAAGCTCCCGGCCAGCACCACTGCGCAAATCAATCGCGATCGACCGCTTACCCTTGTTGAGACCTGCCCAATAAAGGCTGACGCCCTCCTTGGTCACCGGCCACCGGCGGCTATCAAGCCCACCATGAATGTCATCGAAGCGGATCACGTCAGCGCCGAGCGCCGCCAGTGTCATGCCACCAAGGGGGGCCGCAACAAATGCCGAACCTTCAACAATGCGCAGCCCCTCAAGCAACCCGTCACCATTCGCCGCCAAGCTGTAACCCTCCAGTTCTACAAACCAAGAGAGAACGTTAGGCGCCACCGAAACTGCCCACCACCCATGTCACCCATCAATCCCGAGCCGGATGACCGCCAATATCAACTATCCGATATCGAGCAGCTCTATCGCAGCCACACTGACGACGGGTTCGCAACGGCACAGCGCTGTTTACATTTGGGTCACGTGGAAACGCCTGTAAGTTAGATGTGCGCTTCATCGACCACCAACTAGGCTTCCCCACCCTGATGTTGCATCATTGATGCGATCACGTAGCCACGTCGAACGACCTGGGACCACCACATTGCCATCAAACATTCGTCTCTATCCGTGGTTCCAATTCTTCCGGTCATTGCTGTTCTGGCAGGCGATTTGGTTTCTCTATTTCCAAAAGGAACTTTCTGCCGCAGAAGCCATCTTGCTCGCGGCCATCTACGACATCTCAACAACCGCGCTGGAGGTGCCATCGGGCTACATGTCCGATCGTCTCGGACGTCGCGTCACACTGATCATTGCTGTCGCCGTAAAGATCCTCGGCGCCCTCCTTCTAGGCTTCGGCGACACCTTCGTTGTATTCGCATTAGCCCAAATTCTACTCGGCGCAAGTGCCGCCTTTGCCTCGGGCACAGATACGTCGCTGCTCTATGAATCGCTCACCCGCGAAAAACGCGCGCACGAAATCCAAACACACGAACAACGTGCCTGGCGCTTCGGCTTCACCGGCCTTGCACTGTCGGCAGTCTTAGGTGGCCTACTTGGCGCCATCGCGCCGATGTGGGCGTTCCTCGCAACAGCCGTCGCAGCCGTAATCGCCCTCATCATTGCCACCCGCTTCGAAGAACCCGCCCACACAACCGAGAACACACCCGCACGCGCAAAACCAACTCAATTTGCCGCCGTCGCAGAGGCCATGCGGCAACCAACGCTCGCATGGCTCTTCTTCCTGGCAGCCGGAATGTACACGTTCAGCCACGTACCGTTTGTCTTCGGCCAACCGTTTATCTTAGAAGCCATCAACGCCAGCAAACTTGGCCTCGATGCCTCGATCGTCAGCGGCAGCGTCGTCGCCACAATGATGTTGATTTCGGTTGCAACAAGCTGGCTCGCCCCAACGCTTCAAAAGCAGTTCGGTGTCGGCCGCGTATTCATGCTCGCGCTTGCCATGCAGGCCGGCCTGATAGGCTGCCTCGCCATCACCAACCATCCAGCTGCCATCGCTCTTCTGTTCCTGCGCATGGTACCGGACTCGTTGGCCCGCCCCTACATCCTCGCCCGCATCCATCCCTTGCTCGGCGATGACAACCGCGCCACATATTTGTCTGTGCAAAGTTTCTGCGGCCGGCTCCTGTTTGCGACGACACTCTATCTCAGCTCGCTTGGCGCAACAGCTGGCTCAGCACTCGCCTATCCAGAAATCCAAACCATCCTGTCTTGGTACGCAGCCGGCGGCCTGCTCCTGCTCGCCGGCCTCATCGTTACTGCCAAACACGCAAAGCTCGACTGACAGCATCACCACCGATCCCCAGGCCGCTCCAACCCAAGATGATCGCGCAGCGTCGTCCCCTCGTACGCCGTCCGAAAAATACCCCGCTTCTGCAGGATTGGCACCACTTCGGCAATGAACACATCCAGCATCCACGGCAGTACCGGCGGCATCAGATTAAACCCATCAGAAACGCCCCCCGTGAACCAATCTTCCATCAAATCAGCGAGTTGTTCCGGCGTGCCAACGAACGAATAGTGCCCGCGCGCCTGCGCCAATCGGGTCAACAGTTGACGCAATGTCAATCCCTCGCGCTCGACAATTCCGACGATCAGCTCCGTCCGGCTGCGCGCGGCTTCAACGGTTGCCGGATCAGGGAAATCTTCGACCCGTAACGGTACGTCCATCGCCAAATGAGAAAAGTCATAGCCGCCAAACCGCCCAGACAAACGCTTGCGACCAACCTCCGGATCAGCCAATGCATTCAATTCTTCCGCCAGCCGATTTGCCTCCACCTCTGTCCCACCAATCATCGGTGACAGCCCCGGCAACACCGTAACTTGATCGACAGATCGCCCTTCAGCTTTCACCCGCGCCTTGATATCGGCATAAAACGCAGCAGCCGTATCGCGCTCCATGTGCGCTGTAAAAATCGCCTCCGCATGCCGGGCCGCAAACCCGCGCCCTGTATCAGACGAACCTGCCTGCACCAACACGGGGCGCCCTTGCGGCCCACGCGGCGTATTGAGCGGCCCGGCCACCCGATAATATTTCCCGGCATGATCGATCGGTCGGATCCGGCCATCCTTGGCATAACTGCCACTTGCGCGATCATCGACGATGGCATCATCCGCCCAGCTGTCCCACAGCCCTTTGGCGACCGCCATGAACTCTTCAGCACGTTCATACCGCTCGGCATGGCTCACCTGCCGCTCGTCACCATAATTGCCTGCAGCGGCAGCCGACCACGACGTCACCACGTTCCATCCAACCCGGCCCTCGCTAATGTGATCGATCGAAGCAAACTGCCGTGCCAGGTTGTATGGCTCGCTATAGGTTGTCGATGCCGTCGCGATCAGCCCGATCCGTTCCGTCGCCCCAGCCAATGCAGCAAGTGCCGTTATCGGTTCCAACCAATTATGCGGCGCCCGCGCGACATCCGCCCAGAGCGACAATGCGTCCGCCAGAAAGATAGAATCGAACAGGCCGGCTTCCGCCTTCTGCGCCGTCTCCTTCAGATAGCGCACATCCGTCATCGCCAGCTCTGACGCTTTGTCATGCCGCCAGGATGCCTCGTGATGCCCGCGGCTTTGTGTAAACAGATTGAGGTGCAATTGCCGTGACATGATATCGGCTCGCTCTATAGGTGATGTTTCTCAAACCACCTTGGCAACAACCCTCGCCTTGGTGCAAGCTTTCCGGCATCACACAACAGATCGCCGCCCGACTTGCTCTCGCGCGATCCAACTCAAAGAGCCGCCCGTGGTCCGCCTTGCCGATCTGCCAACTGTCGATGCCAATCATCTGCTTGCCAAGAACACATATCAGTTCGACACCCAGCCTTTCGTTGACGGCCCACCACTCAGCAAACGCCGCGTCGCGATCATTTCAACTGCCGGCCTGCATCCCGCCGGTCAGGACAATTTCAATCTGCGCGACACCGGTTACCGCGCCATCCCAGGCGCCTACAACGCCGATGAACTCGTGATGAGCCACGCGTCGGTCAACTTTGACCGCACTGGCTTCCAACAAGACATCAACATTGTCTTTCCCATTGATCGCCTCCGCGAACTCGAGGCGGAAAATGCAATCGGTTCTGTTGCTGATTGCCATTACTCGTTCATGGGCGCTGGCTGGGAACCGAAGGAAATCGAAGCGTCCTGCAATCAGCTTGCCGGGCTTCTGAAAGAAGATCAGGTCAACGCAGCTTTGCTCGTGCCGGTCTGACCAAACTGCACCCGTGCCGTTGGCGCGATTGCCCATTATCTTGAACATGCCGGCATCCCAACTTCGGGCATCAGTCTCGTACGCGAAAACACGGCGCACATTCGCCCGCCACGCGCGCTCTGGGTGCCCTTCGATCTTGGCCGTCCATTTGGCGCCCCAAACGACGCCCCCTTCCAACGCGATGTGCTACGCACCGTCCTCGCCCTCTTCGAGCGCACCGACGGCCCCGTCATACTCGACGACTACGCCAAGGACGCCCCCGGCCAAGGCGCACCGGAAAACATGGAAGGCATGGTTTGCCCGATACCGCTGCCAAAACCGGCCAGCCCAGACAAGACCGACCTCATCCAGTCCGTTCTTTCCGAAGCTGAACAACTGGCGCCTTGGCAAACGCTATTCCGCGAAACTCACAACCGATCAACAGTTGGCGTCTGCGATCTCAGTCTGCCGGATGCCATTCGTTTCCTTGGCACTCTGCTGAACGACGACGGCACCCCGACGCCACCCGACCGAAACCCCGCCACAACGCTGCGTTTTGCGACGGAAGATCTGCGCAACTTCTACCTCGAAGCCGCCGCCATGCGCCCTGGCGGCGCAGCATCGACAGACCAACTCATTGAGTGGTTCTGGGGGGAAACCAGTGCCGGCGCCCTAATTCTCGCCTTGCATCCTGTCTGCACAGCAAGCGACAATCCGGATCTAAAACATGTCGCCGCCGACCAAATGATCCCGCGCGTTCAACGCTACCGCCTACAGTCTCGACAGGCCTAACCAGGCGCGTCGTCACGTCAGTAAAACATGCCCAACCGGCCGGTTCGAAAGCCTTGGCCGCGATGCACGTAGACACACATCGCAAGCCCCATGCTCAGCATAATCGTCATCATTGACGTTCCGCCGTACGACACCAGTGGCAACGGCACGCCGACCACCGGCACCAACCCACTCACCATGGCAACGTTGATAAACATGTAGATGAAAATCATGCCGCTGGTACCTGCAATCACCAGCCTCGCAAACGGACTGACACATCGCGCAGCCATAATTAGCAGCATCAGGATCAGCAGTCCAAACAGCACCAGCAGCACCGTTGAACCAACAAAACCCCATTCCTCCGCAAACATCGTGAAGATAAAATCGGTTCGTTTTTCTGGCAAAAAATTGAGCTGACTTTGCGTCCCCTGCATGAAACCTCGACCTGTCATACCGCCCGAGCCAAGCGCAATTTTCGACTGCGCAATATGATAGCCAGCGCCCAGCGGGTCGCCCTCCGGATTGAGGAACACCTCGACACGCTTGCGCTGATAGTCATGCAGCGATGACCAGACATAAGGCAGCATCGCGCCAACCAATAGCCCACTGCCGAGAAAATAGAGAATGTGCACACCGGCCAGAAACATCAGTCCGACACCGAGCACAACAAGCAGTACAGCCGTGCCAAGATCCGGCTGCAGCAATGTTAATCCAACCGGTGCTGCGATCAGACACAACGGCGGAATCACCATCAAGGGTTGCGACATCCGTGGTCCGCACCATTGGTAATAGCGCGCCAGCGCCACAATCAAACCGACTTTCATAAACTCCGACGGTTGAAACGTCACACCGCCAATCGACAACCAGCGCCTGGCACCGCCCGCTTCTGAGCCAAAAAACATCACCGCCGCGAGCAGCAACACCGCCACCAGATAACCTGGATACGCCAACGTCAGCCATACTTCGCGTGGGATCACCGCCATCAGTAATATGAAGCCAAGCCCTGCAAGAAATCGAACGACATGACGTTCCGCCCACGGCGAGAATGATCCGTCCGCAATTGAGTACAAAGAGGCAAGCCCGATGCTCGTAATCAAAGCCATCACTGCCAGCGACACCCAGTGCACACGCAGTAGCTTTTGGCCGATGGTCAGTTCATAATTACGCCCGCGCGTTCCAGGCTCATGGCTCAGCCTCTTTGACCAGAGCTGCGGGCATTGACATCAAACACCGGCCGCGCCGCAGGGTCGACGGCAATCGTATCTTCGACAATCGCGCGCACCAGCGGCGCTGCCACTTTACCGCCACTGCCGCCATGCTCCACGATCGCAGCAATCGCATATCGCGGCAACGCATCCGCGACATAACCAACAAACAACGCATGATCGCGCAGGTTCCAGCGCAGATTGTACTGTGACACCCGTGATGAAATGCGCGCGACCTGTGACGTACCCGTCTTGCCATAAATCTTGAGGCGCGCATCATTCAGCTTCGCATTTTTGCCCGTGCCGCCCGCTTCATTGACAACCGCCCACATCGCCCGTTGCACGGCTTTGAGATGCGCGCTCTTGATGTCGAGGCCCACTGGCGTTTCATCATTGCCCGGCGCGCGCGGTCGTACCACCGTCGGCGTCAACGATAATCCTGATGCAATCCTCGCCGTCATCACCGCCAGTTGCAACGGCGAAGCCAACACATAGCCCTGGCCGATCCCGGCAAGCAGCGTTTCACCGCCGAACCAACCTTTACCATAACGCCCACGTTTCCAAACCGGGTCTGGTATCAGTCCAGCGCGCATCGGCGAAATGCCCGTCGCATACTCCTGGCCAAGGCCCAGCTTGCGCGCCATCTCTGCAATCTTGGTGATACCAACTCGCCGCGCGACTTCGTAGAAATACACATCGCAGCTTTCACGCAGCGCACGATGGAGGTTGCACGGCCCATGCCCACCACGGTTCCAACATCGAAATTTCCGCTTGGAAAGTGTGTAGCTGCCACCGCAATTCACCTGGTCGAACCGACCAATCACGCCTGCTTCCAGCGCCGCCAAAGCTGTCACCATCTTGAACGTCGAGCCTGGCGGATACTGCCCTTGGATGGAACGGTCGACGAGCGGGTTATCATCCGCCTCGCGCACCTTGTCCCACTCCTTCGTACTGATCGGATCCGCCAACCGGCTGACATCAAACATTGGCGATGAGCCCATCGCAACGACATCGCCGGTGGCGATATCCATAACCACAGCCGCAGCCCGTCGATATCGCGAGAGCCGCGCCAGCAATCGCCCTTGCAGATCCGTGTCGACCGTCACCGCAACATCGCCACCGCGCTTCGGATCGGTCTGTTCCAAGTGGCGAACGATGCGCCCACGCGCATCAACTTCACGGACTGCATATCCTGCCGAACCACGCAAATGCCCATCAAGCCCGCGCTCGATGCCGGCCTTACCGATCCGCGCTCTTGGTAACCGCATGATCGGATCATCATCCAGCGCAAATCGCTCAACGCTGCCAACGTAACCGAGAATACGTCCCATCGTGTCGCCATGATGATACGATCGACGACCACTAATTTCCGTATGAACCCCCGGCAGGATTGGCGCATTGAGATTAATCGCGCTCAGCTCCTTCCAGCTCAGCGCGCTTCCCACAATAGTCGGCGTATTCGGCGGTTGCGTTTTAATCGCAAGCTCAATGCGTTCGCGATCCTCTAGAGCGATTGGTCTGATCTGCTCCAAAATATTGAGTACCCGCGCAACATCACCCGCAAGAGAAGGCGTCAGCACAGCCTGATAGAACTCTTCCGTATCCGCCAGCATGCCGCCATAGCGATCAAAGATCCGCCCGCGCAGGGGCGCCAATGTCAGTCGACTGATGCGGTTGGCATCAGCCAGTTGGCCATATCGGTTTTGATCGACCACTTGAAGTTGATAGAGCCGGCTTGCCAACAGACCAAGTCCGGCAATCTGCACCAGCCCAACCACAGCCGCACGTCGCGTAAATACGCCTCGGCCCGCATGCGGTGCACCACCTCCCGCCTCAAACATTCGCGGACCTGTTCCCGGCGCCGCGCGCCATCTCGTTCCTCGGCCGCTCCAATGAGCGATCACGCCAAGCCAGATCAATGAGCAACGTTATGAATCCGGCCATCAAAGTGCCAGCAAGAACTGGATGCCAATCAATCCATTTAAGCAGATAGATCGACGCAGTCGCGACCTGCGCCGCAGCCAATGCAAAGACCACCAGCAACAGCGCTGAAAACCGACCCATCCGAGTATCCATCAAACCATCAGGAAGCTGACGCGCGATCAGGACACCAAACAGATATATCAGCGCCCAGAACCCAAGCGGTCCGTTGCTCGCAACATCCATTATCATGCCCGCAATAAACATTACTGGAGACGGCACGAAGCCTTTGCCCCGTGCCAGAAACAAATGCGCCATCATGTAAGGCATCACTTGCAGAACAAACTCCGCCCCAGCAGTGACACCCCAGGGCGCAGCTGCAAGGAGAACGGCCAACAACACGAGGCAGGACGGCAGTACGGAGAGGATGACACTCATCGCTTGTTCTCCCTCGCCGACTTGGAAACGACTTGCGCGCTGCCCTCGGCATTGCCGTCCACTTGCGTTGCAGCTTTTGAGGCCTTTTCAGGCGCTGCCTTCACATCCAAGTTTGCCGTCGGCAGCTCATAACGCAGAACGGTGAGGTACGTGCCAGCTAGCAGGCTCGCAGCTGTCGCAACCCGCAGATCATCGCCAGTCCGCATCGCCTTGCCAACCTTGATGCCGCGCGGAAACTCCCCTGATGCACCCGACGTCACGATCGCTGCACCCTCACGCACGACAGTGCCTTGATCAACATAGATTAGTCGCGGCCGTTCCGTATTGTCGCCAACCAGCAACGCCGGCGCTTGCGATTGTCCCACCACCACGGCAATACGACTGTTGATGTCATTGAGCACAAGCACACTTGCGGTTTGTTCACCAACCGTCGCGATCCGTCCGAACAAGCCTTCACCGCTGAACACCGGCTGACCATATCGCAGCCCATCACGACGGCCCGCACCAATCTGCACCGATTTCGAAAACAACCCTTTTGGCCCCGCAATAACCTCGACAGTCACCGCGCTCACAGCTGACGACCGAACCAAGTTGGCGAGCCGGCTCAATTCATCGTTGCGCTTTGCCAAGCTAGATGTCCGCTTGAGCAAGTGCTGCATCGATGCCAGTTCCCGTTCGAGCCGTCTGAGTTCTGACTCAACCGTAAAATAACGTTTGGTATTATGAGCAAAATTCCGCAGCGGCTCCGCGAGATCACCAACCCGCACCAGCACAGGCTCAGCAATCTGCCGTCCGGCATGTTGCAAGCCAACCACCAGCGGATGATCAACACGTGTGAGCACCAGCAAGCCGGCCGCTAGAAACATCAGCAGAAAATGGAGGCCGCTCACGGCTTCAGTGCTGCGCCGCAGTGCGCCCCGTGTATAGCTGTCGTACCGGACAGTGCTCATGGTTCAATTGCACCGATAAATTCAGTTAATTCGCGATGCTCCGACAAACAGCACATCTCCAACCGGACCAGCATATCATTTCGCCGGATCTGCCAGACATGCTCAGCACCATCACTCCGTGGTTACGGTTTGATCAGTAGATGATCGCGCGCGGGTAACGTCTCAAGAACGGATGCCGTACCTTTGATCACACAGTGCGTCGGGTTATCTGGCACAAAGAATTTTATACCAACCTGGCGCTCAAGCTCTTCATCGAGACGGTCAAGCATCGCTCCACCACCAGTCAGATAGACGCCACGCTCGCAAATATCGCTTGCCACTTCTGGTGCCAAATCTTCAAGCGAGCGCTGAATGAATTCAGCCATACGTTCAATTGGATCCGCCAACGCAGACGCAATATCTTCAGGCCCCAGCACAATGCTCTTTGGCCGCCCCTGGCGCAGGTCACGCCCTCTGATATGTATCTCGGTCGCCTCACCAGCTGGCTGCACCATCGCCGTGCCCGCTTCGATCTTGATCCGTTCGGCATTAATCTCGCCGATGCGAAGATGATGATAGCGCCGTACATAGCGGATGATCGCCTCGTCCATCGAGTTGCCAGCACATCTCAACGATCGCGCCTGCACGACACCGCCAAGCGACAGCACCGCGATATCCGTCGTGCCGCCACCGATATCAACGACCATAAATGCCGACGGATCATCTATCGGCAATCCAGCACCGAGTGATGCAGCAACCGGCTCTTCGATCATGAAAGTCCGCCTGGCACCAGCTGACATCGCCGTTTCATAGACAGCGCGCCGCTCAACCGGCGTCGCGCCCGCTGGCACACAGATCAAAATCCGCGGCCGCCGAAAGCCCAGCATCGTCTTGGTTCGCTTAATGAACTGGCGCAGCATTTCTTCGGTTGCAATAAAATCTGCAATCACACCATCGCGCAGCGGTCGGATCGTTTCGATCGCTTCGGGCGTCCGCCCGACCATCTTCTTGGCCGTCATCCCAACCGCCATGACTTCACGAATACCGTTGCGGTTTGAAATGGCAACAACCGACGGCTCGTTAATAATCACACCACGACCGGCAACGTGGACAAGCGTATTCGCTGTCCCGAGGTCAATCGAGATATCGTCTGAAAAAGCACTGCCGACACCGCTAAGCACCGCCACGGTTCAACCCTCAATTATCGTTGTTCGACACACCCTAAAACCAACATGGTTAACGCTTCATCAAACCTTAATTTTCAGTCACGAGTTATCATCTACCCCAATTACATCGAGACGATGTCAACTTATCGATAACATACTGAAGACGATGCCCATTTGCCTGCCTCTCAGCCACTTAGTCAACACACATTTCATACGTCAAATCTCGAACTCGTAAAGCCCCAAGAAAACAGCCAACCCAGCGAAAACCGGATTGGCTGCAACATGTATGATTGGTTCACAAATCTGGCAGGCAGTCAGTCTTATTTGCCCGCAGTCTGTAAGACGCGGTTAACGGCGCATGTCACCGCGATGAGCGAGGCTGAAACAATGTTGGCGCTGCGCCCTACGCCATACAGCCGCCGACCATCGACTTCCGCCTCGACGAAAGCAATTGCAGTTGCATCAGCTCCGCTGCCAACTGAGTGTTCGGAATAGCTGAACACTTTGACATCAACGCCGGCATCTCTGCCAATCGCATCGACGTAAGCATCAATCGGACCGGTCCCTTTACCTTCGAGCTCTAGCTCCTGACCGGATTTGCGCATCTTCGCCGTCAGTTCGCGAATTTCGGAGGCGTGCGATCCCGGACGCGTCACATGTTCCAGAAACTCATAAGGCGCCGTTGCGTTCAAATACTCTTTTTCAAACGCAGCCCAGATATCTGTTGACGTCTGCTCTTCGCCGGTGCCATCGGAGATTTGCTGGACGACACCTGAGAACTCAACCTGCAGTGCGCGTGGCATTTGAATGCCGTACTCGGTCTCCATGATGTAGGCGATACCGCCTTTGCCCGATTGCGAGTTGATCCGGATAACCGCCTCATAGCTCGCCCCGACATCGGCTGGATCAATTGGCAAATAAGGCACATCCCAAACTTCACTATTCGCCGTCTTACCAGCCTTCAGCCCCTTATTGATCGCGTCCTGGTGGCTGCCGGAGAACGCCGTGAACACCAGGTCGCCAGCATAAGGGTGGCGCGGGTGCACCGGCAATTGATTGCAGTATTCAGCCGTCGCCCGCAGCTCGCGCATATTGCGCATATCCAGGCCCGCATCGACACCCTGGCTGACCATGTTCATGCCAAGCGTAATGATATCCACATTGCCGGTCCGCTCACCGTTGCCAAACAACGTGCCTTCAATTCGGTCAGCTCCTGCCATCACACCAAACTCAGCCGCCGCAACGCCAGTGCCTCGATCATTATGCGGATGCAGGGACAGCACAACAGAATCGCGCTTCGAGAAATTGCGATGCATCCATTCGATCTGATCGGCATAAATATTCGGCGTTGAAACCTCCACAGTTGCCGGCAGATTGATGATCGTCTTGTTATCCGTCGTCGGCTGCCAGACATCCATCACTGCCTCACAGATCTCCAACGCATATGGCATTTCGGTCTGCGTGAAACTCTCCGGCGAATATTGATGGATGATCTTTGTCCCAGGCACGCTTGGCACCAGTTCTTTGATCAGCTTGGCGCCATCAACAGCAATCTTGGTGATGCCGGCCATATCCAGGTTGAACACAACCCGGCGCTGCGTCGTCGACGTTGAGTTATACAAGTGCACGATCGCGGACTTGGCACCCTCAATCGACTCAAACGTCCGCCGGATCAGCTCCTCACGAGACTGCGTCAGCACCTGAATAACCACATCGTCCGGGATCAGGCCTTCTTCGATAATCTTACGGCAAAACGCAAAATCAGTGTCCGACGCAGAAGGGAAACCAACTTCGATTTCCTTGAACCCCATATCGCAAAGCGCCTTGAACATCCGCAATTTGCGCTCAGGCCCCATCGGCTCAATCAGCGCTTGGTTACCATCGCGCAAATCAACGGAGCACCACGCAGGCGCTTTCGTAATCACTTCTCCCGGCCAGGTCCGGTCCGGCAGAGCCATGGGTGTAAACTGTTTGTATTTCTCGATCGGCATAACAGGCATTGGATCAACCTACGTATTTTCAAATGATGCAAAGAGATGTTCCAACAACCAGGAGCGTTTGATACGAGGCCTGTTTGCGGTAGCAAGCCCGCGCACAAAAAACGTCACTCACTCAGTTGTTGTATGAATGATCCCCCTGAGTTCCCGCCCGGTTATGAAACCAAAGCTGCCGAAGCTCAGGGGCTGATAAGGAGGAGGCCCAAGAGGCCGAGATTGAGCGCGCGCGACCGAGCAGCCGAGAGCGTCGATCCGCTCATCGTCCGTTCAAATATCCGCAGCTGCATGGTGTCCTGTGACACAACAAATCCCCGAAATAACCGCAATCAAGCGAGCATACAACGCGCATGCCAAACCATCGTCGGCTTCAACGACGACATAAATAGCCTATCTTGCGGTGGTATCCAACCCCTTAACGCCCTCACGAGGCCTCATGGGAGGCCGGGCAATTTGATCCAATCAGACTGTTATCGTGCCTTCACTGACCCGCACCGCATATCCACCGATGCGAAAGCCGGTCAGTTTCCCGCCAGCAACTTCCAATGACAACTCAATCTGGCTAGGACGACCCATCTCATAGCCTTGCTCGATATGGCGCTTGTGCATGCCATCGCGCAGATCATCGCAATGCTTGACCACGCCTGCAAAAGCCGCAGCAGCCCCCCCGGTAGCCGGATCCTCTAGAATCCCGAGACTGGGTGCAAACATCCGTGCCCGATAGTGTGCATCACCCTGTTCTGGCTGATTGCAATAGACGTAAGCCTGGATATCTGAGTGGACGCCAAGTGCGCGGCTCCACTGGGAGAGGTTGGGCCCAGCCTTCGCCAGTACTGCACGCGAACCGACGGGAACGAACAAAATGCGCGCGCCTGCATCAAAAATTGTCGGCTGATGATTGGCAAAACCGATCTCACCTGGAATCAACCCAACCGCAGCAGCAATGTCTGCCCGGTCCGGCAGGCTGGTTTCCATAACCGGTATTTTCGGCCCATCAAACTCTGCAAATGAGACCAAACCCGGTGCGGTTCCGATCCGCACACCGGCTCGGACGAGGCCGATGTTCTCTTCAAGCATCACGAGCGCATCTCGCCCGCCCCCGGCTTCTGTTGCTCTCAGCTCCGCCAGCAATACAGCCGTGCCAACTGTCGGATGGCCCGCAAACGGTAACTCCGATTTCGGCGTAAATATCCGCACCTTCGCAGAATGCGCCGGCTGCTCAGCCTTCATCACAAAGACGGTTTCGGAGAGATTAAACTCGGCTGCGATGGTCTGCATGGCCTCAGTGGAAAGGTCGTCCGCACCATGCACCACGGCAAGCGGGTTGCCGCCAAACCGTTCTTGGGTGAACACGTCCAGCGTATGGAATTTGAACTCCAAGAGAGCCTCCCTATCAATTCTGCACAGACCAATGCGCCGTGAGAGCACTACATGCCCAATACATGCCGCGCCAGCAAGTGGGAAAACGGCGTCAGTGCCAGCTGACCCAGTTCGGTCCGGTCATAGACGACACGAGGCGCCTCCAGCTCCGGTTCGTCCTGGGCTTTGAGGTGATCATGGACCCGCGCCAGTAATCGATCTCCCGACAACGCGCTCTTGAACACACTCGCAATGGCCAGATATGCCCCGATATGCGCTAATAGAAACCCTGACCGATGCTCCAACTCACTCAGGCGTAGACCGGTCTCTTCCTGCAACTCACGGGCTGCCGCGCCAGCCACATCAATCCGTCCACCCGCACCAACATCACGCGCATCAATCAGTCCACCCGGTGCACCGAACAGACCTTCATTCAGCGTCCCGGCAACGGATCGGGCCAACAGCAGGCCGCCATCTCTGGAAACCACCACAGCCGTCGTGAACGCTTCGGAGTATCGGGCGCCCAAGTTGCCCGCATCCCGCCAATACAAATACGCTGCAAACTTTGCTGGCAGCGATACCCCCGACAACACATCATCGACCACCGACCAATGATCCAGCACAAATACATCGCCGTTAAACATCTTCGGATTGCGCAAACGAGCATCCGCCCAATTCCGAGCAATCGCCTCTGCATGCTCAACAGCAAACGGCCAGCTCCGCTCCGCCACGACCAATTTGCAGTCGAGCAATTCCCGCACCGACATACCGATCTCCACCCCAGGCGTTGATCGCGTCCCAGGGCGTGGTGTAACAGTGCTCGATTTCGGCGGCTTCGGCTGAAGTGAGCCCACAGGGCGAACGCAAGGCGAAGCCGCTTATCCACAGCCCGTCAGGGCGGTCATGGTCCGACTCAATGTTTGTTTGG
>CAJQQK010000077.1 GCA_905480435.1 uncultured Hyphomicrobiaceae bacterium | reverse complement strand
ACTTTGGGTGTCGTCGTGGCCTGGCTATGAAGTCGAACAAGCATTTGCGCCTCCGTCTCGGATATCCCTCAAAACCGAACGTGCCATGAAAAGGGCCGAGCGCCGAGGATCAATGTGATCATCCGGGATGGAACACGTATGCTCCGAGCTTGATGGCCAGGTGCGGACGAACAATCTCCCACTCCGCATCCGTCAACATCGGCACTTCACACTCGCAGCGCCAACAATAGAGCGTCTCAGGCATCTTGGAACCTACTGCTTCAACCGATAACCGGTTTTAAATATCCACCACACCGTCACGAGGCCCATCGCCAGGAATAGCAGCGCCATCGCGAGGCTGATCCCAACGCTGACGTCAGAGTTCCCCGAAAAGCTCCACCTAAATCCGCTGATCAAATAGACGACCGGGTTAAACAGGCTGATTTTCTGCCAGATCGGCGGCAGCATATCGAGCGTGTAGAATGTGCCGCCAAGAAACGTCAGTGGCGTAATCACAAGCAATGGCACAACCTGCAATTGCTCGAAATTCTTCGCCCAGATGCCGATGATGAAGCCGAGCAGCGCAAACGTCACCGCGGTCAGAACCAGAAACAGAAGCATCATTCCGGGATGCGCGATCTTGAGCGGCACAATCAGCGACGCTGTCGCGAGGATGATCAAACCGAGAATGATCGATTTAAGCGCCGCTGCCCCGACATAACCAACAACGATCTCGACATACGAAATCGGTGCTGACAGGATCTCATAGACCGTGCCGATAAATTTTGGGAAGTAGATCGCAAATGACGCGTTCGACACACTCTGTGTCAGCAGCGACAACATGATCAGCCCCGGCACAATGAACGCGCCATAGCTGACACCATCGATCTCCGTAATCCGCGATCCGATCGCCGAACCGAACACGACGAAATAGAGACACGTAGAGACCACCGGCGAGATGATGCTTTGCATCAGTGTTCGTCGCGTCCGCGCCATCTCAAACTTGAACAGCGCCCAGACCGCCTGCCAGTTGAATGTCCGCCTGTTGAAGGAGTGTGAGGTCATGCACCGTTCCTGACCAGATCAACAAAAATGTCTTCAAGTGAGTTCTGCTGTGTATCGAGATCGCGGAACGTGATGCCAGCAGCCTGCAACCCGGTCAGTAACTTGGTAATGCCCGTGCGTTCGCCTTTGGCGTCAAACGCGTAATGCAGCGTGTTGCCGTCATTGCTGAGCTCAAGGCGGAAATCCGTCAAACTATCCGGTATCTCTGACAACGCTTCGTTCAGATGCAGCGTCAAACGCTTCTGGGCGAACCGCTGCATGAGCTGCGTTTTCTCTTCAACCAAGACGATCTCGCCGTGATTGATAACCCCAACACGGTCAGCCAACTCTTCAGCTTCACCGATATAATGCGTCGTCAGGATAATCGTGACGCCCGACTTCTGCAGCTCGAGCACGACATCCCACATCGCCCGGCGGAGTTCCACATCGACACCGGCCGACGGCTCATCAAGAAACAACACAGCCGGTTCATGGCCGAGCGCTTTCGCAATCAACACACGCCGCTTCATACCGCCAGACAGCGACATGATCATGCTGTCTTTCTTATCCCACAGCGAGAGATCCTTCAGGACTTTCTCGATGTGCGCCGGATTGGACGGCTTGCCGAATAGACCACGGCTGAGCGACACCGTTGCCCAGACGGTTTCGAACGCATCTGTCGTCAGTTCCTGCGGCACCAGTCCGATCAGCGAGCGCGCCGCGCGGAAATCCACAACGTTGTCGTGCCCGTCAACCAGCACTGAGCCGGACGTTGCGTTCACAATGCCGCAAATCACGCTGATCAAAGTCGTCTTGCCGGCACCGTTGGGCCCAAGCAACGCAAAAATCTCGCCGCGTTGAATTTCCAGGTCAATGTTCTTGAGCGCCTCAAAACCATTGCCGTAAGTCTTGGTCAGGCCGCGCACC
The DNA here is from genome assembly GCA_905480435.1 of uncultured Hyphomicrobiaceae bacterium. GTDB lineage: Bacteria > Pseudomonadota > Alphaproteobacteria > Rhizobiales > Hyphomicrobiaceae > CAJQQK01. The sequence continues at coordinate 1,870 of CAJQQK010000077.1, read as the reverse complement.
TGGACGATGGGGTCATCCCCACCAGTACCCCCGTCGCGATCAGCAGGCGCATTGCGCTCGATTGTATTTTGCTCGGTCATCCCGCACCGTTCCCGATAATCTGTGAGAACAAGCTTGGATCGACATTGCCACCCGAAAGCACCGCAACCACCGTCTTGCCCTTGGCGTCGAACTTGCCCGTCAGCAGTGCCGCGAGCGCAACCGCTCCGCCAGGCTCCAGAACGAGCTTCAATTCAAGGAAGGCAAACCGCATCGCATCTGCGGCTTCCTCATCCGTCACCACGATGCCAGCCCCGCATAGCTCCGTCGCCACACCAAACGTTAGAACGCCTGGTTGGTCGACCAGCAACGCATCGCAAATCGACCCGGAGCGCGCTTCATTCTGCAGGCGTTCGCCTGCCGCCAACGAGCGGGCAAAATCATCGAAGCGCGCAGGTTCTACCGAATGTACTGTGGTTTCCGGTCGCGCAGCCTTCACCGCGAGCGCGACACCGGAAAGCAAGCCACCGCCGGCTGTGCACACGAGCACCGCATCTGGCGCAGCGCCGACCTCAGCTGCCTGTGCCATCAGCTCAAGACCAACCGTCCCTTGGCCCGCCATCACGCGTGGGTCATCAAATGGATGCACGACATCCGCGCCACGCTCTGCTGCGATATCAGTCGCAATCTTGAACCGGTCCCCGGTTGCGCGGTCGTACAAAACAATTTCCGCGCCAGATGCCCGCGTCCGCTCAACTTTGAGTTTTGGCGCATCTTCCGGCATCACGATCACGGCTGGCATGTCACAAAGAGCTGCCGCTGCTGCAACACCCTGCGCGTGGTTGCCCGACGAACACGCGACGACGCCGCCTGGATATTGCTTCCGATCAACCTGCGAGACCGCGTTGTAGGCGCCGCGAAACTTGAACGCACCAACGCGTTGAAAATTTTCCGCCTTGAGCAGAGCCCGCCCGCCAACCCGATCGTTCAGAACCGGATGCTCCAACAACGGCGTGCGCACAGCGAGGCCAGCAATGCGTTGTGCAGCCGCCTCAATATCAGCAAAGCTCGGTGGTTGCTGGCTCATCGGTCACTCCATTGCTCGCAAGAAAAAACCGGCCCACCAAGGCCGGTAATCAGAGCATTATTTTATCACACGATCCACACCGCACCAATTCAACATTTGGCAAGATCAACTGCGATCCGGGCGACACCCATACCTTTCGGCTCAATATTCATCGTCTGTTTGCACTTCGAGGTTTCCACCTTGAGGCTCGCCTTGAATGCCTGTCCGACAATGTTGACCGAAATACCGTCACCGACAACTTCACCAGTTACAACACCGCCCGTCGAATAGGTGCGCTCTTCCCATTGTCCGGTGACTTTGCCACTGCTCACGTTGAGGTTGGCTTTTGCATCTATGCGATAGTTGGTACTGGCACAACGAAGGTTATGGCGCAGCTCACGACCACCATCTTCCCTAAAATAGGTCGCAACGCATTTTATTTTCTCAACCTCCCCACCATCCATTGTCATTTTCCCCCAACCCGTCCAGCGGCCAGGAAGCAGCTCAATCGGGCCGGCTATGGCGTTACTGGTCGCAACGGCTGCCAACACGACCGCAAACATTGCGCCCGCCAGACTTCGGTGATGGTTGTGGATCATGTCAGTCGCGCCTATTGAGACCGGCTGGCAACCCCAGCGGATCACCTTATAGCAGCTCTATTAGACGAAATAAGTACGCAGATACCGGGCTACCCGACGTTTCAAGTGGGTAGCCTGAGGTCGAGTTTGCCAGCTATGAGGTAGGTGACGGCCTTCAAGGTCTTGCTGTTTCGGTAGCCGCGTGCCTTGGCTTTTGCGGCCTGGACGAGAGAATTGATGCCCTCGA
>CAJQQK010000076.1 GCA_905480435.1 uncultured Hyphomicrobiaceae bacterium | reverse complement strand
GAGCGCGTCCTTGACCGCCGCCCGTCACATCGACGGGGAATGCTCTGCCAACAGGATTAAGCAGAAAACCGACCACCCAAAAACACCTGATCCACCCACTCAATTCGTCGAGGAGCCCGGAAGGCTCGGGCGCTGCGTGCTGCGGATGACGGCCAGCGCGTGATTCGGTTTAACGGATCGTTAACCACAACGGACGCCTATTGACGGCAGTACTCGTTCAGTTCTGCGTGTTGTTAGGAGTTCGTATGTTTGGTCAAGCCCCTTCTACAAATTGTATTTCAAGCCGTCTGGCCGTTGTTGCCATTTGCGGACTTTCGGTCGCTGCATGCTCGTCATCGCGCGTCTCCGGACCGTCTTACCTGACACCGCCAGAACCAATGACGCGAAACGCGCAGCCTCGGGTGCCACCACGGGCACAGGACAATTATGATCGGGCGCGGCCAACACGTGCTGCATCTCAGCCGCAGCAATCCTTCGGCCGAGCTATTCGGGTTGCAAGAGGTGACACGCTCTATCATCTGTCACGGCGGCACGGAGTTTCGGTTAACTTGCTGATGACTGAAAACAGGCTGTCGAGCACGAAACTCAGCGTTGGCCAGACATTGTATCTGCCGTACGCGCGATAGCAGCACATCACCGCATTGCGACAGTGACGACGGCTACAATACCTTCGTCATGCACACGCTGTTCGGGTCTTCAAAATAGTTGCCGAACGGCGGGCATGGTTTGAAGCCGTAGCCTTCATATAGGCGCCGGGCAGGCTCGAACCCAGCCATTGTGCCAGTCTCTAGGCTGAGGCGGATATACGATCTCGTCTTTGCTTCGGCCAGCAAATGCAAAACGAGCGCCCGGCCAACACCGGCACCGCGTGCACTGGTCAACGTGTGCATCGATTTAATTTCGCCGTGACGCGGGTCAAGTTCCTGCAGCGCTATGCAGCCGGCGGCCTTGTTGTCCAACCAGGCTGACCAGAACACCAAACCGCTACGTTTACGCAATGCATCGATGTCCAGTGCGTGAACGCTGCCGGGCGGTGATTGTGTGCGGCAAAATTGGAGATGTCGCCGCAGCAGATCTTCAATCTCACTGCCACTAAGATCATCGACTTTGATTGTCAGGCCGTCTGGTTTTGGCTGTCTCATCGCAATGACCCCGACCGGTTGGTAAGGACTTTGAGCGCTAAACGATCACGTCACGCACCTGTTGCTCACCCACTTTGAAGACGCGCTTGTAGCGCTCGATCTCAGCTTCGGGGCCAACTGCCTTGAGTGGATTATCCGAGAGTTTGACGGTTGGATGGCCGTCGGCGGAAACGACCTTGCAAACGAGCGATATTGGCTCCAGGCGGCGATCGCTTTGTAGGTCACGAAAATCATTGGTTAGCAATGTACCCCAACCGAAGCCAACCCGGATGCGACCGTGAAAGTGGGTGTGTAGTCGCTCGATTTCTTCGACATCGAGGCCGTCAGAGAAGATCAGTAGCTTGTCTTCGGGCTTTTGCTCATGGCGTTTCCACCAGGCGATGGCGGCCTCACCGCTGGCGACCGGATCACCTGAGTCGATGCGAATGCCAGTCCAGCTCGCGAGCCAATGCGGGGCGTTATCTAGAAACGATTTGGTGCCGTAGGTGTCAGGTAGAATAATTCGGAGATTGCCGTCGTAGTCTTTCTGCCAGTCGGCGAGGACGCGGTAAGGCGCAGCTGCCAATTGCTCATCGCTTTCAGCTGATCCGAGGGCTGCATAAACCATTGGCAGTTCGTGCGCGTTGGTGCCGATTGCCTCGACTTCGCGGCGCAGTGCAATCAGGCAGTTGGAGGTGCCAAGAAACCGGTTTTGTAATCCTTCGTTCATGGCTTGGACGCACCAGTCCTGCCAGAGGAAGCTGTGGCGTCGCCGCGTGCCAAAATCAGCAATGCTGAGATCTGGCAGTTTACTTAGGCGCTGAATTTTTTCCCAGACACGCGTCATGGCGCGGGCGTAAAAAACCTGCAACGCGAACTTGTCCATGTTCATCAGAACGGCCCGCGAGCGGAGTTCCATGATCACGGCCAACGCGGGCACTTCCCACATCATGGTTTCGATCCAGGGTCCCTCGAAGGTCAGTTCGTACTGGTCGCCTTTGCGCTCCAGGTGATATTCGGGGAAGCGGAAATTTTCGAGCCAGTTGATGAATTCAGGATCGAACATCCGTCGTTCGCCGTAGAACGTGTTGCCGCGCAGCCAGGTTGACTCGCCACGCGACAGACTGAGCGTGCGGATATGATCGAGCTGTTCACGCAGCACGCTTTCGTCGATCATGTTGGCGAGAGGTACGTCTTGGGTGCGGTTGATCAGGCTGAATTTGACAACCGTGTTGATGTTGCGCCGAAAGATCGTCTGCGCCATCAGCAACTTGTAGAAATCATTGTCGAGCACCGAGCGCACGATCGGGTCGATCTTCCAGTTGTGATTGTAAACTCGTGTGGAGATATCGACCATGGATCAGCGGTTCCGTTTACGTGAAGACCGCCCGGCGCGATCGATCTGTCAGTCTGGTTAGTCTTTCGGGTATATCAGTGGACACTGCGTTACGGAAATTGGTTTCGCAAGGCTGTGTTACCGCTGATCAAGATGGCATCGGCAACTTATGGGTTTGCTAGTTCGTTGTCTCAATGCCTGGTGGCTGTTCTTCGAGGAATTGTTGTACTGAGCGGAACAGCAGCATGCGGTTTGCTTCCATCATCAGCGAGTGCGTGCCGCCGCTGACAATGCTGAGTCGCTTCCATGCCGCGTTGGTGAACAGTGGGTAGAGATTGATCGCCAAATCAGGCTTGGTGTCGAGGTCCCATTCGCCAACGATAACCAGTACTGGGGACGTGATTTTTGATGGATCGTAAAGCGGTTTGCCGACGTTCCAGTATTCAAGGCTATCCTGGACGACGCCGTTGGGCGCTCGGATGGTGCCGGGCGCAGCGTCAGGATCGGCTGCAGCCGTTGCATCCCACCACATCTCGAACCATTCCGTCGGCATGACATTGGCAGCTTGTTCTGGCGTGAGTCCGTTCTGGCGGCGTTTGATGGTTGCTTCGCGATTAACGGTCCGGTAGGCGCCGAGTGAACCGTCGACATGAATGGCGGATGGGCTTGAGTCTGTGCGATCCCATACAGGCGCATAGAGGGCGAGGCGCTCAACGCGGTCGTCGTGGCCCGCAGTGTAAGTGCTGGTAATTGCGGTGCCCCAGGACCAGCCAACGAGACAGAGCCGGTCAACACTACGTCGAGCGCAGACGAAGTCGACGACCGTGCCAACGCATTCGGCTGCATCCGACGTACGCATGAATGGCGGGTTGTTTTCGGCTGGCTCTGCCATCTGTGCAGGGCGTTCGGAGCGGCCGTATCCTGGCAGGTCGATGCAGTAGACATCAAAGCCGCGGGACGCGATGTAATCCATCCAGGAGATGCCGCCAAATGGCAAGTCGAAAGCAGCTGAGCCATAGGTGGCGCCGTGCTGCATGATGACAATGCGGTCTGGTGCGAATTTTTCGACACCGGCCGGGCGCTTGTTGCGCACATATATGCGGCCCCATTTCGGGGACTGCACTGACAGATCTTCGCCGATCAATTCCATGGACTTGTCTTTCACTCAGGGCCGAATTCGCGCTCTGCCGATCAGGACTTCTTTTTGGGTTTGCGCTTGGCTTTTGCTTCGTCGTTTTTTTCATCCTGGACGCCGAGCGTGCGAGCTTCGTAGCCGTCCGGCACTTCGCGGCCAGTATCCGTAAAAGCGCGGCGCACGGCTTCGGCATTACGACCAACGACTTCCTTGCGGTTTTCCTTAGTGAATTGGTTGGAGGCATACATCGTGTCGAGCGAACCCTGGAAATGTGGAGCGACGTAGCGTGCAAACAGCTCATAGCTGCGCATGGTTTGTTCGCGATTGGCCCATTCGTGTGCGCGGAACAGAACGCCGCCAAACCCGCCACCGCTCAATTCCAACAGGCGCTCGATGCCCTTGATGGCGGTTTCGGGATCACCAACAAGCGTCGTTCCCATCTTGACGCCGTCGCGCAGCGGTTCGTCTGAGCGGCCCGGTGGGCGGCCAAGTGTTTCTTCGAAGTAGGTCACGGTTTCAAGCCGCTCACCTTTCTGGACCTCGCGCAATGCCTGATCGGCGTCTTCGGCGAGATGCATCACGACAACGACGCGCCAGTCTTTGCGATCCATGGTGTGGCCGTTTTCCGCGGCGGTGTCTTCAGCGATCTGCCATTGCTTGGCGAGCATCTCAGGTCCACCCGGAATGCCGGCTCCGATCGACAGAACGCCAAGCCCGTGGCGGCCGGCTGCCATCATGCCAAACGGCGTGATGGTGCTTGCGGTTGCAATGTGAAAGCGCGGATCGCTGTAGGGCGCGAGATGCAGGCGGGCGTTGCGCAGCTCGAACCAATCGGTTTTCATGCTGACCGGCTCTTCGCATTTCAGAAGCTGGATGATGGCATCAAGCGATTCATTCATGCGATCGCGTTGCGTCACCGGATCAATGCTCAGCATGTAGGCATCAGATGGCAGCGCGCCCGGGCCGCAGCCGAGCATGATGCGCCCGCGGCTCATGTGATCAAGCTGCACAAAGCGCTGCGCCACCATGAACGGGTTGTGATAGGGCAAGCTGGTGACACCGGAGCCAAGCATGATGTGTTTCGTTCGATCGGCTGCGACGCCCAAGAAAATTTCGGGCGAGGCAATGGTTTCCCATCCAGCCGAGTGGTGCTCACCGACCCAGGCCTCATCGAAGCCGAGATGGTCGATCCATTCGATCAGCTCGAGATCGCGTTCCATGCCAAGCGTCGGGTTTTCTCCGAGCCTGTGAAATGGAGCCATAAAGATGCCGAACTTCATGCCGCGCCGCGCTCTTCGAGCCATGGAATGATTTCCTTACAACGTTGCTATTGGTGATTGATTGGTATTGGAAGACATTCAAACGGAGCAACCTGCGCTCCATATTTTGTCGAGGACGCGCCGGAAATTGCCACCAAGATAGCCTTGGATGTGCTCAGTCGACCAGCCGCGTTGGACCAGTGCTTCGGTCACTTTTGGTAGATCGCTGTGCTTGTTGCAATCGGCCAGATAGCGCGATGGGATATCCTCTCCGAACACTCGATTGAACTTGTTGATGCCTTCCCAACGTCGCCAATGCGTGCGCTCAAAGCCCATCTTCGGATAGTTGGCGCCGGTTGCTAGATCCGTGCCGAAGCCGACGTTCTCGATACCGGCGACTTCGACCAGGTGATCAAGGTGGCGCAGAAAATCATCGATCGTCGGCTTTCGATTTGCGTCGCCATCCCAACACATCGGGCCATAGATGCTTGCGCCTATGAGACCGCCTCGCTCAGTGACCATACGAATGATGTCATCGGTTTTATTGCGTTCAAGATTGGCGAGGGCCCGGGCGTTGGCATGGGTGATCAAGACCGGCTGTTCCGATGCTTCGATTGCATCTTTCATGGTTTGCTGGCCAACATGGCTGAGGTCGATCGCGATGCCGGTTTCATTCATGATGCGGATTGCATCTCGACCCAGTAGGGTGAGCCCGGCTTCCTCCGGCTCAAGGCAACCGTCACCGAGGGCATTTCGGAAATTGTAAGTGAGCTGCATAATCCGCAGGCCAAGCCGGCGGAAGAAATAAAGCCGATGCAACTCATCGGCGATTGGCCTAGAATTCTGCCACCCCATGATCAGGCCAATCTTGTCTTCGGCCCGGGCCCGATCGAAATCAGCAGCGGTCTCGATCTGAAGCCACGGCGAGTCCGGGGCATTTAGAATACCGTGCCACCTTGAGATTTCCTGGCAGGCTTCGGGAAAGTCCGCTTCGAAGAAGCAGGTTGTGATATTGAGCGCATTGATGCCGCCGGCCTTGAGGTCGGTGACGTCGCCATCACAATGATAGACGAGACCGTCGATGACCAACGCGTCGTCATGGATTTCTTTGGCGGTCGGCATATTGTCGTCTCCATCATTGGAAATGCGGGCTTGGGTATCAAAGTGGCCGCCACGCAAAACGGAAAGTGCGATATGGATCAGCTTACGCTGGAAGATGCGATCTCGAAACGCCGAAGCGATCGCGCATTTGATGACAAGCCACTAACACAGCCGTTGCTGCACAAATTGTTATGGGCGGCGCAGGGAATCACGAACGAGAGCGGCAAACGGACGGTGCCATCCGCGCATGCGCTGCATGCGCTGCATCCGTTGCGGTTGTTCGTGAGCGCAGGCCAGATCGAAGGAGTAGCAGCAGGCACTTACCAAGTATCCGGGGATACGCGCGAGCTGACCTTACACCTTAGCGGGGATCGTCGTGGTGCGCTGCAGCAGGCAGCTTTGGATGATCAACCCTGGATTGGCGGGGCGACTGCCATCATCACGATTTGCGCTGATATGCTGGCCGCATCGCAGGCCTTTGCCGAGCAGCCGCCTTATGGTGCGCGCGGCCGGCGCTATGCCTACATAGAAGCTGGTGCTGCTGCCCAGAACATTTACCTGCAGGCAGCCGCAGAGGGACTTTCATGCGCGCTGATCGCTGGCTTCAGAGATGAAGCGACGGCAGATATGATGCAGCTGCCCCTGCCGCTCGAACCGGTAATCCATATGTGCATTGGCTGGCCGGCTGAGGTTTGAGTGTTTCCCTATTTGGCTTGAGTGCCTAAAGTGGCAGTATTGACCAAAGCCATTCGCGGAGCCGCCAATGTCCCAGAGCATTCCAATTATCGATTTCACAGATTTCCGCAACGGAAACGCGGACGACCGCAAACGTATTGCCAAAGAACTCGGCCATGCAGCCGAGACGCTTGGATTTGCTGTGATTGGTGGTCACGACATGGCCTCCGGTCTTGGCGAAGATCTTCGTGAGGCGGCGTTGCGCTTCTTTGATCTGCCACTTGAAGAGAAGATGCAGGTGCGCCGTCCGAAGAACGATCAGAACCGTGGCTATATTCCATACGGCGAAGAAACACTGGTGCGGATGGCCGGTGGTGAGAGCCCGCCCGACGTCAAAGAGGTTTTTGCGATTGGTCCGGATGACGTGCCAGATGCGCCGTATTTTACCGGACCTGCCAGCTATCCGAGTTTTGCGCCGAACCTCTGGCCGGGCGCACCGGATGATCTCCGTCCTAAGATGTTGGCCTATTGGCGTGGCATGGAAGATCTGATGCGCATGATCGGGCAGGGGTTGGCGTTGTCGCTTGATCTCGATGAGACAGCGTTTGATGACATTCTTGATGACACACATTCAAGCCAATTGCGTTTGCTGCACTATCCGCCGCTCTCAAAAGCTGTCGAGCCTGGGCAGTTGCGGGCAGGCGAACATTCCGATGTCGGCATGATGACGATCCTGCGCAATGACCCGGTTCCGGGTGGCCTGCAGGTCAAAGCGCTCGATGGCACCTGGATTGATGCGCCTGGGATTGCGGACACGTTTATCCTCAACATTGGTGACTTGTTGATGCGCTGGACCAACGATCGGCTGGTTTCAACATTGCACCGTGTTGCGGTGCCACCGTTGGAAGCAGGGGCGCATGCCAGGCGCTTATCAGTCGGGTATTTCGTGGGGCCGCGATACAATGCGATGGTCGAGTGTTTGCCGACGTGTCATGGGCCCGGCAATCCGCCAAAATATGGGCCGGTGTCCGTTCATGACTACCGTACCAAGCGGTTTGCTGCGGGCGCCGGTGACAACAAGCCATTCGCGGCGCCCGGTAAGGTGGCGTGAGGTTTTCTCGACGTAATAGCTCCAGCTACTACTTCACCGGAATATTAAAGCCGGCAGCTGTGGCATCGGCATAGAAGGCTTTGACGGTGTCGAGTGAGTTCTGGGTCGGGTCTTTGCCAAGGCCGCCGAGTTTTGAAATCACGCTGTCAGGTGCCGTTATGATGTGGCAGCCCATGCGGTCGGCCTGGATGACATTGAAGACTTCGCGGGTGCTGGCCCACAACAGTTCAGCCTTCGGCTTGGCCGCGACAATCGTTACCGACTCTTCCATCATCGGTACCGGGTCATGACCAGTGTCGCCAAGCCGACCCGCGAATACGGATAGGATTGACGGCGTGTCAGCGTGGACGGCATCCGTGATTTCGCGAACCTGGGCGACCGTATAAAGCGCTGTAATATTCAGCACGACGCCGGCAGCCGATAAACGCTCGATCACAGGCGCAAGGCTTTCACCTTTCGTATTGGTGACCGGAATCTTGACATTGACGTTCGGCGACCAGGTCGCGATTTCGCGGGCCTGGGCTTCCATTGTCGGCAGATCATCGGCGAACACTTCAAATGAGATCGGCTTGCCTGGGATCGCTGCAAAGACTTCCAGTGCATAGGCTTTGTAGTCCGTGATGCCGGCTGCTTTCACCAGTGATGGATTGGTCGTGAAGCCACTGATGAGCGGGTTCTTGGCCTGTTCCTTCATGGTCGCAAGATCAGCGCCATCTGCAAAGATCTTGATTTTCAGATCCGAGGCTTTCATCGAGTTGCTCTCCGTTATGCGTCGTTGGCGCCCGGCTCTTCATATGCAATAGGCGCGTAAATTGATTGTCCGAGCCAATACCAGCTTCGCGCAATCCAGCCAAGTTGCCAATCATTGGCGTGTTACGTCTGACTTTTGCCAATGACGTCCTTAAGCCCGCACGTCAACGACGACGCGACCTTTGACCTGGCCTTTAAGAATGTCACGACCAAGACCTGCCATCTCGCCAAGGGTTGCCATCTTCACCATCGCTTCGAGCTTATCCATCGGCAGATCAGTTGCGATCCGGTTCCAGGCCGCGACGCGGTTGTCATAAGGCTGCATGACGGAATCAATCCCAAGCAGGCTAATGCCGCGCAGCAGGAATGGGATCACGGTTGTTTCGAGCTTGTTGCCACCAGCCAGACCAACTGCTGCGACCGACCCGCCATATTTCATTTGCGGCAAGATAGTTGCGAGCATTGCGCCACCGACGGCATCAATGCAGCCAGCCCAGATTTCCTTTTCGAGCGGTTTGCCGGAGGGCGTGTTGATTTCTTCACGCGGAACAATGCGGCTGGCGCCAAGACCTTTTAGATAGTCGGTTTGCTCAGGCCGGCCAGTGACGGCTGCAACTTCGTAGCCGAGATGCCCAAGAATTGCCGTTGCAACTGAGCCAACACCACCAGCAGCACCTGTGACGAGAACTTCGCCCTGGCCTGGTTTGAGACCCTGTCGTTCAAGCGCCATCACCGAGATCATCGATGTGAAGCCGGCTGTGCCAACCGACATCGCCTGTTTTGTCGTCAGTCCGGCCGGTAATGGCACCAGCCAATCGGCTTTGACACGCGCCTTTTCGGCATAGCCGCCCCACCACGCTTCGCCGACCCGCCAGCCGGTCAATACAACCTTGTCGCCTGCTTTGTAGCGTGCGTCGTCGGATGTTTCGACGGTGCCTGCGAAATCAATGCCCGGGATGTGTGGGAAGTTGCGCACCAGGCCGCCGATGCCGTTGACGCAGAGACCGTCTTTATAGTTGAGCGTTGAATACTCGATAGCGACCGTGATATTGCCCTCGGCTGGCAGTTGGCTGTCGTCGAGCTCCTGCACGCTGGCTTTTGCTTTGCCGTCTTCGTTCTGTTCAACCAGTAGTGCCCGAAACGCCATCGATCTGCTCCCTTGCGATATCGTTCTATGTTGCGGAGCAACATATGGGAGTTGGCGTGTCGTGGGAAGACAGAAGTCGGCTTAGGGGGGAGCCGGGTTTGTTAGCGGATGCTTGATTGGTCAGCGCCTGACCTTGAGCCAGCGCGCTCGCCACCCTATTGTACTGGCCAAGTAACCTAATATGAGCCTGCCAATTCCAATCGAGGAGTTCCCCATGCTTGTCGCCGTTGTTCAAATTCCGCGCAGTGGTCCGAAACCAGATAAGGCTGCCGCGGTCGCCCGCGCACAGGATTCAGCCAAAATCTATCGTGAAGTCAAAGGCCTGATATCAAAACAGTATCTTAACGGCGAAGAAGGTGGCGGCGGTATTTACACTTTCGAGAGCCGCGAGACGGCAGAAGCCTGGTTCAACGATGAATGGTGGGGCTGGATTGAAGAGCGGTTTGGCGCCCGGCCAACCCTCACGATGTATGACCACTACGTCACGGTCGACAACACGGCTGGTGTCGTTCGCGTTGACGGTGAGCCAGTTGCTGATGGAAGTGCCGAGGCTGCCGAGTAGTTTTCGGCGGCACGGTCATATGGCTTGAATGACAGAACACACCGACATTACCGTATACGGTATCGTTACGTCACGCGCGCTCCGGGCGCATTGGGCGCTGGCTGAGCTTGGCCTGCCTTATCGCACGGAGCCGGTCGGCTCCCGCACCGGTCAAACTTTGACCGAGGCTTATACCCGCCTCGATCCGCGCCAGAAGATTCCGGTTCTCAAAGACGGTGACTTCGTGTTGACCGAAAGCGCTGTCATTGTGACTTATCTTGGCGAGAAGTATAGCGCGCCGGGCAAACAGCTGGTGCCAACCGAACTGCAGGCACGAGCCAGATACAACGAGTGGGTTTCATTCACCTGCATGGAGCTTGACGCAACCAGTCTTTATGTTCTGCGTCGCCACGAGGGGCTTCCTGAAATCTACGGCGAGTCGCCTGTCGCCTCGAAAGTTGCACGAGACTATTTCTCCAAGATGATTGAAGCGGCCGCCGTCAGGTTCGGTAGCGACCGCAAATTCCTCCTTGGCGACGAATTTACCGGCGCTGACATTATCATGATGACAGTTCTGCCCTGGGCGAAGCGTCTCGAAATCGCAGTGCCAGCCGTGTTTGAGGCGTATCATGATCGCATCGCTGAGCGCCCTGCCTATCAAGCAGCGCTGATTGCCAACAATCCAAGTGGGGCAGCGCCTGTATGAGGGGTCCACTCGAAGGCGTTCGTGTTCTTGATCTGACCACGGTTGTTTCGGGGCCTGCCGCTGCCGTGATGCTGGCGGATCAAGGCGCTGACGTCATAAAGATCGAGACGTTGGCTGGCGATAATACGCGGCGCTCGCGGGCTGGTGCTTTTCCGCCGATGTTCATTTCCTGCAATCGTGGCAAGCGGTCAGTTGCGGTCGATCTCAAGAAACAAGAAGGCGCCGAAATTCTCTGGCGACTGATAGAGACTGCTGACGTTCTCATTCAGAATTTCAGGCCGGGGACAACCGAGCGGCTTGGCTTTGGCGCGGATGATGTGTTGATGCGCAATCCCAAGCTTGTTTACATGTCGATCAGCGGCGTTGGCGAGGTAGGTCCCTATGCATCAAAGCGTGTCTATGACCCATTAATCCAAGGTTTGTCCGGCATGGCGGATATCCAAGCTGATCCTGTTAGCGGCCGGCCGCGCATGACGCGGACTATTATCGCCGACAAAGCAACGGCGACCTATGCGGCGCAAGCCATAACGGCTGCGTTGTTCCGGCGCGAGCGGACGGGCAAAGGCCAGCACATCCGCCTCTCGATGTTGGATACGATGCTGTCCTATCTCTGGCCGGAAGGCATGGCGCCGTTTACGATCGTTTCTGATGGCACGACCGAGCATCGCAATACACCACACGATATGATCTTCGAAGCTGCCGACGGCTACCTGACGGTTGGCACCAATTCGGACAAGGAGTGGCGTGGGCTGTGCGCGGCTCTGGAACGTCCCCAATGGCTCGACGATCCACGCTTTACGACACAAGCGCTACGCAACGAGAACCGACAACCGCGACTGCTGCTGCTCGATGAAACGTTCCGAACCAATACCGTTGCACATTGGTTGGCAGCTCTCGACAAGGGGGATGTGCCATGCGCGCCCGTGTTGTCACGCGGTGCGGTGCCTGATCACCCGCAAGTGATCGCGAGCGGCACGGTAGAAACATTTGAGCATCCCGGTGTTGGCGAAGTGCGACAGGCGCGTCCTGCAGCCCGGTTCGAGGAAAGCCCAGCTGCCATACAAGGGCCTGCGCCGTATCTTGGTCAACATTCAGCCGAAGTGCTGATGGAGCTTGGATACGATGCGGCAGCTATCGCTGACTTTGCCGCATCAGATATCATCAAATGCCACCCGCAATCGTGACTTTTCGATTGATCAGCTATCTTCATGGCGATTGTGCTGCTATCCAACTCAAGATACGACATAGCCAGCAGCAATTCGATCGTTCCCGCTCGTTCAAAAAATCCATGCGATCATGACCTCAGCCGACACCATATCTAGCGAAACCATTGACGTCTCCGTCTGGCGAGGGGGAGCGGAAGGCCGCTACGAAACGTTCGCCGTGCCTTTGCGCCAGAACCAGACGATACTTGATGTCGTGACTTGGATTCAGCGTAACGCCGATCCAACGCTGTCGTATCGGTTTGCGTGCCGTGTGGGCATGTGCGGTTCGTGCGCGATGACGGTTAACGGTCGCCCGCGCTGGACCTGCCGGACACATGTTTCAAAGGTCGTTGAGAACGGCAAGGTTGAACTCGGGCCGCTCGCGAACCTACCGGTTATCAAAGACCTTGCCGCTGACATGACGAGCTTCTTTGAAAAATGGCAGAAAGCCGATGGCGCGTTCGTGCCAAGCAAGACGCGACACGATCCGATTGAAGAGATTTTACCCAATACGCCTGCACGGATTGAAGCCAGTGCGGCGATTGAATGTATCAACTGCGGCATCTGCTTTGCTGCTTGCGATACCGTGCGTTGGCAGGATGAATATCTCGGGCCAGCTGCTCTGAACCGTGCCTGGACGCTGGTCAACGATGAGCGTGATGCGGGCAAGTCTGATCGACTACGGGCAGTTGCGGCAGCTGGTGGTTGTCATGCCTGTCACTCGCATCAGAGCTGCGAGCAGCATTGTCCGCAAAAACTCAATCCGACGGCATCGATTGCAGGCCTTAAGCGCCTTACGATGCACGCCTACCTGCGGGGTGATCTGTGATGTGGGATCTCCGTTTATATGTGATCCAACGCGCAACGGCGATGTTGATGGTGCCGCTCATTCTGGCGCACCTGGTCATCATCTTTTACGCGACACAAACCGGCATCTCGGCAGAAGGCATTCTGTCTCGTACAGCGGGCAGTCTCGGTTGGGCTGTGTTCTACGGCGTGTTTGTCGTTTTGGCTGCGGTTCATGGTGCAATCGGTGTGCGGACCGTGCTGCGCGAGTGGTCGCCGCTGCGTGGTGGTTTGCTTGACGCCATCATGTTTATCTTTGCTGCTCTCCTGATCGGGCTTGGTGCCCGCGCGGTCGTCGCGGTTACTATGCCAGGAGGGCTCGGCACATGAGCGCGAATGATGGCCTAGGCGCGAAGACACAGCTTCGGGCGGGCACGGCCTACCGCCGTGATTGGCTATGGGTTGCTGCTTTCGTGCATCGCTTATCCGGCATTGGACTTGCGATCTTTCTGCCGATGCATTTCCTGGCGCTGGGGCTTGCGATCGAAGGCGAGGCCAGTCTCGATGGATTTCTCAAGTGGACGCAGAATCCGATGGTGAAAATAGCCGAGGTGGGGCTGGTTGCTCTGCTGACGTTACATTTGCTTGGCGGCATCCGCGTTCTCCTGATTGAAAACATGACCTGGCAACCCGGTCAGAAGTCGATGGCGATCGCTGCGGTTGCGGTGTCGATTCTTGTTGGCCTGCTGTTGGCCGTCTACCTGTTCTGAGGTTATCCATGACCCGACCCGTCGTTGAGCGCACGCGTACTGACATTCTCATCCTTGGCTCCGGCGGCGCTGGTCTGTTGGCGGCTCTGCATGCGCATCAGACGGCGCCGGATCTCTCGATCACAATTGCGACCAAGGGCCTGCTCGGCAAGTCAGGCTGCACCCGTATGGTCCAGGGTGGCTACAACGTTGCTGTCAATCCGGCTGACTCGGTTGAGCGTCATTTCATGGATACGATCGACGGTGGCAAATGGCTGCCGCATCAGAAGCTCGCCTGGACGCTGGTGTCGACTGCGATTGAGCGCATCCGCGAGCTTGAAAACGAGATCGGTTGCTTCTTTGACCGCAATGAAGATGGCACGTTGCACGGCAAGGCATTTGCCGGACAGACCTTTGACCGCACGGTGCATAAGGGCGACCTGACAGGCATTGAAATCATTAGTCGGGTGATGGAGCAGATCTGGGCGCGGCCGATCAACCGTCTTGAGGAACACCGCGCGATTTCGCTGGTGCCCAACAAGGCGGGCGATGCCATTGCCGGTGTTCTGATGATCGATATTCGAACAGGGACGTTTCGCTATGTTGAAGCCAAGGCTGTGCTGCTGGCAACTGGTGGCGGACCAACGATGTATCGCTATCACACGCCAAGCGGTGATAAATCGATGGACGGCCTGGCGATGGTGCTCGAACGCGGTCTGCCGTTGCGCGATATGGAAATGGTGCAGTTCCATCCAACGGGGCTGCTAGCTGGCACCGATACCCGCATGACCGGTACTGTTCTGGAAGAAGGCTTGCGCGGCGCTGGCGGCCATCTGCTGGACGGCAACGAGCGCCGTTTCATGGAAGACTATGACCCGGCCATGGAGCGTGCCACACGCGATATCGTTTCTCGGGCGATTTACGCTGAGATGCGTGCTGGCCGGACAACAGAGAACGGCGGCGTTTACATCAAGATGGGTCATCTTGGGCCTGAGACCGTTGCGAAGAAATTCAAAGGCATGGTCGAGCGATGTGCGGATTGCGGGTTTGATCTTGCCGGTGGTCTGGTCGAGGTGGTGCCGACAGCGCATTACCATATGGGCGGGCTCATCTGCGACGTCGATACATCGACCGAGCTGCCAGGACTGTTTGTTGCCGGCGAAGATGCAGGCGGGGTGCACGGTGCCAATCGTCTCGGCGGTAACGGCGTCGCGAACTCAACCGTGTTTGGTGGCATCGCCGGCGATACAATGCCCGGCTATCTGGCGCAGAACCCGCATTGGCTTGAAGCGGACGAAGCGATTATTGATGAGGCGATTGCAAAAGCAACAGCGCCGTTCGGCAAGACTGGCGGTGATTTGAACGGTCTTCGCGAGCGTCTGCTGGATCTGATGTGGGACGATGTCGGTGTCCTGCGGGATGCTACGGGGCTGGCCCGCGCCGTTGAGGGACTGGATGCGATCAGCGATGAGCTCGAAGCAACGGGGCTGCCGGATGCAGACCGCGCGTTTAATCTCACCTGGCACGATTGGCTCAATCTGCGCTCACAGATCGCTATTTCGAAAGTCATCACGCATGCGTCGATGGCGCGCGAAAACAGCCGTGGCGCGCACTATCGCGAGGATTTCCCGGATGCCGGCGACATGGAAAGCTCAACGTTTACGGTCGTTCGCGAAGCTGGCGGGAAACTAACGACAGTAAATGAGCCGGTGGTCTTCGATATTGTGCGCCCAGGTGATACGCTGCTGAAAGACGAGCCCGCAGCCGCGGAGTGAGCGCATGCAAGATACACCAAGACCGGCCCGTGATAGGCCCGCGACCTATGCCGACATTGAAGCTTTGCCGTCCAATATGGTCGGCGAGATCCTTTATGGTGTGCTGCACGCCCATCCGCGGCCAGCCAAACGCCACGGGAGAGCTGCTTGGAGGCTGGCCGGGCAGCTAGATGGTCACTTTGATCTTGGCCGGAGCGGACCTGGTGGCTGGATTTTCGTGGGTGAACCAGAGCTCCATCTTGGACACAATGTGGTTGTTCCAGATGTTGGCGGATGGCGACGGAGGCCTGACCTTCAGCTGCCCGAGACGGCAATTTCGATAGCGCCTGACTGGATATGTGAGATCCTCTCGCCATCCACATCGCGCTATGATCGGACCGACAAGCTTGCGATCTATGCGGAGTTCGGTGTGGGGCATGCTTGGTACATTGATCCGCTGGTGAATACACTTGAAGTCATGTCTCTTGTCGATGGTAAATGGCAGATCACGTCGACATTCAAGGATGACGACTTAGTGTCCGCGCCTCCATTCGAAGCACACAGTTTTTCCTTGGATGTACTCTGGCCAGATGATGAGGCCACTCCAACTAATGAGCCCGAACAATGATCCCTATCTCAGATATCCAGACGACTGCCGAAACGCTGATGGCGAAAGCTGCCATTGAAATTCCGGACGACTATCTCGGCGGGCTTGAAAAGCTGGCTGATACGGAAAGCGGCGAGCTTTCAGCGTTCGTCATCCGGGCGATGTTGGACAACTACAAGGCTGCCGAAGAAGATCGCCGCGCGATGTGCGGTGATACCGGTACGCCACGCTGGTACGTGAAGTATGGCAATGACGCACGCATCGAAGGTGGTCCAGCTGCACTCGAAGGTGCATTACGCCGGGCAACTGCCAATGCAACACACAACGTGCCGCTGAGACCGAACCGGGTGCATCCGTTGTGGCGGACCGATCATGACAACAATGTCGGGATCAACGCGCCGGAGATTGAATACACGTTTAACCCGGACGGCGACTGGGTCGACTTGATCACGGTTCACAAAGGCGGGCTGTTTGGCTCGGACTACCGCATGCTGTTCCCAGGCGATGGCATCGATGGCATCAAGCGCTTCTTTCTTGATACATGCGTTGCGTTTGGTAAGCGCGGCCTCGCCTGCCAGCCGGCGATCGTTGGTGTCGGCCTTGGCGGTTCGAAAGACGCGTCGATGGTGCTTGGCAAGCAAGCTGCCTGCTTGCGCACGGTTGGCTCAAAGCACCCTGATCCGAAAGTCGCAGCGCTCGAAGAAGAGCTGAGGCTGCTAGGCAATTCGATCGGCATGGGGGCGATGGGCTTTATGGGCTCGTCGATGGTGGTTGATTGCAACATCGAGCTTGGCTACTGCCATACCGGTGGCATGCCGATGAGTGTGCACATGTTCTGTCTGTCGTCACGCCGTGCTGTTGCGCGTATTTATGCGGATGGCCGTGCTGAATTCCGCACCGATCCTGAGTGGTTCACGGACTATTCCCGCCGGCCAACGGTTGAGTGGGCGGCAGAGGGCGCACCACAAACCGAAGCGGCTGAGTGAGCCGGCAATGACAGCCGTCTCCGCCACGCCGTTTCTTGACCCATATGAGCCTTCGTTTGTCGCTGATCCCTTTCCGGCGCTGGCTCACTTGCGCTGCCACGCGCCCGTGCATTGGAGCCCGCCGCTCCGGTCATGGGTTGTGACGCGCTACGCGGATGTTCACGCAGTGCTGCATGACCGGCAACTGTCTGCCGACACAGTTACGCCATTCTACAAGGCACAGCCGTCGGAGACGCAGGCCAAGCTTAGCTCGTTGATGCGTTATCTCGGTAACTGGTTGGTCTTTAAGGATCCACCTGATCACACGCGCATCCGAAATCTCACATCGCGCGTGTTCACCAGCCGGGCCATGGAGCCGGTTCGTGCCAATGCCGAGCAGATCACGGCAGAGTTGTTGGATGGGCTGCAACCTAGCGCTGAAGTTGATCTCGTCGAGGCCTTTTCCAATCCACTGCCGGCTTATGTGATTATGGATATGCTTGGCGTGCCGCGTGAACTGCTGCCTGACATGAAGTACTGGTCTGATGAGATTAAGCTGTTCATCGGTTCAGCGCGTTCCGTGCCTGATAAGTACGACCGAGCACGTGCTGGCGTTGAAGCCATGGCGGCTGCCTTCAGCGAGGTGATCGACGATCATCGAGGGGTGCCACGCGATGATATTCTCTCTCTTCTAATTGCGGCACATGATAGCGATGACGGTCGCCTAAGTGACGATGAGTTGATTGCAACTTGCATTCTGTTTCTGTTTGCCGGCCACGAAACCACGACGAATCTGATCACCATGGCGTCGATGCACATGATGATGCGGCCAGCGCAACGTGAGCGCTTTCTGGCATTGGAGACGGATGGCGAGATCGAAGCCGCAACCGAAGAATTCCTGCGCTTCGATGGGCCAACGCCGTCGATGGTTCGCATTGCCGTTCAAGACCATGAGCTTGGCGGTCAGACCATCAAGTCAGGCGAGCGCATCTATGCGATGATCGCAGCTGCCAATCGCGATCCCGATGCGTTCGATCGCCCTGATGAGCTTGACATCGCCCGCCCGCAGAAGCGTCACTATGCGTTTGGCTATGGTACGCACTTCTGTCTCGGTGCGCCGCTTGCCCGTCTCGAAGCATCGATTGCCTTACCGGCTTTGCATCGGCGGTTTCCGCAGATGGAGCTCGCAGGTGAACCTGAATGGGCCGACGGCATGACGTTGCGTGGCCCCCTGAAAATGCCTGTAATGCTTGGACCCGTTCAGCGTTCAGCCGCTTAACCGACCGATCGGATGACACTTATGACTGAAAGCACATTGAAGACCGTTACGCTGGACTTGCCGGTAACAACCGAAGATCTAAGCAAGTTGGAGATCGGCACCATTGTCTATCTCAATGGCCGCGTCTTTACGGCCCGCGAGGGTGTTTACAAGCGCGTCGTGGAAGATGGTCAAAAGCTGCCTGCTGATCTCGGTTCGGTCAATTTTCATTGTTCTCCGGCCGCTGCCATCGAAGCAGACGGCACGCTTAACGTCGGGGCCGTTACGGCAACTGCATCGTTTCGTTTCGCCAAATGGCTGGATGGTTGGTTCAAGATTTCCGGTTGCAATGTCATCATCGGCAAAGGCGGCATGACGAGCGAGATCTATCGCCAATCCTTTGTGCCGAACAATGCGGTCTATCTGACAACCGTCGGTTATGGCACTGGCGCGTTGCTTGGGCGCGGGATTGAGACGGTGGTTGCTGCCCACTGGGTCGAGGATCTCGGGCTTGCCCAGGCGATCTGGGTGTTTGACTGCAAGAATTTCGGGCCGTTTCTTGTGGAGGGTGACCTGCAAGGCAATTCGCTGTTTGAGCGCGAGAATGCAAAGATCGCCGGTAACATCGAAAAGCTGTATGAGGGCACGAAGTCTGCGACGCTACGGCGATATGGCGAGACTGATGACAAGACGGATGAGGTGATTTGATGGGCGGTAGTGGTTCTGCGATGGATGAATCGAATAGCAGTCAGCTCAACCCGCGTGATCGCGCCAGCTTTAAGATCTGGACATCGCATACCATTCGGTACAACGATCAGGATCCACTCGGCCACGTCAACAATGCCGTCTATTCGACGTTCTTTGAGGCGGGCCGCACCGCCTTTATCAAGCCGATGCTTGATGAAATTACCGATGAGACCACGACGCTCGATTTCGTTCTGGCACGCATCACAATCGATTTTGTGCAGGAACTTGGGTATCCGGGTTCCGTTGACGTCGGGACGCGGGTGCTTCGCCTTGGCACGAAGTCGATGACGTTTTCGAATGCTGTGTTCAAAAGTGACACAAATGAGTGCGTTGCAATCTGC
This sequence comes from uncultured Hyphomicrobiaceae bacterium, assembly GCA_905480435.1. Taxonomy (GTDB): domain Bacteria; phylum Pseudomonadota; class Alphaproteobacteria; order Rhizobiales; family Hyphomicrobiaceae; genus CAJQQK01. The sequence continues at coordinate 327 of CAJQQK010000076.1, read as the reverse complement.
GACGCAGTGCTTGTTTTCTTTGACATTGCAAAGCGTCATTCCGTTGAGCCGCCGCCCCGTTTGCGCGCGATGCTTGAAGCGAGCATGCGCGGCGACTGATATCGCGTCACTTTGATGTCAGCATTTAGATTTCGATAACTACATTCAGAGTTGCTTCGCTGGGTTTACCTGTGAGCTACTGCTCTGGGCCTAGTACCCAGAATCACTGATCCGCGAAACCGGGTTTCATTCGTTTTTGGTGAACCTCGGATTTGGTCCACGCGAACGGCTTGGCGTCAACATTGTAGGCTTTGATGAAGGCGTCGATGTGGGCCATCAATTCCTTAC
>CAJQQK010000075.1 GCA_905480435.1 uncultured Hyphomicrobiaceae bacterium | reverse complement strand
GTCCAGGCCGCAAAAGCCAAGGCGCGCGGCTACCGAAACAGCAAGACCTTGAAGGCCGTCACCTACCTTATAGCTGGCAAACTCGACCTCAGGCTACCCACTTGAAACGTCGGGTAGCCATGAATTTTCAGTCACGCGATTTTGGATCGATCAGGATTTCATTATGGTCGACGTTAACGACACCGTTAAAGGCATTGAGATTACGTGCGCGGCGTACGACGCGTCGGGCGCGTTGCTTGGATCTGAAATTTGGTACACAGCCAACCTGGCAACGCGAGCTCAGATTTCTTATAATCTAAAGAAGAAGGTGGCGTCAGTTCGTTGCGTGAAGAACTGAGAAACTGCTTCTTCCGCCATCCATGGTTCGGGTGAAACCCTGAATGATGGTGCTGGCACGTCAGACTACGGTAACAAGGCCAACATCCGTTGGTGTGTCTGGCGACCTTCAATGGAAGGTGCCACTTACCTCAACATCGATAAGTGCAAAGACACTGAAGTGATGGGCGTTCCAACCGTTGCCAAGCTCAACTTCGATACAAGCGGAGGGCGTGTCAATGTCGCTCGAACAGGCATCAACGTTCTCGCAGAACTATTGGGAGGCGGCAATGCTGGTGCCTTACTAGTTCGTGATCGTTCAGTTTTCCGGCCACGTCAGCACGCCAAACGGGTCGCGCTCGTCGGCGGTCTTTTCGTCGGCGATCTCAAGCAACAGCTTTGATGCAGCAACAGATACGTGCGTCGGCGGATCGGAAAGCGCCACTTCGCACAATCGCTCGACGACCTGCACCCGACTTTCACGCGCGGTCATGATGCTCAAGTCTTTGTCCGTTGCTTCGAGGTCTGATGTCATCTTTGTATCCGTTCGTGCGCTTGAAAACCTTATCGTCACTGTACCGTTGCCCGTGACACCCCATGAGGCGCGCGCGCCCGTGCGCGTCGTGGCGTTAACTAAACAACGCCCTGGCGATATCTATGCCACCTAAGCCTAGCGGCTTCAGCGATACGGTTTCGCCCCGCACGTGTCTTGGGGCCACTCGACAATCCGCCATGGTTTCTGCATCGACCATTTGCCAACCCGCGGCGCTTGCACGTAAGCCTTTTGAGAAGAGCCCGATTTGTGTTTTAAGCATTAGCCGAGCCCATTTTCCGAGCCATCCAAGTAACATGCTGCACAAAAACGCCCAACTAAGCCATCTCAAATATCGCCCAGATATAGACGGATTAAGAGCCATTGCGGTTCTTTCAGTAGTCGCATTTCACGCCTTTCCCGGCACTGTCAAGGGTGGCTATATTGGTGTTGATGTATTTTTCGTAATATCGGGCTTCTTGATTTCAACCATCATCTTCGAAAGCCTGGAGCGAGGAACATTTAGCTTCGTAGAGTTCTACGCACGCCGTATCAGGCGTATATTTCCAGCACTAATATTGGTCCTTGCAAGCAGTCTGGTCTTTGGTTGGTTTGATTTGCTTCCCGACGAATACGCGCAGCTAGGCAAACACGTTGCCGCCGGTGCAGGATTTGCATCCAACTTTGTGCTGTGGGGTGAATCTGGATACTTCGATACGTCGGCAGAAACCAAGCCCCTTCTGCATCTCTGGAGCCTGGGCATTGAGGAGCAATTTTACCTCACCTGGCCGCTTCTGCTTTGGTTGGCATGGAGAACAAATATCAATCTCTTTGCGGCAACTCTCACGATTACCCTTATATCTTTCTACCTCAACATCGAAGGTGTAGCCGAAGATTCGGTAGCCACGTTTTACTCCCCACAAACAAGGATTTGGGAGCTACTTTGTGGCGCACTACTTGCTTGGGTAACCACCTACAAAAAAGCACCTTTCGCAAAAATATCCGTAAGCATTGACAGTTGGATACACTCTGCACTTCTAAGAAACCCAGGCGCCCCACCCACACAATTCATTTCCAATACGTTCTCAGTTGTTGGGTTGCTGCTGTTGATATGGGGTTTTTGGAAGATCAAAACGACGTTCAGTTTTCCAGGATATTGGGCTCTATTTCCAGTGTTCGGCACTATTCTCATCATAGCGGCTGGAGCAAAATCTTGGTTGAACCGTCACCTACTTTCTCACCCAGTAGCTGTTTGGGTCGGTCTAATAAGTTATCCGCTGTATCTATGGCATTGGCCATTGCTGTCATTTGTCAAAATTCTTTCTTCCACCACTGAAACTAGTGGCACTCGCTGGGCTGTAGTTTTGCTTTCTTTTGTGCTCGCTTGGATTACTTATGCTTTTCTGGAGAGGCCACTGCGACAAAGGCAACGCCGCAACGTTCAAACATTGACGCTTGTGACGCTCATGCTGACAGTAGGCGTTGCAGGGTATTACACTTACTATGTCAAGGGGTTCCCACAACGACGACTAGACCACCTGGATACAGGTATCGCAACAAAAATCCCAAAATTCCATTTACCTAACTCCAAAGGCTGGTTTTGCGATAGTCTACCCCCAAAAGCCAAATGCGTTTACGAAGGATTAAAACCATCCGTAGTTATTGTGGGCGACAGTCACGCCCCGCGCATTTACAGTGCCTTAAGGATTTATTATAAAGAACGGGGCCTGCAATCAGCAGTATACTCACAAAGTGGCTGCCCTCCGTTATTAAACGTTGAAAGACACACCGCGGGCAAAACCAGTCGCTGCTTTGACAGAATGACACGCGCACTACACAAAATAATAGAAGATGACACGATAAAAACTGTAATACTGGTCACTCGAGGCGTTTTATATTTCGAAGGAAGCGGCTTTGGCGACGTAGAAAAAAATCAGCCCAACGTTAATCTTCATACTGTCGAGGAAACTGTAACTGCGAGATCGAACAGGGAGGTTTTCGAAGCAGAGCTGATTTTCACTATAGATGCATTGTTAAAGGCTGGAAAAACCATTGCATACCTACATCAAGTTCCAGAGTTAGGATTCGATATCAGAAGATGTATCGGAAGTCGACAAAGTCGTCTTTTTGGCCCATTTGTTCGAAAGCACACACCAACACCGATTTGTGCAGTAAGGAAGTCGTTGTTCATTGCACGAACTAAAAGGTATAGAAAAATGATCGATAGTATTCTAGCTAAATATCCCTCTGTACATTCAGTAGACCCATCCCGCGCGCTATGCGACAACACGTTGTGTTATGGTGCCAAAGATCGTTCCTTCTTCTACACGGATGATGACCATTTAAGCCACCGCGGGGCTCGCCACGTCGTGAATAAGTTAAAACGAGAATTTGATAAATTCTAAAATGTTTTGGCTTTCTTGCAGCTAATATTCCACACCCGGAAGGACCAGCAAAAAATCACAGCGAGACATGGCCGATCACTTTTAATACAATTTAATGCAAGCCAGGTAGAGAAACGCGCCATGTCATCGTTACTAGCAATAATTGCTGTGCTATTCTTCGGTTCATTAAACTTCTCGGCAGATCGATCAGACCAGCATCCAAACACCGTTCCATCGATGTACGAGCGCAGCGAAACCAAGCCGTGTGGCAAGAAACGTGCGCCTACATTCATGGGCTGCCACTATGTCTGTGAATGCACGAGCGGTACAAGTTGCGGCTATCAATATGCATGCTGGAAGTAGGCGACTGTTGCCAACATCACGGCTCAAACCACACCACTCTATGAATCTTGTAATTCCTTACGAGAACGCTCCATTAGCTTCACATATTGACGTTGTCAAGCGACACCCGGTTTTGACCCTTTTGCGCCACGAAGAACTGACCCACCTTTCGTCGTAGGCTAGGCTTTCGTCGGTTTGGATTTGGTTGCC
>CAJQQK010000074.1 GCA_905480435.1 uncultured Hyphomicrobiaceae bacterium | reverse complement strand
CAGGGTACGTAGCTTCGCCCTCAATATCCTGCGTGCCAACGGCGAAAACAATATCTCGCAGGCCATGTGGCACAACGTCCTCGACATCACACGGCCGCTCAATTATCGCTTCATGTAGTTAGCGTTGAACAGCCCTGGTTCTTGAGTTGGGTTATCAGTATTGATGACATTCGCAGTTTGGGTTTGTAGGCGGCAATCTGCCGCCGCATCGGGTGTGAAGCCCTATGCACCAAGGCGAATGTCGGGTTGCTGAATGGTCCGTGGGGTTGCGTTCCTGGTTATGGGCTGGTACGACCCGCCGCCGAGGCGCGTTGTAGTTCATGCATGGCGATAATGAGCGTAAGTAACAATATGAATGTGCTAGGGAATACACGTGACGAGGATGGCCAGCTGATGCTGCCAGGCGGGCGCGTTGGATTCCTGCTGATGCATGGGTTGGCGGGAACGCCAGTAGAACTGCGCTTTGTGGCGCAGGGATTGAACCGTGCGGGCTACACGGTATTGTGCCCGTTGATGACGGGGCATGGCGGCTCAGACATGATGTTGAGTGCGACCAGTTGGGAAGACTGGGTTGCTTCAGCGGAAGCGGCGCTTGATCGGCTCAGTGAGAGCTGTGATCACATTATCATCGGCGGATTATCGGCTGGTTCCATTGTGGCGCTGCATGTGGCTGCAAAACGCCAGGACGATATTGCGGGCGTTGTACTTTATTCGCCAACATTCTGGCCAAACGGCTGGGCAATTCCTTGGTATTTCCCGGCGTTTAAATTGATTACGCAAAAATGGTTTGCTGATCTTCTTAGCCTTAGCGAGCGGGCGCCTTATGGCATTAAGGATGATCGCATCCGGCGGTTCGTTCTGGAATCTCTGCAAAGCGGGGGGCGTCCGCTGTCTGATATATTTGGACGTCGTGGCGGCACCGTATTTGAATTCAAAAAAATGACTTCGGCGGCGAAACGTCTGTTGTCGTCAATCAGTAAGCCGACACTGGTCTGTCATGCGCGGGAAGATGATCAGTCAAACTTGTCAAATGCGACGCTTGTTCAGCAGAAGTTGAAAGGCACCGTCGAGACGCTGGTGTTGGACGACTCGTATCACATGATTACGCTGGACCGGCAGCGGGCATTGGTTGTTGAGAGAACGCTTGCCTATGCGGAGCGTCTTGAACTTGCAGATAAGGCTGTCGCTGACAGCAACGCTGGTCAGAAAAAGACGGGTTCATTGAATCTGATTGCCAAACCAGCCCAGTAGTCATCTCAGTTAAGCGGTTTCAAGAAACCATCACTCAATCTTACTTGCTCTGGCAACCCAGTGCAGGGCAGGCCGCGGCAGGGCGGAAGTGTTGCCCTGCATGCGAGATCTCTTCGTGGGCTCTCACTTGGAAGCGTGGCATTGAGCCAAATTTGAGGGTGCGCGGCGCCAGATGAATGATTTCCCAAGGAATCTTGCGCCTAGGTACCCCGTTATGCGCAGGCGCTTGTTGTTAAGCTGGTCGATTGCGACATCATAGCTTTTGCCAACCTTTGGATCGTAGATCCTGCCGCCATCCCAGCTTCCGTCGCCCTGAGGCTTTACGCCTGAGATCACCTGCAATCCGCAAATTGGCCGGTTGCGGCGACTTGATTGAGGGTTGTAGGCATCGCGCAGCGGGGTGCCAGCCCGATTAACGGGTTGACGTAGCCAATAAATCCGACCGCATATATTGCTGCCGCATTGATATAATTGAACTGCACCCTTGCCGCTGTCGTCGTACCAGACGCCTGAGACGGTCTCGCGCGATGAAGCTGGACCAGTCGCCAGAGCAATACTCAGGGCAACGCCCGCTATTGCAGTGCTGGACGGTCTGTTTTTGACAGGCGTTAACGAATGCGTTCGGAGGGATTTTGAATTGTTTTGATCGATGCTCATAACAAATGTCCGTTTTTCTGCCTCCAGAATGTGTCAGTTAGTGTTATTCATGGAACGTGGTTACCCTATGGCAACCTCGTTCACTTAGAATTTCACTCTAGGGTGTAACTTTCAGATTCTGTTTGGTATTCCCAAAACCGTATTCTCGCTGTTTTTGAGCAGTTGCGTCGAAAAAACAAGCGTGAAGGTTTATATGCGTTTCGAGTTGGTTATGCTCGAAACGAAAATTGCTTCGAAGGCGTGGTCTTGGTCCATATGAATGGCCCGAGAAAAGGCACGTTTCTTGCTTTTTGATATCTCAGTGCCACGTGCGCAATGCATGTTGGTTGCTGCAACTCGACGCTGTGCCTGTTGTTTGAACCTGTAGATCGGCAGTTGGAATGATCCTTACTCTGGCATTACGTAACCTGTTTCACGATCGAATTCGGCTCGGTGTCACGCTGGTCGGTATTCTATTTGCCGTTGTGCTGGTGGCTGTGCAACTCGGTCTTTATGCTGGCACCAGCAAGATGATCATTTCTATGGTCCATCAAGCTAAGGGTGAGCTTTGGATTGTGCCGTATGGTGCTGACAGCTTCGAAGGCTCCGGCGTTCTAACCGGCAGCGAGCGACATGCGGCGCTGTCAACGCCAGGTGTTGCGCGGGCCATTCCGATCGTTGCGTCGTTCTCGAAATGGCAGCGGCCTCAAGGTGGCGAACAACTTTGTGTGATCGTTGGTGTCGACGCGGCTGATGGTGGGTTGGTGCCCTGGAATATCGTTGCAGGCAGCACAGAAGCGTTGAAGTTGCCGGATGCGGTTGCGATTGATCGCACGTATTACAAAGACCTCGGTGTTACGGGATTGAATTCGACAGCGGAAGTCAGAGGGTCTCGTGTTCGCGTGACGGCGTTGACGCATGGCATTCGTTCCTTCACGACGACACCTTACATCTTCACGACATTGAATCGCGGGCGCAGTATCTTGAAGCTGCCACCAGATGCGGCGACGTTCTATCTGATCCAGCTGCAAGAGGGGGCAGATCAAGGCGTCGTTCAAGCCGCTCTTGCAAAGCGATTGCCGGATGTGGAAGTGATCACGAAAGCTGAAATGAAGCGGCGTAGTATTGCGCATTGGCTGTTTGGCACGGGCGCTGGGGCGGCACTCATTGGTGGTGCGATCCTGGGCGTTCTGGTCGGCACTGTAATTGTTGCGCAGACGCTTTATTCGAGCACCAAAGATCATCTCAATGAGTTCGCAACGTTGCGTGCACTTGGTTCGTCGTCTGGCTACATTCACAAAGTCATTCTGGCGCAGGCGGCTTTAAGTGCGATCCTTGGATATGTGCTTGGTATGTCGATCGCGATGACGGTCGTTGCGATTAGTGTCGATACGTCTTTCCCGATTATCATGACGCCGCAGTTGGCGTTCGGCCTGTTCGTGCTCACGTTGGTGATGTGCGCCGCGTCGGCAACCGGTGCTATCATGAAAGTTATGAAACTAGATCCGGCAATGGTGTTCAATCGATGAGTATGCAACCGATCGTAAACGTTCGCGATATCGTCAAGGAGCTTGGCCAAGGCGCCGGCAAAGTGCGTGCCCTCAAAGGCGTGTCGATGAGCCTTAATCCAGGTGAACTGACGTTGCTGATGGGACCTTCTGGCAGTGGCAAGACCACACTGTTGTCGATCCTTGGCTGTATTCTGTCACCGACGGAGGGCAGCATTACAATCGCTGGTGAGGATACAGAAGGGCTGTCGCCTGAGGGGCTTGCCGATCTGCGCCGGCGACATGTTGGCTTTGTGTTCCAGTCATACAACTTGTTCCCGACATTGAATGCGCTGGAGAATGTCCGGCTCGCACTTGATGTGCGCGGCGAGAGGTACGCCGACACGGTTATCAAGGCGGAGACGGCACTTCGCGAAGTTGGCCTTGCAAATAGACTGCGCAGTTTTCCCGGCAATATGTCCGGTGGGGAGCAACAACGTGTTGCCGTTGCCCGTGCGCTTGCAATCCGACCGTCTGTCATTCTGGCGGATGAACCAACAGCCGCGCTCGATAGTGAAAACGGCCATGCGGTGATGGAGTTGCTGTCAGACATTGCAAAAGATGAGAGCCGCGCGGTGCTTGCTGTGACGCATGACCCGCGGACACATGCTTATGCAGATCGCATCATCCGAATTGAAGATGGAAAAATTATCGACGACGAACGCCGATTGACCTCCGGCGATAACGTCACTCGTTATGACCTTAAGAGAAAGCGCAAACTCCATGCCTAATGCGGAAACGAGATCTGACGGACGCGTGTTCGATAAAACAACTGTCACACTTATGGCAGTTGGCATTTTCGCGATCGGTGTATCGGGGCTGATCGTACTTCTTACACCGGGCAAAGTGCCAACATCGACAACGCAACAAGCTGGCGCCGGGGCGCCAGCGAAACTTGCGGCGCCAACTAATCACGACGCCAATGTCGTCTGGGCAACGTCTGCGCCGGGGCGCGTCGAGCCCAAGGGCGGCAAGGTGCACGTCCGGCCTGAAGCCAGCGGGCGCATTGTCATCGTGCATGCTGCGGCGGGTGAACAGGTGCGCGAGGGTGATCTGCTCCTGAGATTGCGTGATGACGCGGCAAGGGCGCGTATTGTGCAGGCTCGTGCTGAAGTTGCTGTACGTCTTGGAGAGCGCGATGAAGAGCTAGAGGAGCCGGAAAAAAATCAGCTTGTGCTCGATCGCCGTAAAGCTTCTGACGACCTAGCTAATGCCGAACGTGCACTCCACGATGCATGGCGGATCTTCGATACGGCTTTGCTGGACCATCGTGCGGGACGTGCCAATGATGACGATCTTGCATCTGCTCGGGCCGGGATTGAAGACGCGAAAAAGTTTGCCGAAGTCAAAACCGGTGCTTTGACAATCATGCAGGCAAAGAAGGATATGCCACTGCCGACGCGGCTCGACTCCGGGTTGACGCTGGCCCGCGCAGATCTACGCCTTGCTGAGATTGCCTACCAGAATACGCGGGTGCGCGCGCCAGTTAATGGAACGTTGCTGCGTCTTGATGCAACCCGTGGTGAGATGGCGGCGCCCAGCCAGCCGCGCCCTATTGCTGTTCTCGGAGATATGTCCGTCATCCAGATTACTGCGGAAGTGCAGGAACGTGATGTCAGCAAAGTGCGGGTCGGCCAGATGGTGATTGTACGCTCGAACGCATTTGGCAATGTCGACTTTGCGGGCAAGGTAACGGTGGTTGCCCCTTCTGTGGGTTCGCCGGGATTACGTGCCCAAGGGCCGCGCCAACAGATTGATGCTGAAGTGCTGGAAGTTAAGATTGAACTCGACGGTCAACCACCGGTGATGCCGGGTATGCGTGTTGATGTGTTCTTTAAGGCCGGGCAGCGTGTTTCAGCGGCTATCCGCCACTAACTTTTCAATTTCAATGCAACTGCTTGGGCACAGACTAAGTGCTTGCTGATCGGATATCAAAAAGGGCGCCTCGTGAGGCGCCCTTTTTGCTGTGTCGTTGCAGTGCATGAGGGCGTTATGACATGCCGCGGGCTGCAGCATCTACGTGGGCGCGTAAGTCAGCTGAAATGCCAAGGCGGTCGGCGAGGACTGCAAGGAACTGCTGCTCGGCGCCAGTGTCTGGTTCAACCGCGACGCGGGTTGCCGTGTAAAGCTGCAAAGCTTCGGTTTGGTTGGTGACGCCTGCAACAAGGTCATCAATGCTGGCTGGATTATTGAGCTCGTTGGCCAAAAATTCTTCGGCTGCTGCATCAAGCCCTTGTTGCGACAGGGTGTCGATGATTTGGCTTTGCTCGGCCGCATCAATTCGGCCATCGGCCGCGGCAGCTGCGATCATGCCACGAATGTATGTGACGGCAGCTTCGTTGCTTACTTCGTCTGCCGCGAAGCCGGTACCGGCTGGGGCTGCTTCCGGTTCTGCTGAGCCGCTGCCCATTGGCTGCCCTTGTGAATAATTCTGATAGGCCTTGTAGGCAAGCCCGCCGACGACCGCGAGGGCACCGAGTTTGGCGGCACTCACGGCAATGGAACGTCCCGTCTGCGTTCCGAATATCAACGCGCCAAGGCCGCCGAGAGCTGCCCCCGCACCAACCTTGTTGTTTGCGATAAAGTCGCTCAGTTGCCCCATGATCTTGCCGGCGTCGGCGTTGTTGCCACCGAATTTTTCAAGGAGATCGCGCATCGTATCCTGGGCGCCTTCGCCTGCTTTGCCGGCAGCGCTCTGACCTTGACCGAGGACCTGGCCGAGAAGATCGCCCAAGCCGCCGTCGCTTGTTGTCGTGTCAGGTTTTGAGGAAGATGCGTCAGGTAGTTCTTGCATTCCGCCAGAAGGCGCCTGATCGGCAGGTTTGTCTTGCGTGAATTGGCGTAACAGGTCTTCGAGCGGGTTGCTGCTGCCCGCACCGTCATTGTTGCTTGCTGATGCGTCGCCTGATGTAGGTTTGCTCGGAGCTAACTGGCGCATAAGCTCCTCGAGAGGATTGCAGGGCTGTTCAACGCTGACTGCTGCATAACTCTGCGATAAGGGATTCACGGTCGGGGATTTATCTGAATCTATAGGAGTGCGTTTGATTCGAAAGGAGCGCACTCATGGCATCAGAATTCCTGGAACTTTTATCACAG
>CAJQQK010000073.1 GCA_905480435.1 uncultured Hyphomicrobiaceae bacterium | reverse complement strand
ACCCGATCCTCCAGGTCCACATACGAAAACAAAGCCCCCGTCACTGCATCCGATCCGCGCATCGCCGCCCCCATTGCTGATGACGACACCGAATCTGATTTGCCCTACGCTGTCAGCGACGATTTTCAACAGCCTGCTAGGAGAACAGCACCTCAAGCAAATCCGCCCCTGAAATACACCAGCGGGCCTTCTTCGTCGCGAGATGCGCCATCGCGGACTTCACCGATGTAAATCGTGTGCGTTGATACCTTCTTGGTGTCGGTCACGTGGCAGTCGAATGAGGCGAGCGCGTCCTTCAGGACCGGTGCGCCTGTCTTGAGTGTTTTCCAAAGCGCATCATCGAAACGTGCTTCGCCCGCCAATCCCGTTTTGCCGGTGAATACGCCGACCAACTCCTTGTGGCTTGGGCAGAGCAGGTTCACGCAAAAAGTGTTCGTCTCTGCGATCAAGTCATGAGCACTGGCGGTCTCGTTCACACAGATCAGCAAGGTTGGCGGTGTGTCGGTCAGAGAGCAGACGGCCGTTGCGATCAGCCCCGTACGATTGCCATGCACGCCGGTCGAAATCAGTGTCACAGCGCCGGCCTGATGGCGCATCAGGTCACGGTATTTTTGCGGATCTATATGAGTTGGCATGATTACTTCCAGTCGCCGACTTGGGCGCGGTCCAGGCTAAGGTTTTCTCTGAGAGTCTTGCCGCGATAGTCCTTTTGGTGCAACCCGCGTTTCTGCAGCTCCGGTACGACGAGCCGTGAGATATCTTCATAGCCACCGGGCAGGAACGGCGCTGCCAGCACGAAGCCATCGCAGGCGCGGCCAACGAACCACTCTTCCATGTGATCGGCGACTTGCTTGGGTGAGCCGCAAAAACACTGGAACTCGCCAATGGTGCCGCGCTTGGAGATCGTTACAAAATCATCGAGCGTTGGTTTCGCATTGCCGGTGGTTGCGACAACGCGATCGAGAATGCCGCGCAGACCGGAAATGTTGTCGAGCTGCTCATCAGTAAATGGCTGATCCATCGGCATCGAGCCGAAGTCGAAGTTGAGTGCTTCCGATAATAACGCGAGCGAGTCGATTTTCTTTGCTTGTGCTTCGATGACAGCGCGTTTGTCTTCAGCCATCGACTGCGTTTCGCCGACGATAATGTAAGTAGCTGGCGCGACGCGGATGGAATCGGGATCACGGCCGGCTGCTGCAACCTGATCCTTGAACGATTTGTAGTTCCTCTGCCCGGCTTCAAGAGTTGGCGAGACGGTGAACACCAACTCGCCCCATTGGGCTGCGAACCGCTGGCCACGCCCAGATTGCCCCGCCTGAATGAGAACCGGACGGCCTTGTGGCGTGCGTGGCACTGAAAATGGTCCGCGCGATCGGTAGTATTCGCCCTCATGATTGAGACGGGTGACCTTGTCGCCATCGGCGAAGCGACCGCTTTCCTTGTCGATAATCAGAGCGTCATCGGCCCAGCTATCCCAATGGCCAAGCACAACTTCCATGAACTCGTCGGCTTTGTCGTAGCGCAGATCATGCGGTGGGTGCTCAAACTGGCTGAAGTTACGCGCCTCGGAACTATTGAGCGACGTCACGACGTTCCAGGCAACGCGGCCGCCGAGCATATGATCCATGGTCGAGAACACACGGGCAACGTGGAACGGCTCGTAGTAAGTCGTCGAATATGTCGTCCCAAGCCCGAGTTTTTCGGTTGCCAGCCCCATAACCATCATGATGGTCGCGGGGTCCATTTTGACGACCCGGACACCAGCTTCCACAGCAGCCTTGTGGTCTGAGCCCAGGATGTCAGGCATTGCAAGGCGGTCGTCGAAAAACGCGAGGTGGAATTTTCCGGCTTCCAAGGCTGTGCCTATACGACGGAAGTAATCCGGCGTAAGGAAATCGGATTGTGATGCCGGGTGGCGCCACGAACCAACGTAGTTCGAGCAGTTTTGTGCCTGCAAAAAGCCAATTAGCACCATTTCGCGTGTGGCTTGCGCCATCCGTTTTCTCCGTCGATTTGAAATCGTCTAAGTGGTGGTTATGCCATGATCGTCTGTTTCGGTGCTAGCCAATCGTCTTGTCATCTTGGATGCGATATGGAACTGGGCGTCGTTCGCCTCACGAACGCCGCCATTTTAGGTCGCGCAGGATTTCCCGCGCGGCGTTGTGTCCGGGCGCACCGGTGACACCGCCGCCGGGGTGTGCGCCGGAACCGCACAGATAAAGCCCTTGCAATGGCAACCGATAGTTGGCCGAGCCGATCACTGGCCGGGTTGCAAACATTTGATCAAGGCCGAGTTGACCGTGGAAGATATCACCATCTGTCAGCCCGAAGCGCGTCTCAAGGTCGAGCGGCGAGAGCGTCTGACGACCAAGCACGCTGTTTTTGAAGTTCGGTGCGTAGCGCGTTACGGTATCGATCACGAGATCAGCGAAGCGGTTCTTTTCCTGCTCGTTCTCCCATGTACGCCCATCTGCCAGCTGTGGGGCGACGTGCTGCACAAATAAGCTTGCAACGTGCTGCCCTGTTGGCGCCAGGGCTGGATCCAGCGTTGAGGGAATCAGCATCTCAATGATCGGCTCTGATGACCAACCATTGGCTCGACTATCCAGATAGGCGCGCTCCAGATAGTCCATGCCGGGCCCGATAATAATGCCGGCGCCATGATGGTCTTGCGCCTGAGAGCCTGGCCTGCCGGAAAAATCGGGTAGTTCAGATAGCGCGACGTTCATCCGGAACGTGCCCGATCCGCTGCGAATGCCGGTAAACCGAGCATGCGTGGCTCTGGGCACATCCGCTGGTTCAATCAAATCCCGGAACAACAGTTTTGGCGTGACATTGGCTGCAATAACATGTGCTGAGATCGTTCCACCGGATGATAGTTCTACCCCGGTTGCTCGGCCATATGGGGCCACAACGCGAGCGACACCTGCTCCTGACCGAATCTCGGCGCCGGCTTCGCGTGCCGAACTGGCGATGGCTGAACTGATGGCGCCCATGCCGCCCATCGCATGGCCCCAGACGCCATTTTTGCCGTTCACTTCGCCAAAACAATGGTGCAGCAGGACATATGCCGTCCCCGGCATGAAGGGTGATGCATAGGCGCCGACAATGCCATCGAACGCGAACGCCGCCCGCACTAGATCATGCTCGAACCATTGCGCGAGGAAGTCGGCTGCGCTTTTCGTGAACAGATCGATGATGGTCTGCTGCACATCTGTGTCCAGGGCGAGCATCGTTCGACCAAGACTGGCGTTGCGAACTATGTCGAGCACGCCGCCGCCAACGTTCGGAGGCGTTCTGAGAACGAGGTCTCGGAGGAAATCAGCGGCCGTTTCCAGGCAGGTGTCATAGCGCGGCAGAGCTTGTGCATCGCGTTCTGAGAATGCTGCGATGGCGGCCTGACGGGCCTCGATACCGTATGGCATCAGCAACCCAGGGCCGTCTCCGAGAGGCCAGTAGTTGGCGACAGGTCGTTCAGCGATCGTCAGGCCGTGTCGTGCCAGCTCAAGGTCGGCGATTACTTTCGGATTGAGCAGGCTCACCGTGTACGAGGCGACTGAATTACGAAACCCCGGATGGAATTCTTCCGTGATGGCGGCACCGCCAACAACGTCGTTTTTTTCCAGCACGACCACCCGACGTCCCGCGCGCGCCAAATATGCGGCGCACGTCAAGCCATTGTGGCCGCCACCAATTATTACAACATCATAGTCGGGTTGTGCCATATCGTCCTCAAAGTCACTGCTCTTGTCGTTCGATTTGCCGCGACGTGCAATCGATAGAGTCCAATTGCCTTAAGCGGCAGTGCTCGGCAATATGTTGCAGACTCACACATCAAGCGCCGTCGATCGCATTTACGAGGAATTGAAGCATGTCGAAACCTACCGTCCTGATGACCGCCGGCTTGATGCGTATGATCCAAGACCAGCTTGAGCAGAATTTTGATGTGCATCGTCTCGACAAAGCGCCGGATCAAGAGGCATTGCTCAGCGAAATCGGTGACAAAGTTATTGGCGTCTGCCATGGAGGCCACTCGATGCATGTCGATGCGGCGATGATGGATCGCTTGCCGAACCTGAAGCTGGTTTCGAATTTTGGCGTTGGTTACGATGGTGTTGATACAAGTGCAGCACGCGAACGCAATATTGTTGTCACCAATACGCCCGATGTCCTGACGGAAGAAGTCGCGGACACGGCGCTTGGCCTCCTGATCATGACAGTGCGGGAGTTAGCCCAAGCGCGGGATTATCTCTTGGCCGGGCGCTGGGCCAAGGAGGGCGACTACCGGTTGACGCCACATAGTTTACGCGACCGCTCCGTTGGCATTATTGGTCTTGGTCGTATCGGTAAGGCGATTGCGACGCGCTGTGAAGCGTTTGGGCTCCCGATCTCCTATCTTGGCCGCAACAAGCAGCCGGATGTCGCTTATGAATATTATTCCGATCCAGTCGCGCTTGCCGAGGCCGTCGATACATTGATTTGTGTCACGCCAGGTACCGCAGAGACGCAGGACATGGTCAATGCTGCGGTGCTCAAGGCGCTTGGGAGCCGTGGCATCTTGATTAACGTTTCCCGTGGTTCGGTCGTTGATGAAAAGGCGCTCAAAGCTGCATTGAAAGACCAAACAATTGCTGCTGCAGGGCTTGATGTGATGGTTGGTGAACCGAACATTGATCTGGAACTGATGACTTTCGATAATATGGTTTTGCTGCCGCACGTGGCATCGGCTTCTGTCCATACGCGCAATCAAATGGGGCAGCTTACGGTCGACAATTTACTCGCACTCAAAGATGGCACTGATCCGTTGTCGCCCGTACCCGAAACGCCATTCAAAGCTTGGTCGTAGGCGTAGGCAACCGATCAGCCACCGTCTGCGGCCTTATCGGGACGGTTCACAGTCAGTTGCGGCCCTGTTCAGCTGCTTCGATTTTCAACTTTGATGTTCATCAACCGTTAAGGGGAAGCGATCGATCATCGCACGATGACGGATGTCTCAGTGTTTCCGTCTAGCCGAATCAATTGAATTTGGTCATATCTTAATCTTCGCCAAGTTAACTCACCAGGATTGCCAGTAGCGTATTAATCGCCGATAGGAGGCATGCCTGATGACGGATATATCTGCCTTTGAATTAGACACGGTTGCATCGCGCTCACTGGTCGATAAAGATTCAGGCTTCGCAACACTATTGAGTGTTTTGTTGATTGTTGGCTTTCCAACTTGCTTCTGGCTGGCGCTTCTTGAACTTGCGAACTACGTGTCACATCCCGGAAGGTAGTTTGGCTGTTTCCAGAACAGCTCTGGTTTGATTTTGTGCCATTCTTTCATCGTCTGCAAGGGCGTCTTACTGCC
>CAJQQK010000072.1 GCA_905480435.1 uncultured Hyphomicrobiaceae bacterium | reverse complement strand
TTGCCTCTGGCTGGCGCAGCGGGATGACTGTAGGGTTCGACATAGGCGTATCGCTCCTCTGGAGTTTATGGCTGGTCTCGATAACCGCCACGATACGTCACCTCTCTCAGATTCTGTCACCCAATTTCGGTCATAGCTCTGCTCGCGGGCCTGGAAGGCAAGACCATTGGCATTCTGGAAAACGGCAAGTTGAACGCGGTCAATATGCTGCGCGAGACGGCCGCCGTTTTCGAGGCACGCCATGGTTGCAAGATTCAGCCAATTTATTCCAAGGCAAACGCCAGTGCGCCGGCGCCGGCAGACATAATTGCAAGCGCGGCTGGAGACGTCGACTTCCTGATCACAGGGCTTGGCGATTGAGGCAGTTGCTCAACGTGCAGTTTGCATGATGGCATAAGCTTCGAACAATTTGGCAAGCGCGCCGTGGTTCTTTGCACCGAACCCTTTGAGGTGACGGCAAAGAATATCGCACGCATGCTTGGCTTGCCGGACTATCCGTTCGTGAAAGTTGAGCATCCGATTAGCATCCGGACGATCCCCGAACTTAAGGTGCTCGCTGAGGCGGCTTACCTACAGGCGGTGCCGATATTGCTGGAAGCTTAGACGATCAAAAGCCGCGAGGTGACATAACCCCTCGCGGCTTGGTGGTGAAATTCAAATTTTGGCCAGCGTATCGCCGACGCTGATTGCACCATCTTGGACCACACGGGCGTAGATGCCGCGCAGTTTGTACGTGTCGCCGTCGCCAACGTTGACGAAGACCACCGCGTCGCGACCGTAGCGCTCGACAAATTTCGGGCAGCCTTTGTGTGGCGTATCGGTTATTTCGAGCACTGCGCTGCCAACCTGCAAGCGCTGACCGGGCGGTAGGTTGGACGGTGCAAGATCCATATCTACGAACAGATTGTCGCCAGCCGGTGGCCAGTTAGCTCGCTCGCCAGCGATCAAGTTGATACAGCGTGAGTTCATGATGCAGATCTGAACATCCGGGTGTGGGCTGCCATCATCGGTCGATTTCCAACATCCTTTGGACCAGTGATCACCTTCGATGCCGCCCTTCAGGCTGACGTTGCATGTCTCGACGTCGAGGCGTTGTTCGGATGCAGGGCGGATAGTGATCGCGTCAACGTTGCCATTGTCAGCTGGTGATTCCAGTATGTGGGGCAGACCAGCCTTGAGTTCGTCCGTTGATAGGTGTCGTGGCATCGGGTTCTCCTGCAATTTCAATGCTTGTGGCTTATGGAAAAATCTTTCCAGGATTCATAAGGTCGTTTGGATCAAGAGCTGCCTTGATGTCACGCATGAGATCCAAGGCGATCGGGTCTTTGTGGGCTTGCATAGCGTGGCGTTTCGATTGGCCGATGCCGTGTTCAGCCGAGAAGCTGCCGCCCAATGATACGGCGATCTCGTTGACGAGCGTTTCAAACCCTTCCGTTCGTTCGACCCAGGCCGGTCGGCCCTTGTCCCAGCCTTCCGGGGCTTGCAATCCGAAGTGAATGTTGCCGTCGCCAGCGTGGCCAATCGCGGAAATGCACCCTTCAGGCCAGCGCTGTGTCGTCTCCGTGATGGCCTTGTCGAGGAACGTTGGCACAGCTGAAACCGGTACGCAGGTATCCGTTGCGATCGAAGGGCCCGCCAGGCGATGGCATTCCGGATAGTCTTCCCGGATCTTCCAGATGCCGATCCGTTGCGCTTCACTCTCTGCGAGAGCAGCATCGGTCACCTCGCCAGCTTCCATCGCGGCGCCGAGTGTTTCCTCCATCATATCGCGTAATGGAACGCTTGGATGGGCTGCCGCGATCTCGGCCATGACAAACCAGGGGCTGTCCAATGGCAGCGGCATGCGTAGATCAACGCCGTGCCGGGAGGCGAGTTCCATCGTGTAGCGCCCGCAAAGTTCGAATCCGATAAGATCGGCACCCGATTCCATCATGCGGCCATATAAGGAGAGCGCTGCGTCTGGGCTTGGCACGGCAATGAAAGCTGTTTCTACTCTCTTCAGTTCAGGCATCAGCCGTAGTGCAGCAGCTGTGATGATTCCCAGTGTTCCCTCGGCGCCAATGAACAGATGGCGCAAGGCGTACCCGCTGTTGTCTTTGCGCACGCGGCGGAGATCGTCGAGGATGCGCCCGTCAGGTAATACGACTTCGAGGCCGAGAACGAGCTCGCGGGCATTGCCCCAACGCAGCGTGCGAATGCCGCCGGCGTTGGTGCCAAGCATGCCGCCGATTTGTGCAGTGCCCTGAGCGCCCCACTGGATTGGAAATAGTCGCCCCGCGTCCGCTGCGGCCTGCTGCACGTTCTGGACGACGCAGCCTGCTTCAGCAACGATTGAGAAATCTCGCGCGTCGATATCTCGAATGCGGTTCATGCGCTCCATCGAGAGCACAATGGATGCGGGACCATTGGCCTGCGGCACGGCCGCGCCGCATAAACCGGTGCGCCCGCCAGCAGGCACGATGGCAAGGTTCTGGTCGGTTGCGCGACGCACAACTTCTGCGACCTCGGCGGTTGATGCCGGTTTCACAACCGCAACTGGCGTTGCGTTGAAAGCCCCACGCCAGTCGGTTGCGTACGGGGCAACGTCGTTGGGCTCAACCAGACACGCGGAAGATCCAACGACATCGACCAAACTATCTAGGGCGCTCAATGCAGCCTCCAAGGTATTCTGTTGCGGTTGCCAAACTCACATAGACCGGCTCATAATTGAACCTGATATAGCGCTCAAATGATCAAGCATCCATTGTTTGATGACAATCTCCGGAAACAACCTGCTTTGTGCATGAGTGCCAAGACCCTTTTTGAGGATGGACGTTCACATGGCCGCGCAACCAAACTTTGTATTTATCATCACGGATCAGCAGCGCGCTGATTGGCTTGGTTGCTATGGTCATCCGGTGCTCAGGACACCGCATATCGATGCGATTGCGGCCGGCGGTACGCGGTTCGATAATTTCCATGTGGCATCGCCGGTGTGTATGCCGAACCGGGCGTCGTTGATGACCGGCCGATATCCATCGGTGCACGGTCTGAGATACAACGGCTGTCATTTGTCATTGTCAGCGAATACGTTCGTCGATGTGCTGGCCGCTGACGGTTATCATACGGCAGCAATCGGCAAGAGCCATCTGCAACCATTCACAGGTCTCCCACCGGAACGCGGCGAGGAGCCTGAAAGACATATCGAAGACGCATGGAAGGTTGATGCCGGCAACTACGCTCAAGAAGAATCCGGACGATATACGAGCGATGGACGCTATGAGTTTGAGGTGCCGTACTACGGTTTCCAGCATGTCGATATGGTGACGAAGCATGGTGATCAATGTGGTGGGCACTATCTGCAATGGTTCAAGGAGCGTTCGTCGGATTGGCAAGCGTTGCACGACAGAGCAAACCAACTGCCGCATGATTATACATGCCCGCAAGCGTTCCGCACGCCGGTGCCGGAAGAGCTTTATCCGACCGCCTACGTTCGCGATTGTGCCGTTGATTACATCACGTCGCGAGCGGGCACGGATCAGCCGTTCTTTGCATTCGTCTCGTTTCCTGATCCGCATCATCCGTTCAATCCGCCGGGCCGGTACTGGGATATGTATGCGCCAGATGATTTTGAGGTGACGTTACCTTATTCGGCGCACCAAAACCCCATTCCGCCAATGCAGTGGATGCAGCGCAACTTTGAGAACGGCGTCGGTCAACATTCACCGCAGACCGCGACGATTATAGATGATGCACAGGTGCGCGAAGCGATGGCGCTAACCGCCGGGATGATTTCCTGTGTTGATGATGCCGTTGGTGCGATCACGTCGTCTTTGCGCGATACCGGGCAGTTTGACAACACGGTGATCTGCTACAACTCAGACCACGGTGATTACCTCGGCGACTTCAACATGTTGCTGAAAGGATCGATGCCGTTCCGTGGGATTACGCGCGTACCATTCATTTGGTCCGACCCGGATGACCGGGCAGGGCGCGCATCGGATGCGCTCGGCTGTACCATCGATATTGGCCAGACCATTCTGGATCGCGCTGGGCTGGCGCCTTACTTCGGCGTTCAAGGCAGAAGCTTGCTGGCGAATGTCAAAGGCGACAACGAAGAGCGCGAAGATCTGCTGATTGAATACAACGACGGCATGTCTCGCCTCGGATTTGATAAGCCGCCGCGTGTCAGGGCCGTTGTGTCGAAGCGTTGGCGGCTGACCATTTATGCTGACCAAGACTGGGGCGAGCTGTACGATCTTGAGCAGGACCCGCATGAGACCCACAATCTATGGGACAGTGCGGAACATGCAGCGACGCGGGCGGAGTTGTCAGAAAGGCTGAACCATCATCTCATCAACCAGATGGATGAGAGCCCGCGTGCGGAGCGCCGCGCGTAATCTTGATGGCCACGCTTTCACCAGCCGCAAATGCGCCTTCGATCAGTCCGGGACTGATGGGAGCGGTCTCGGCAACAGCAAAGTACACTTGGTCGTCACCAAGCGGTTGTTGAATGATTGCGGGGACGCTTTGCGGATGTTCAGGCGGTTCGCTGAGATCGAGTTTGGCGCATATATGCTGGTTGCCGGACCAGTCTTCGATTTGCAAGTTTAGCGGTTGACGGGCTTCGTCGCCGAAGCAACGGGCGAGTTGCTCCAGAACAAACTCGTCGAGCTGATCACCAGCTTTGCGACGCATCTCATGCGGCCAACCAATAAAACCAAACAAGGCGGCTGGCGTGCCATCTCGACCACTATGGTCATGGGCTTCGACCAGAGGGCCGACTTGGCTGGCAAGCCGACCGGACAAACCGTTTTCCCGCCAGAACGGGCGATCGTATATGGCAACGGCTTTTGCCTGGGCGGCCATCCAGGTTGGTGTCGAACGCATCGTCGCCAAGAGCCGATCCGGTAACACGGGCTGCCATGAAATCGTGTCGGCTGCGATACGCAGCGGTATCGTAACAACAACCCGTTTGGCACGCAGCGTAGATAAGTCAGGATTGCTGGTCGTGACCTCGACGCCTTCCGATGTGATCGTGATGGATGTAGCCGGGCTATTCGTTGCGATTGTGTTCTGCGGCAGGGCGCCGGCCAGCCGGTCGGTGATCGCTTTCGGTCCGCCGACAATTCGCGTGCTGTCATGCATTCCGAGCAGGCTGTAGCGTATCGGAGCGGAATGCTGGTCACGTTCGACGATCGCCTCGCCACTGTCGTATTGTTGGAAGGTTTCGAGGTCGAGCTTTGCGATCCAGGCAGCGGCAAGACGTTGTGCATCCGGCCAAATCCATGTTGGACCGAGGTCACCAAGATAGCTGCCAGCCGTCGGATCAGTGACAGATTGGATGCGCCCCCCGATGGTGGAAGACGCTTCCAGGATTTTCACCGTCTGGCCCGACGCGATGAGGCATGTCGCAGCTGTGAGACCGGTTAGACCGGCGCCGATGATGAGCACATCAGGTTCTGCGCTGGGAGACATGTGCTGAGTTGTCATGATCTAGGATTGCCTGTGGGCTGCGCGCAGTTCTTTGACGATGGCATCGAAAAGCCCTGTGTCCTTGAGTGTAGCCGCCATCATCATGGCGCCTTGCAATGTCGCGAGAACGCTGGCTGCTTTGTTGCGTCGTGCTTTTTTTGACAAGGTGGTCGGCAATATGTTGGCCAGCCACCCAATGTTGGCGTCGAAGAAATCAGCAACGGCATTGGATACGTTGTCTGGCAATCCACGACTTTCCGCGCCCAGCATGACGCATAGGCATACACTGTCTGTGTTGACCAGTGCCTCGCGATATACATCGATGAAGGCATCCAAGCGGTCGTTCGGGTTCTTTGATTCTTCGGAGCGGCGGTTCAATTCGGCGAGCACGCGTTTTGAATAGCGCTCGATGAGAGCAACGCCGAGATCGTCCTTCTGCGGGAAGTGGTAATGGACACTAGAGCTTTTGATGCCGATGTCGTCTGCGAGTTCGCGAAAACTGACGGCGTGATAGCCGCGCGCACGCATGGCGCCCTCTGCAGCATCCAACACTTTGTCGACTGTTGCGCTCATGTGTTGGATGTGCCTCTTACCATAACGTCATTCTGTCGATCGATAGATAGGCTTGACGTAAATGCGTGTGTATGAGAAGTCAAGATGCCTACCAGTAGATAGATTGACTGGAGATGTGGGTCGAAGTCTTGTTGCTGGCTAATCAGGAGACGACACGATGGAGTTGAATGCGAACTTCGGTGAGCGGGTAGCAGTGCATGCGGCAAAGCTCGATTGGGTTGCCTCTCCGATGCCAGGTGTTGATCGGCGGATGTTGGACCGCATCGGCGATGAAGTCGCGCGGGCAACTTCGATTGTGCGTTATGCGCCAGAAAGCAGCTTCTCTCCGCATGTCCACACAGGCGGTGAAGAGTTCATTGTGCTGGAAGGCGTTTTCCAGGATGAGCATGGCGACTTTCCGGTGGGCAGTTACATCCGCAACCCGCCACAATCATCGCACACGCCAGGTTCAAAGCCGGGCTGTGTGATTTTCGTCAAGCTCTGGCAATTTGACATGGCAGACCGCACGGAGGTGAAACTCGACACCAACGCAATGACATTTGCTGCCGATGGCGCGCGACCGGGCGTTGAGACTATGTCGCTCTTTAGCGATGAGCACGAAGCGGTTTGCCTGGAGCGATGGGCGCCGAATGCCAGCCTTGATATCGAAGCTGTGAATGGCATTGAGGTCCTGGTTCTGGATGGCGGATTTACTGAGAGTGGCGAAGAATTTGGGCAACACTCGTGGTTGAGATTGCCGAAAGGCGGGCGCGCGGCGTTGAAGAGCGGTTCGGCCGGCGCGAAGCTCTGGATCAAGCGCGGTCATCTGGCGCGGACGCCTCAGCCTCCGTTGACCTAGCAGCCGTGAATTCCGGCTAAATGCACACATCAATGTGATTACCCCGTCAAGTCGCGCCCAGGTAGAAACCAGCGTGTTCAGGCTGCGCGCAACGATCGGGGACTTAATGACTGGAATTCGCTTCACGCTCATCTTTCTGCTGAGTTTCGCGACGTCTGTAACAGCGGCGGTCGCAGCTTCCGAGCCGAAGGCTGGAGCCAAAGCCAATCGGCTGCTCAAGGCCGCATCTCCGTATCTTCGCCAGCATGCCTACAATCCGGTTGATTGGCACGTCTGGGGGCCGGAAGCTTTTGCTAAGGCGAAGCGCGAAGGCAAGCCGATCTTTCTGTCGGTCGGCTATGCAACTTGTTATTGGTGCCACGTCATGGCGCGTGAGAGTTTTGAGAATGACGAGATTGCCAAGGCTTTGAACACGCTGACGATCCCAGTAAAAGTTGATCGCGAACGCAGGCCGGACGTGGATGCCACGTATATGCTTGCGACCGAGTTGATCGCGCAGCAGGGCGGTTGGCCGAACTCGGTCTTTCTGACACCGGATCTGAAGCCGTTTTATGGGTTCGGATATGTCAAGCCAGATCAGTTCAAGCAAATCATTGAGCGCGTCGCAACAGGCTGGAAAGATGAGCGCCCGATCATCCTGGCCGATGCGACACGGGTCGCTGGTATTATTGCTCAGGCAATGAACCGCCGATCTGAAACCGTCGAGATCACTCAGGCTGTCTTACGCCGTGCGAGCATGCACATGCTGTCCGGATTTGACGTCTTCAATGGCGGGCTTGGTACAGCGCCAAAATTTCCACAGGAAAACGTTATTCAATTTCTCCTGCACCGGGGAGAACGCGATGACGACAAGGTCTCGCTCGATGCGGCGTTGCTGACGTTGGACAACATGATCCGTGGCGGCATCCATGATCATGTCGCCGGTGGCTTTCATCGCTATGCGACGGACAATGCCTGGGCGATTCCGCATTTCGAGAAGATGCTTTACAACCAATCATTGACGACACGCGCCTTGCTGAAGGCATATGAGTTGACGGGTGACCAGCGCTATAGCAACGCCGCACGACGCACGCTTGATTTCGTGATTGCACGCATGATGTTGCCGTCGGGAGGCTTGGCCTCGGCCTTCGATGCTGAGACAGATGGCCATGAAGGTCTCTATTACCTTTGGACAGATAAAGAATTCAACGCAGCGCTCGGGCCTGATGCTGCGTTTGGCGCAGCCGTTTTCGGGGTTACTCTTGAAGGCAATCATGAAGGCCGGAATACACTGCGGCTGACAGCACCAAGATCAGAGCTGGCGAAGGCGCAGAAAATGACGCCTGAGGTGTTCGATCAACGTGTCGGCCAAGTGTTGGAGAAGCTGGCGGTGGCGCGCGGCAAGCGTAAGCCGCTCCAGCGTGATGATAAAGTTCTGACAGGCTGGAATGCATTGATGGTGCGTGCGCTCGCTGACGCGTCTGTTGTCCTCGAAGAGCCGCGGTATTTGAAAGCAGCAGCGCGCGCGCAAAACTTCCTGATGGATAAATTGGGCGGCGCCAAAGGCGATCTGAAGCGTTCATACTTTGAAGGTGCGGCCAGTCTTGGCGCGACGCAGACTGACTATGCATTCACGGGGTTGGCCGCGATGGCACTTTACGATGCCACGCAAGACAAGCGTTGGTTGAAGGATGGCGAGCGATTGGCCAAAAAAATGGCCAAGCTGTTCGAGGATAAGGCTGCGGGTGGTCTCTTTCTGACGCGTGGCGAGACGGGTTTCACGCGGACTAAGGAAACCGATGACCGCACCGTGCCATCCGGTAACGCAGCAGCGCTTGAGCTGTTTGTGCGTCTAAAGCAGCGAACATCGAATGTCGTGTGGCGACAGCGGGTGCTGGCACAGCTGGCAGCATTGACGGGGATAGCCGCGAGCGAGCCGGTCGGTCATGCGGCGACCCTGCTTGCAGCTGATATGGCAACGCGCGGCGAAACAGGTGCGAACCAGGCCGCAGCGTATGGCGCTGTACGCCTCTCGATTGTTCGCACATCGGACGTTCGATCCGGGCGTATCCGCATCAGTCTGGCACCCGGTTGGCATATCAATTCGACTGCGCCGCGTCAGGATTTTCTGATTCCGACAAAAATCAAGGTCCATGGTGTTGAGCCGGGCAACATATCGTTTCCAGAAGCGGTCGACAGAAAACTGGGTTTTCACGATGATACGCTGTCGCTCTATGAGGGCAAGGTAGACATCGGAATAGCGCTGCCGGCAGGCAATGCCGGACTAGTCGCGCGACGCATAACCATAAATGTCCAGGCGTGCAGCGATCGGATCTGTCTTGATCCTCAGACGATCCACGGCCTGTTGCCAGCAGCAAAGCAGGCGCAGCCCAAGCCGTAGCGGGGCAGTGCCTCAGGCGCGGCGCTTGGTGATCCAACCATACAATGCTGGGCCACAGAGGCCGAGAAACGATAGGATCAGGAAGAATGCTGCAAGCGGTTGGGTCGCGATCAACCACCATTGACCGTCAAAGATTTTGAGCGAGTTCTGCAGATTGGTTTCGACCATCTCGCCGAGAATGAGGCCGATAGCAACTGGCGCCACGGCAAAGCCGAAGCGGCGCATGAAATAGCCAAGCACGCCGAAGATCATCACGATCCAGACATCCTGCAGCGATTGATTGAGGGCATAGGCGCCAATCACAGAGAGCGCGAAAACAATCGGCCAGAGCACAGCGGTTGGTACCAGCGAGACGCGCGCGAACAGCTTTGCTGCATAGAGGCCAAGCACCAGGAACATTAGGTTGGCAACGAACATTGCACCGAAGATCGCGTAAACCTTGTCGACCTGCTGGGTAAAGAGATACGGCCCCGGCCGCAAACCATGAACCATAAGGCCAACCAGAATAACTGCGGTTGTGCCACTGCCCGGGATGCCGAGCACCATGGTTGGCACCATCGCACCGCCGGTTGCGGCATTGTTGGCAGCTTCGGCGCCGGCAATTCCCTCAATCGCACCTTTGCCAAACTCTTCTTTGTTTTTCGACCAGCGACGTGCCTCAGAGTATCCGATCATAGAGGCAACCGTCGCGCCTTCCGCCGGCAGGATGCCGATGAATGTGCCAATGCCACACGAGCGCAGAATGGTTTTCCAGATCTTCTTGTAGTCGGCCATCGTCGGCAGTTGCACGGCCTTCATGGCAACCGTCTCGACAATTTGGTTCAATCGCGTTGATTGAATGAGCAACTCCGACATGGCGAACAACCCAATCATGACGGGTACGAAATGGAGTCCTTCATAGAGATTGTCGTTGCCAAACATGAAGCGCTCGATGCTGGTCGATTTGTCAGCGCCGATGGTGGCAAGCCAAACGCCGAACAGCCCGCCCATCAGGTTCTTTACGGCGCCGCCGGCGCTGATGCTGGCGAGCATCGATAGGCCGAATAAAGTCAGCGCGAAATACTCAGGTGGGCGGAATTCATAGGCAACGCGGGCGAGCATTGGGGCTGCGATCGCAAGCACTATGACGGAAAATAATCCACCAATCGTGCTCGACACCACCGCGATGCCAAGTGCGCGTCCGGCTTCTCCGCGCTGGGCGAGTGGGTAGCCATCCAGGCAGGTTGCGGCTGCAGCAGACGTACCGGGAGTGTTGATCAATATGGCTGTAATCGAACCGGCGAACGTTGCCGCGCAGTAGATCGTAGCTAAGACGGCGATCGCGTGTACGGGTTCCATCGTCAGCGTGAACGGCAACAGTAATGCGGCTCCTGTTGTCGCGCCGAGGCCGGGCAGTGCGCCAATGATAACGCCGACGATGGTCGTCAGGAAAATCAGCAGCAGCAAATACGGGTCGGTCATGACCGATGCCATGGCTACAATCGCTTCGGTCACGTTGGCCTATCCGTAATAGAGGTTCGTGAGGACGCCGCGCGGGAAGCGTATCCGGAGGACGAGGTCGAACAGCAAGAAGATCGAGAAAGGCGTGATAAGCGAGACCAGACCGGCGAGCCAAACGCGACGCTCGCCCCAAACTAGGCACATCGTGAATATGACGACAATCAACGCGACGAATAGATCAATGTAGGTCGTCAACGTGTAGAAGACGATCATCAACGCCATGGTGATCCAGGTTGCCGGCGGTTGGCTCACTCTTGGCATGTATGCGCCGGCCGTCAGTTGCCAGACCAGGACCGCGTTCAACAGCGCGATCAGCGCCATCAAAAACATCGGGAAACTACGCGGTTGCATTGCGTCGCCGACCACGATCGGTGGTGCGGTATCAAGATGCAAGGCCAGATACGTAACGATGCCGCAAAACACAAAAATCAGCGCTGGCACGAGCATGTCAATAGGCGACAAAGGCCGCTGACGTGCAGCGGCCTCCGACTGTTCTGTATCGAATTCAGAGCTCATAGAGTTCCGCCTACTTGAGGCCCATTTCTTTAATGGCTGGACCGAACTCTTTGATCATCGCTTTGATCTGCTCGCCCCATGCCTTTGAGCCAGCTGGTGAGGTTGCGTCGAGACCGGAAGCTTCGAGGTAGCTCTGGTACATCTTGTGTTTCATTGCTTTGGCAATGCCGGCTTCAAGTAGCGCAACTTTTTCGGCCGGAACGCTCGAATGTGTGACGAAACCGCGAACTGTTGAAAGCACAACGGGGATGCCGAGCTCGGTCGCAGTTTTAGCCTTCGGGATCGGCTTCATGCGGTTCGTACCCATGATGATGAGCGGGCAGATATCGCCAGCCTCAATCGGTGAAGCGGCTTCTGAAAGATTGAGCACGCCAACTTCGACGGCACCGGCAACGAGCTGCGTGGCCAATTCCCCACCGCCCTTGAACGGCACGATGGTTGGCTGCATCAAACCGCCCTTTTTGGCAAAGATGTACGCGGAGATGTGATCGATCGTGCCGATCTGCGTGGTGCCAACTTTAAGCTTGTTCGCCTTCATACCGGCAACCAGTTCTTCCGGCGTCTTGTATTTGCTGAGCTTGCAATTAACCATCAAGATCTGCGGATCGTTGGTGCCACGTGCGATCGCCGCCATGTCTTCGACTTTGAGCTTGGTCTTGCCTTTCGCCATCGTAATGGCATGACCAATTGTGAACGTCATGATTGTGTGCCCATCAGCGGGACGTGTCGCGAAGTGGTTCATGGCCCGGGCGCCACCGCCGCCGCGTTTGTTGACGACGATCATGTCGGCTTTCAGAGTGCGCCGAGCCCGCAGCATCATCATGCGCGAGTTGACATCCGTGCCACCGCCTGCACCAGCGTGCGTGATCACTTCGATGGTCTTGGATGGGAACTTGTCTTCAGCGCTGGCGTTTAGAGCCAGCGCGGACACGCCGGCTGTGAGTGCGACACCAAATTTCAAGAGTTTCATTAATACGTCCTCCGAGGTTTTTTGTTTGCTCGCCGCATTTAAGTGATGGGCTTGCCCGTCCAGTACGCTGTCGCAAATGCGTTGCAACTGATGCTAGATAAACATTGCATACTGTATACAGTGTGTCATGAGTTAGTCAGATCATGCACGAGGCCAAACTGTCAAGAGATTGCGGTCTCTCATTGTCATGAGTTCCGAACTCCTTGTAATGAGTGCGGGGATAATTCGATTGGAGCATGATGCCTCGCCTTGCAGCGTCAAACCCGCACGCTTTGAATGTCGTTATTCAGCGGCGGACCTTGCATGACGAGGTGGTTGACCGCATGCGCGATATGATCGTCGAAGGGCAACTGCCCTCCGGCTCGCGCATTAACGAATCCGAGGAGTGCCAGCGGCTCGGCGTGTCGCGCACACCTGTGCGTGAGGCGATCAAGACGCTTGCGAGCGAAGGCTTGATCGAGCTGGTGCGCAACAAGGGCGCTGTCGTCAAGAGTTTGGATGTCGACCAGATTACCGAGATGCTTGAGGCTGTTGCGGTGCTTGAACTGTTTGCTGCACGCGTTGGCGTGACACGCAGCAGCGATGAGGAGATCAACGAGATCGTCTCAATGCACAAGCAAATGCGCAGCTGTTTCAAGGCACAGGACCGGCTGCCGTACTACAAGCTCAACCAATCAATCCATGCTGCAATTGTCGCCTTGGCTCACAACCGTGCGATCTCGCTTGCGCATGAGGCACTGCAAATGCAGTTGCGGCGGATACGATATGTCGGCAACGAGCGCCCAAATTCGTGGTCTGGTGCGATGCGTGAGCACGAAGCGATGATAAAGGCGCTTAAAAAGCGTGACGGCGATCAGCTTTGCGCAGCGATCGAGGAGCATCTCGATCATACGCGAGAGCGTGTCGTGGAGTTCTTGCAGCAATCTACGGCGGACTAAAGCACGTCACGTTTAATAGGAGCCTTAAATCGCCCGAAAATTGGGGTTTTAAGGCGCATTGTGGCTCCTTGAAAACGCGACATGCTGTAGGTGGTGCGTTACGAAGCGCTGCAGCTGACAATCGCGACCCAGCCGGCAATCTCACTGCATTGTTGCATCGCGCCCAGCACGTCGCCGGTTTGACCGCCGATTTGGCGCCATGCGAGCCAGCCAATCAGGGCAGCGCCCAGCATCATGCAGACAAGTACGACGAGCCAGTACGGCGATAGGGCGATGAGTGCGACAAGCCCGCATGCGCTGGCTATAACAGTACGCGACAACGATACGCGCGACGCTGCCTGTCCCAAGCCGTCTGAGCGGGCTGATGGCATGAAATAAAGCCCTAGCACCATGAGGGAACGGCTGGCGATCGCGAGCGCAATGATGGAACTGGCAACAACCACAATGTCCGCCAATGACATGATTGCGAGACCGCGCAAGCTAAGTGCGAGGATCAATGTCAGGACGCCGTAGCTGCCTAGATTGCTGTCGCGCATGATCGAAAGCTTGTGTGCCACGTCGCGTCCGCCGCCGAGCCCGTCTGCCAGATCTGCTAGCCCGTCTTCGTGGATGGCGCCGCTGACGGCAATCATGAGCGCCAACGCGATAATGCCAGCCATGGCAGGCGGCAAGTCAGCGGCAATACTCAACACATAACCGAGGGCGCCGACGCAGCCGATCAAGGCGCCGACCAGAGGAAAAGCCCATGTCGCTGATGCGATTGTTGGAACGGGTTCGGAGACGCGACCGGTCGGAATGCGCGATAAGAACATCAAAGCGATGTGCGCTTCGACGAACCGCTCGATGAACCAGTTTCGGGATTGCGTCATGAGTTGGAGGCGCCGGCATCAGAGACACCAGCCTCAGCAAATGTTGCCATGCCGTTGTGACATGCGAGTGCGCCACGAATGACAGACAATGCCAGCGCTGCACCGGTGCCCTCGCCAAGCCTCATATCCAAGTTCAGAAGTGGCCGCTTGCCGAGGTGATCGAGCAACTTTCGGTGTCCCGGTTCGTGACTCTGATGGCCAACGAGGCAATGATCGAGTGTGGTTTCGTCTGTCGCATGTAGGACGGCTGCCGCCGCTGTACATATAAAACCGTCGAGGATGACAGGCGTTCGGTTCATCCGTGCGGCCAGAATGGCACCGCAAATGGCGGCCTGCTCGTACCCGCCGAACGCCTGCAGGATCGCTAAGGGTGAGCCAAGCGCTGCGTGATGGCGACTGAGGCCAGCGTTGATGGCGGTGACTTTGCGCGCGATGCCATCTGCGTCGGCGCCGGTTCCGGGGCCAACCCAATCTGACGACGAGCCGCCATAAAGGGCTGCGCACAACGCGGCGGCAACTGTTGAATTGCCGATGCCCATCTCGCCGAGGATCAGTATGTCTGTATCAGACTGCACAGCCGCCATGCCGCGGTTTAGGGCTGAGAGCAGTTCGGTTTCGGTAAGCGCGGGCGCCTGTGTGAAATCTTTCGTTGGGTGATCTAATTCGAGTGGGACAACCGATAGGTCCGCGCCAACGGACTTGCAGAGTTGATTGATCGCAGCGCCGCCCGCTTCGAAGTTAGCGACCATTTGTGCTGTAACGGATTGAGGGAACGCGTTGACGCCTTGTGCGCAGACGCCGTGGTTGCCAGCGAAGATGATCGCGCGTGCCTGGTTGATTTCAGGACGTGCCACGGCATGCCAACCGGCGACGAATTCAGCAACCTCCTCGAGGCGGCCGAGGGAGCCGGGCGGTTTGGTCAATTGGGTTTGGTGGGCGGTGGCAGCATCGTGGGCGGTGTCATCGATGGTCGGTAGTGCCGCAATCAGGGCGGAGATGTCGTTCAACTTGTCGAGCTTGGTCATACTCTAACGGCCCGGTTTTAATTGTAGCGGCAGCCCTGCAACGGCTAGATAAGCGTCATCGGCTGCTGCTGCAACCCATTGGTTGAGGAGACCGGCTGCATCGCGAAAGGCGCGGGCCAGTTGATTGTCCGGCACGATGCCGCCGCCAACCTCATTGGTCACAAACACGATGGGCGATTGTTGGGCAGGCAATGCGGAGACAAGATTGTGTGAAGCAGATTCCCAATCAGCGTCTTGAAGCATCATGTTGCTGAGCCATAATGTCAGGCAATCAACGAGGCGGGGACCGTGCCCGTCGGTTGCTTTGAGGGCGCCGATCAGGTCAAGAGGTTCGTTGTGGGTGGTCCATTCCGGCCCGCGTCGCGCTTGATGCTTGGCGATCCGGTCAGCCATTTCCTCATCGCGGGCTTCGGCTGTGGCAATGTAGATCGGGCCCGCTCCGAGCGCGGCAATTAGATTTTCGGCGATCGCACTTTTGCCGGACCGCGCGCCGCCCGTCACTAGAATTATCTTGCTCATCTGAGCCGGAATAAGCAAATAGAGCGCGCAGGCAAAGCGAAAAAGAACATTTTGTCATATCAGCCGGCAATCAGGGAGATCGAGTTGGCGACGGAGCTCTTACTTGTTCGGCACGCGCCATCGACGCCGGCGGGTAAACTCTATGGCAGAACTGATGCCTCGGCAGACACTGGTTGCAGTGCGACTTTTGCGGCTCTGCGCCGCCAGATTGGCGATGTTGACGCCTGCTTGTGCAGCCCTGCGAAGCGTTGCCAGCAAACAGCGGCGGCGCTGTGGAGCGGACAGCTACGTACGCAGCTCGACGAACGTCTTTGGGAGCAGGATTTCGGTGAGTGGGATGGGTTGCCTTACGGGGAAGTGCCTGACGTTGGTGTTATGAAGCCTGAGGAATTGGCGAAACATCGGCCACCAAGCGGTGAAAGCTTTGAGGATGTTTGCGCGCGGGTGCAGCCGGCCTTATTGGACGCGGCGTCTGAATGGCACGGCAAACGTGTCGCTATGGTTGCGCATGCGGGCGTGGTGCGTGCGGCCATTGCGTTGGCCCTGGGTTCCCCGGCTGCCGCTTTGTCGTTCGAGGTGCGAACGTTGTCACTGACGCACATGCGCGTTTTGGTCGGCGGTGCGTTCTCTATTGGCTGCACCAACTGGACGCCAGCATGAGTATCGCCGGCAGCCTATTGATCGCGATGCTTATTGAGGGAGTGGTCAGCTGGCCCGTTCGCCTGCATGCCATCGTTGGGCATCCGGTGACGTGGCTTGGTCGGTTGATTGCCACGCTGGAACGATGGTTCAACCGAGATGATTTTTCGGAAACGAGCCGCAAGCTTGCGGGAGTGGTAGTTGCATTTTTCACGATAGCGCTTGCCGGTGGTATTGCATGGGCGATTGCGCACCTGCTGCCTGGTAGCGTCGTCGGTATGGTGCTGGTGGGCTTGCTCGCCTGGCCGTTGATTGCTTCGCGGTCGATGTATGACCATGTTGCGGCTGTTGCTGAACCGTTGGTGCGAGGAAACCTCGGAGATGCACGCGCCGCCGTTGCCATGATTGTCGGGCGTGATCCGAACCAACTCGACGGCAGTGGCATCACGCGCGCGGCGCTTGAAAGTCTGGCTGAGAACACGTCGGACGGGATTATCGCGCCGCTCTTTTGGGGGCTGCTGCTCGGGTTGCCGGGGATTGCTGCCTATAAGGCGATCAACACGCTGGATTCGATGATCGGACATCGAACGCTGCGTTACGAGGCGTTCGGATGGGCGGCAGCGCGCATCGATGATGTCGCCAATCTCGTTCCGGCGCGGCTGACGGGGCTGCTGTTTGTGCTGGTCTCCGGGCGACCGTTGGCCGCGTGGCGTTGTATGTTGCGCGACGCGCGGCAACATCGATCGCCGAATGCCGGATGGCCTGAAGCTGCAATGGCCGGGGCGCTTGGTGTACGGCTGTCGGGGCCTCGGGCGTATGAGGGCGGCGTGTCTGACGAGCCGTGGCTGAACGCAGATGCGCGCGACGCAGAGGCTGCTGATCTCGACCGGGGGATGGTTGTTTACCTGCGCGCGATGATTTTGCTGGCCGTGATCCTTGCGATCTTGGCGGCGATCTGAGACTAAGGGCCGATGCGAGATCATGGCGGCAATATTGATGAGGCGATTGCGACATTCGGCGGTGATGCGGGTGACTGGATAGACCTGTCGACTGGTATCAATCGCAATCCGTATCCTATCCCGCAGCTGCCAGCAAGCGCCTGGACTGATCTGCCGACGCAAACGGCTAAGCAGGCGCTGTGTTCGGTCGCGGCGTCTGCGTATGGCACGCAAGCTGCTGTTTTGCCGTTAGCAGGTGCCCAAGCCGCGATCCAGTTGATCCCGCGTTTGGTTGCTCCGGGGGATGCTCGGGTGTTAGCGCCAACTTATAATGAGCACGCAGCCGCGCTCAATGCGCAGGGTTGGAAAGTCAACGAAGTCGCACGGTTCGAAGAGTTGGCCGGCGCCGATTTGGCGGTGATCGTCAATCCGAACAACCCGGATGGCAATCGCATCGAGACTGGCGCCGTGCTGCGGCTCGCCGAACAAGTGCGATATTTGATCGTGGATGAGAGCTTTGTCGATGCCCGTCCTGAGTACTCAATAGCGCCGTTGGCAGGGCGCCCGGGATTGCTGGTGTTGCGGTCGTTTGGCAAGTTTTATGGGTTGGCTGGCTTGCGTCTGGGATTTGTGCTCGGGCATCCGGATGATCTGGCGGTACTCTCAGATCTGAGTGGTCCATGGTCGGTTTCGGGACCGGCATTGGTGGTTGGCAGTGCAGCGCTCGCTGATACCGAATGGCAGCGGGCAACGATCGCTCAGTTTGCCGGAGATGCGGAACGTCTGGATCAGCTGGCAGTCGCGGCTGGTTGGCAGCTTGTTGGTGGCACCGAGTTGTTCCGGACATACGCGACGCCGTCCGCAGTTGAAGCACAACGGATGCTTGCGCGGCATCATATCTGGTCGCGGGTTTTTCCGTATTCGGCAACCTGGATGCGTCTTGGTTTGCCTGGCAGCGAGCGGGAGTGGGTGCGTCTGCAATTGGCGCTGGGTGGTGAAGCTGCAAGCTAACGTGCGAGCGTGAGCAGGCCCTCGATATCGAGATGTGTTTCCATGTGCTGCGCAAGTTCGTCCAATGTGGCGTTCACCGTCTCGGAATAGGAATTGCCGGAGCGTGGCACACCGAGTTCGGCAAGGAATGCCGCGCGAAAGGTGTCATCGACGAACATGCCATGCATGTAGCTGCCGCTGATCTGGCCGTTGGCGGAACACGCGCCTTCGGGTTTGCCGTTGATGTGGGCAAAGGGACGCGCGCAGTCACGGCCATCACTGAGCCCGATGTGGATTTCGTAGCCTTGCATGTGGCAGCTGGTGGCCGTGTGGATAGCCTCCACCGCCTGCACAGTTTTATCGCCGATCATGGTCGTGTCGACTTCGAGGTGCCCGAGCCCGGGTGTGTCGCCGGGTGCCCCCTCGATGCCGTCTGGATCGCCGACGCGGTTGCCGAGCATTTGATAGCCGCCGCAAATGCCGAGCACGTGACCACCGCGCCTGACATGGGCAGCAAGGTCGATGTCCCAGCCCTGTTGGCGCAGGAATTCCAAGTCGGAGCGGGTCGATTTGCTGCCGGGCAGGATCACGAGATCTGTGTCGCCGGGAATGGCATGGCCGGGCTGCACCATCGAGAGTGTGACGCCAGGTTCTTGCGCGAGCGGGTCAAGGTCATCGAAGTTGGCGATGCGCGACAATGCCAGGCAGGCGATCCGGAAACCGCCGCGCTCTGGCGATTGGCGCAAGTCCAGGGCATCTTCGGCGGGTAGTTTGTGGGCGTTGAAGAAGAATGGGAGGACGCCGTATCCGGGCCAGCCAGACCGCGTCTCGATAAAGCGATTGCCATCATCAAACAAGGAGAGGTCGCCGCGAAACTTGTTGATTAGGAAACCCTTGATTTGGGTTGCGTCCTCTGGCGCTATGACGGTTTGTGTGCCGACGATTTGCGCGATCACGCCGCCTCGGTCGATGTCGCCGATCAACACGACAGGCACGTCGGCGGCTTGAGCAAACCCCATGTTGGCAATGTCGTTTGCTCTGAGGTTAACTTCGGCTGGGCTGCCGGCGCCTTCAACGACGACGAGGTCAAAGCGAGATCGCAGGCGATTGAAACTCTCAAGTACGGGCGCCATCAGCGAGGGTTTCAGCTTGGCATATTCACGTGCGCGGACAGTTGCTTGCCGCTGTCCCTGGACAATAACTTGCGCGCCGGTTTCCGATTCCGGTTTTAACAAAATCGGGTTCATGTCGGTGATTGGATCGAGACCGCAAGCCATGGCCTGCAGTGCCTGAGCGCGACCGATTTCGCCGCCATCGGTTGTGACAGCTGCATTGTTCGACATGTTTTGCGGCTTGAACGGGGCGACCGAAAGCCCGCGTTGCTTGGCGGCTCGGCACAATCCGGCAACCAGCAGTGACTTGCCAACGTTCGAGCCGGCGCCTTGCAGCATCAGTGCAGTCATAGCGGCCTCAGAATTCGACGCCTTTTTGCGCTTTGACGCCATCTCGGAACGGATGTTTGATGAGCGACATCTCGGTAACCAGATCGGCAGCCTCAATGAGTTCCGGTTTGGCGTTGCGCCCGGTCAGGACAACATGCGCCATTTCGGGTTTTTCGTTCTGCAGAAACGCGACGACATCGGCGATGTCGAGATAGTCATAGCGCAGCGCGATATTGATCTCGTCGAGGACGACCATGCGCATGCCGGGCTTGGTGATTAGCTCTTTGGCTTTTTCCCAGCCAGACTTGGCGGCTGCAATATCGCGTTCCTTGTCCTGGGTTTCCCACGTAAAACCTTCGCCGGATACGTGAAATTCGCATTCGTCGGCAAAACGGTCGCGCAGAAAATTGCGTTCGCCTGTCGCCCAGTTGCCCTTGATGAACTGAACCACGCCGCATGGCATCTCATGGGCAATACAACGCATGATCATGCCAAACGCCGACGACGATTTGCCTTTGCCAGTGCCGGTATGGACGATAATCAGGCCTTTTTCGACGGTCTTGTCTTCCATCATTCGGTGCCGAGCCGCTTTGATCTTGACCATTTTCTCGGTGTGCCGGGTGTTTTCGTCAGTCATGCATGATCCTAACGCTTGACGTTGTGCGCTCTATGGCGCATCGATCTCAGGTTGGTGCCTGTTTAACGCAGGTGAAAAGGGAATGCGATAGGGCCATTGGCCTGAAGAGCAGCCACCCCCGTGACCGTAACCGGAGAGGTCTCCAATGCCACTGGCTTAAGTGCTGGGAAGGCAGGAGGCCGCCAGAGATGTGCTCTGATATCCGCTAGCCGGGAGACCTGCCAGCAAGAACGTGAACCGGACGGGGTGTTTCGGTGACGGGTCAACTGCATCTTGCGGCCCGACATGTACCCCTTGTCCCCTCTCGAGGGACTTGCAATGACAATCAATAATTCAGAAGACGTTGAAACGGATGCGCCAGCATTGGCCCCTGTTGAATTGCTGGTGTGCTCCACTTGCCGAATGGGTGAAGTGGCTGAACCAGATGTGCCGCGCCCGGGAGCCTTGCTTCATGCGGGACTGGCAAATGTTGATCTTCCGGACAGCATTACAGTGCGCGCTGTTGCGTGCCTGTCAAACTGCTCGCAAGGGTGCACGATTGCGGTGCGCAGCGAAGGCCGATGGACGTACATCTACGGAAATATCGATCCGGTAACACAGCTTGAAACGGTGGTTGAGGGCGTGACCAAGTACGCATCGACGACAGACGGACTGGTGCCGTGGCGAGAGCGCCCGGAGCATTTTCGAAAAAATTGCATCGCGCGTATTCCGCCGATCGAGGTGATGTCATGAGCAATCTTGAAAAAGTTCCTGTCACGGTCATTACCGGTTTTCTTGGCTCAGGCAAGACGACTGTCATCCGGCATTTGCTCGAAAACCCGCAAGGCAAGCGATTGGCGGTCATCGTCAATGAGTTTGGTGATGTCGGCGTTGATGGTGAGATCCTGAAAGATTGTGCCAGCGAGAATTGCCCGGTCGATAACATTCTGGAACTGGCGAATGGCTGCATTTGCTGCACGGTCGCAGATGACTTCATTCCAACGATTGAAGCCTTGATGGCGCTGGAACCGCGTCCTGATCATATCCTGATTGAAACGTCAGGTCTGGCGCTGCCAAAGCCGCTGCTCAAAGCGTTTGAGTGGCCGGCGATCCGCTCGCGGACAACGGTTGATGGTGTCATCGCGCTCGCCGATGCAGAAGCTGTTTCTGCGGGCCGCTTTGCGCCGGACGTCGCCAAGGTCGAAGCGCAACGTGCAGCTGATGATAGCCTGGACCACGAAACGCCGCTGTCTGAACTGTTCGAAGATCAGATTGCCTGTGCTGATATTGTTCTGATGACGAAAGCGGACCTTGCTGGTGCGAGCGGGATTGAGCGCGCCCGCAAGATGATCAGTGACGTTGCGGTGCGTCCGTTGCCGATGGTCGAAGTTGCAGAAGGCGACATAGATCCGCGTGTTATTCTCGGACTTAACTCAGCGGCGGAAGACGACCTTGACGCCCGCCCATCGCATCACGACAGCCCGCATGATCACGACCATGAGGATTTTGAGAGCATCATTGTTGATCTGCCGGAGCAGGCCGACCCTGATGCACTGGTCGCGCGCATTGAGGCGATGGCCAAGGATCAAAATATTCTGCGAGTAAAAGGTTACATCGCTGTGACCGGCAAACCGATGCGCATGCTCGTGCAGGCGGTGGGGGCGAGGGTCCGAACCCAGTATGATCGACCGTGGCGTCCTGATGAAGCGCGTGAAAGCCGCCTTGTCGTGATTGCCGAACATGACGATATCAACACGGCTGCGATCAACAGCGCTTTGGTGCAGTAGGCTAATTTGCAATGCACGTGATCTTTCGCGAGCGCCACGGTTTGGAGGATGCAGAGGCACCGGTTGATCTGGCGCAGAGCCCGGCTGACTTGGTGGTTCTGTCTTTCTCAGACAGCGACCTCAGTGCGTTCGCGGCGGGTTGGCATCGTGCGCGCGAAAGCGATGCGGCGATGCCGGGGCTGCGCCTTGCCAATCTCGCCAGTCTCAAACATCCACTCTCTATCGATACCTACATTGACAATACGCTTGCCGGCGCTAAGGCGATCCTGATCCGGCTGATCGGTGGTGTGCCGTACTGGTCGTATGGACTGCAGCAGGTCCAGAGCCTTGCGCGCAAGAAGGGGATAGCGCTGGCGGTGCTGCCAGCCGATGGACGCAACGATACCCGACTTGATGACGCATCAAGCTTGCCGATATCAACACTTCGCCAGTTGCAGCATCTCTGCGATGCCGGTGGCCCGGTTGCGGCGCAGGCCGCGTTAGCTCAGTTGTCGCTCGCAGCCGGGCTCTACGCCGGGCCGGTCAAAGGCAGCAAACTTCTGCCGCAAGTGGGCGCATGGACGCCGGAACTTGGTGTGTGTTGTCCGGCTGGCTTCACGTTCGACAGTGCCAAGCCTCGTATCGTTGTGACCTTCTATCGGGCCTTTCTGACGGCCGCGGATCTTGATCCTGTCACCGCGATTTTCCATGCGCTGCGTGAGCCCGGCTTCGATGTGCTGGGGCTGTTTGCACCGTCACTCAAGGCGCCGGATGCGGCCGGTTGGTTGGAGACGCAGATTACGCATCTAGCGCCGGCTGCGATCGTCAACGCGACATCGTTTTCGGGCAAAGGGCAGTCGGCAACGTCGCCATTGGATGTGGGCGATGTGCCGGTGTTTCAGATTGCTCTAGCAACCTCAACCGCTGAGGCCTGGACCGAGGCTGAACGAGGGTTGTCTCCAGCTGACCTTGCGATGCATGTCGTGTTGCCGGAAGTAGATGGCCGCCTGTTTGCTGGCGTTGCGTCTTTCAAGGAACCGCGTGCCAGAGATGCAGCGCTTGAATTTGAGCAATATGCGCACCGCGCGCATGCATCGCGGATCGATGCCATCGCCGATCAAGTGGCTGCCTGGGTGCGCCTTGGGGCTACGCCGCTTGAGGAAAAGCGCGTTGCGTTGGTCTTGTCGACCTATCCAGGCAAAGACTGGCAGATGGCGCATGCCGTCGGGTTGGATGCATTGGCATCGGCTGACGCCATGTTGCAGAGCCTTGCTGGCAATGGGTATTCATGTAGCAGCGCCGGGGCCATCGAAGAACCGCTAAGTGAGGCACTTGCCACCGCAACGCTGAGCTGGTCTGTCAGTGAATATCGTGCGGCACTCGAGACCTTACCAATGTCGCTGAGGCAGGACCTTGTAGCGTCGTGGGGGAAGCCGGAAAATGACCCGGCATGTCATGCCGGTGTCTTTCATTTTGCGGCGACGCGTCGAGGTAGCATTCTGGTTGCGTTGCAGCCTGAGCGTGGCAGCCCACAGTTGCGCGATGATGAATATCACGATCTGTCGCGCACGCCGCGTCACGGTTACGTTGCCTTCTATCTTTGGATGCGGGCCTCTCTTGATATGCATGCGTTGGTGCACATGGGCGCGCATGGCACGTTGGAATGGTTGCCGGGTAAGGCGGTGGCCTTGTCCGACGAGTGCTGGCCGGAAGCACTGATCGGGTCGTTGCCGGTCATCTATCCGTTTATCGTCAATGACCCCGGCGAAGCAGCGCAGGCAAAACGGCGGATCGGGGCGGTCACGCTTGGACATATTCCGCCACCGCTCGCAGAGAGCCGGACACCTCATCATTTGGCGCGCCTTGAAGGCTTGCTTGATGAGTTTTCCAACGCGGATGGGTTGGACCCGAAACGCCGCGATCGCCTGCAAGCGGATATCCGTTCTGAAGCGCAGGCGCAGGGCGTTGAGGCGGATCTTGGGCTTGATACCATTGACTGTCCGTCGGAAGCGATAACGCGCATCGACCGGTTCGTTTGCGACATCAAGGAAAGTCAGTTTGGCGACGGTATGCATATTTACGGACAAGGCACGCCGGCTGGAAAAACACCATTTGATGTTTCGGCATCGATTGCATCGGAGCGTGACGGGCTCGTTGCAGCGCTTGCTGGGCGGCGCATCGATGCCGGGCCATCGGGATCGCCGTTTCGGGGCCGTAGCGATGTGCTGCCGACAGGGCGCAATCTCTTCACGACCGATCCCCGTATTGTGCCAACGCGGGCCGCCTACGCTCAAGGTGTGAAACTGGCCGAAGAGCTTGTACGTCGTCACTTGCAGGACGAGGGAGATTATCCGCGCGGTTTGATCGTTGATTTGTGGGGCTCGGCAACGATGCGAACAGCCGGCGAAGAGTTCGCGATGGCGCTCCATCTGATTGGCGTCAAACCGGTTTGGGATGACACGTCTAACCGATTGTCTGGCATTGAAGTGCTGCCGATTGCGTTGCTTGAGCATCCGCGTATTGATGTGACGTTGCGCGTGTCAGGATTATTCCGTGATGTGTTTCCGACGCTCTCAGCGTTGTTCTCGAAGGCGATCAGGGCGCTTGCCGCGCGCGATGAAGATGCGAGTTGGAACCCTTATATCAAGAGTGCTGCGGGAGACGATGCGGCTGCATCTGAAGCTCGCGTCTATGGACCGGCGCCTGGCAGCTATGGCCTCGGGATGGGCACTGCGATTGACGAGTATTCGGACGACGCCCGTCGTGCGGCTGGTGAGGCATGGCTGACGGCGAGTTCTTATGCGCTCGACGGTGAGCGCGCCGAGCAGGACCGCGAAGGGATTGTAGCGCGTGTTGCATCCGCTGACGCGTTCGTGCATCTCCAGGATCTGCCAGAAACGGATTTACTGCTGGCGTCCGATTACGCAGCGCATCAAGCTGGCTTTGCGGCAGCCCAGGCTGTGACGGGCGGGCAATCTGCCAACTATCATCTCGACAATACAGATCCGAACGCGCCGCGCGCGCGCTTGCTGCGAGAGGAGATTGCGCGGGTGGTCAATGCGCGTGCAGCCAATCCGGATTGGGCGGAAGGCATGATGCGTCATAGTTTTCGGGGGGCGGCTGAGATCGCAGCCACGCTGGATCATTTGGCTGCATTCGCGCATCTCGCCGATGTTGTCGGTCCTCACCTTTTCGAGCGCTACCACGACGCGACACTCGGCAACGATAAGGTGCGAGCGTTCATGGCAAACGCCAATCCGGCGGCCCTGGAAGCGATGGAGCAACGCTTTGCGGCGTTGCTTGCAGCCGGCCTCTGGACGACGCGGCGCAATTCGATCCTGGCACAACTGGAGGCTGGCGAATGACCCAGTCAGAGACAAAAGGTTGGTGCCCTGGAGCGCTGCACCCGATGATGTCAGGTGATGGGCTGGTGGTGCGCATTCGCCCTCGGCTTGGACGATTGACTGCCGCACAAGTGCTCGCCATATGCGATGCAGCGGATGCATTCGGCAGCGGCATCATTGAACTAACCAGCAGAGCGAATGTGCAGCTGCGTGGTGTGACGCCAGCCTCGCATCCGGGCTTGGTTGATCGTCTTCAGCAGTACGATCTTATTGATGACAATGCGGAACACGAAGCGCGCAACAACATCATCGTGACACCGTACTGGCAGCTGGGAGACGATACGTTTCGTATCGCAACTGAGCTCAGGCGTCGGCTGGGTGAACTTCCGGAGTTGCCGACAAAGTTTGGTTTTGCGGTTGATGCTGGCGAGGTGCCGCTACTTGCAACGGCTTCCGCGGATGTTCGTGTGGAGCGCAATGTTGCAGGCGATCTCATCGTTCGGTG
Organism: uncultured Hyphomicrobiaceae bacterium; assembly: GCA_905480435.1. Taxonomy (GTDB): domain Bacteria; phylum Pseudomonadota; class Alphaproteobacteria; order Rhizobiales; family Hyphomicrobiaceae; genus CAJQQK01. The sequence goes on along the minus strand of CAJQQK010000072.1, from coordinate 26,756 downwards.
CGATGGTGCCGAGTGCGGTGACCGTGTGACGGTCGATACTGCAGTTGGCAAAATTTTCGCGTACTGCCGCTGGTTCGTGGAAACCGGTGGCGCTTCAGAGAAGCGAATGAAGCGCCACATCGACAGGTTCGGGCCACCATCGATCGCGGCGCCATTGCAATCCAGCTCAGCGCCGCCGGTACCTGAGCTTGGTGCGTCACCAATCGGCGCTGTCTACGGCGCTGCGTTCGGGCGATTTACTGGCAAGGCGCTGGCACGTCTTATGACAGAGAGCGCAGCTGTCGCTTTGCGCACGACGCCGTGGCGCCGCTTTGTTCTGGAGGGCGCCAAGGCTATCGAGGGCGATGACTTTATTACGGATCCATCGGATCCGATACAGTTTGTGGACGCTTGCCCCGGTGCGCCGCATTGTGCCTCGGCGACGGTTGAGACCCATTCCTTGGCATATGCGTTGGCTGGTGTCGTGAGTGAGCGGGTTCACGTTTCCGGATGTGCGAAGGGCTGCGCGCGATCGGCTGAGGCACCAATTACGCTGGTCGGGCGCGATGGCAAGTTCGACATCGTGCGCAATGGCCGTGCGTCGGATGTGCCAGATGTATCCGGCCTTGATCCGGCGGACGTCACGTCATGGTTAGGAGCTCACTGAATGCCGCATCAGTACATAACAGATGGCGCGGCGATCTACGCCCAGTCGTTCGCGATGATCAGGACTGAATCGGACCTTGCTGCGTTCAGTGCAGATGAGGAACCGATCGCAGTTCGTATGATCCACGCCGCCGGACTGGTTGAGTTGGCAAGTTCCATTCATTTCTCAAACGGGTTTGCGACGGCGGCACGTGCCGCGATGGCAGCGGGCGCACCCATTCTGTGCGACGCGCGGATGGTCTCCGAAGGCGTGACGCGAACCCGATTGCCGGCCGACAATGAGGTGATATGCACGTTGCACGCAGCCGGCATTCATGAGCGTGCAGCTGAGATGGCGAATACACGATCAGCAGCGGCGCTGGAGCTTTGGCGCCCGCATCTTGCAGGTGCTGTTGTTGCGATCGGCAATGCGCCGACGGCGCTGTTTCATTTGTTGAACATGCTCGAAGATCCGGATTGTCCGCGCCCTGCGGCGATCATCGGCTGTCCGGTCGGATTTGTTGGTGCAGCTGAATCGAAGGATGCTTTGTGGGCAGCCCAGCCAGTGCCGTGTTGCGTCGTCAAAGGGCGCCTCGGCGGTAGCGCCATCACGGTTGCCGCGATTAACGCGATTGCGAGCCGGGCAGAATGAGCAAAGGCATCATCTACGGCGTCGGCCTTGGACCGGGTGATCCTGACTTGATGAGCGTCAAGGCGGATCGTCTTGTGCGCTTGGCACGGCACGTGGCGTTTTTTCGCAAGAAAGGGCGGCCCGGTCAGGCTCGGCAGATCGTTGAGGGAATGCTGGCAGATGGTGTGAGCGAATACCCGATGGAGTATCCGGTCACGACAGAGATACCGTTCGAGGACCCGCGCTACAACGAACAGCTGTCAACGTTTTACGGCGGTTGTGCAGAGCGACTTTTGGATCTTGCGCAATCCGGAGAAGAGGTTGTTGTTCTGTGCGAAGGTGATCCGCTGTTCTATGGCTCGTTTATGCATCTTCATTCACGGCTGAGCGGGACTGTGCCAGTCGAAATCGTGCCGGCGATCACTGGCATGTCCGGTGCATGGACGGCTGTTGGTCAGCCGTTTACCTGGGGCGACGACGTTCTGACGGTGCTGATGGCGACGCTACCGGAAGATGAGTTCAATCGGCGCGTCGCCGATACGGATGCGCTGGTCGTTATGAAAATCGGCCGCAACCTGGCGAAGGTGCGACGCGCGCTTGAGGCTGCCGGTAAGCTGCAAGATGCCTGGTTGGTTGAATACGCGATGATGCCGAACCAGACGGTGCAACGCCTTGCCGAGTTTCAATTGGAAATCGCGCCATATTTTTCGATTGTGTTGATCCCCGGCCAGGGGCGTAGACCATGACCGGTTGGCTTGTCATTGCCGGGCTTGGACCGGGAGACGATGCGCTGGTTACGCCGGAGGTCTCAGGTGCCTTGGCTGATGCGACGGATGTCATCGGCTACATTCCCTATGTCAAACGGATCCCTGAGCGACCTGGATTGACATTGCATGCAAGCGACAATCGCGTCGAGCTGCAGCGGGCGGAGCATGCACTGGCGTTGGCGACAGCAGGGCACAAGGTCGTGGTCGTGTCATCCGGTGATCCAGGTGTGTTTGCCATGGCAGCTGCTGTTTTTGAGGCCATGGAGGTTGGGTCGCCAGACTGGAAGGCGCTCGATGTTCGAGTGCTGCCAGGCATAACAGCAATGCTGGCGGCCGCGGCAAAAGTTGGTGCGCCGCTTGGTCATGACTTTTGTGCGATCAACCTGTCGGACAATCTGAAGCCTTGGGCGTTGATTGAGAAGCGATTGCGTCTGGCGATAGAAGCCGACTTTGCCATCGCACTCTACAATCCGCGATCCAAGGCGCGCCCGGAAGGGTTTGCGCGAACGCTCGACATTCTTCAGGCTGGCTGTAGCGAGGATCGGATCATTGTATTTGCCCGCGCGGTTTCGACACCAGAAGAGGATATTCGTGTCGTGCGCCTTGGACAGGCGACTGCCGAGATGGCGGATATGCGCACAGTGGTTCTTATTGGCTCAAGTCTTACGCGTTTGATCGAACGTGATGGGGCGCCGATCGTCTATACGCCAAGGTCAGTGCCGTCATGACCAAGCCAGCTGAAGACCTCGTCAATCGAATAGGCCTCGCGGCGCGACGGCAGGGCGGGGCGTGCGATCATGATGACGGGGATTCTCAGCGCGCGCGCAGCATGCAGCTTTGCGATGGCTCCGGTGCCGCCGGCGTTTTTGGAAACAATCAACTCGACGTCATGCGCGCGCATCAGCTCGGTGTCACTTGCAACATCGAACGGGCCGCGCGAGATAATCACAGAGTGGTGCGGCATCGGCGGAGGCGTCGCGGGCGGATCGACAAGACGCAGGATGTAATGGTGTTGCGGTTGATCAGCAAAGCGTTCCAGGTGCAGGCGCCCGACTGCGAGCATGACCCGCTGCGGTGTGCCGCTGAGGGATGCGACGGCCGCCGACATGTCAGCGACGTTGCGCCATTGATCCGCTTTAGTGGCTTGCCAGGGCGGACGAGTGAGGGCGATCAGCGGGATGCCGGTGGCGTCACAGGCAGCAACGGCATTGCGGCTCATCTGCTCGGCAAACGGATGCGTTGCGTCTATGACATGCGAGATCTGCTCTGCTTTGATATAGGCAATCAGTCCGGCGATGCCGCCAAAGCCGCCAACACGCTGGTCAACCGGTTGTGGACGCGGGCGTTCGACACGGCCCGCATAAGACAGCGTTGCCGCAATACCTTGGTCCGCCACGGCGCGGGCGAGTTGGCTTGCCTCAGTGGTGCCGCCCAGGATCAGGAGGTTGTGGTTCATGGCGACGATGGCAACTGATCCATGGCTGACGATTGTCGGGATAGGCGAAGATGGACCGAACGGGTTGTCATCGGCAAGCCGTGATGCCCTACGGTCCGCCGAAATTGTGATCGGGTCGGCGAGACATTTGGCGGTTGTCGGCCCGACCGATGCTGAGTGCATAACATGGCCGGTACCGTTTGCCGATGGCATTGAGAAGTTGCTAGCTTTGCGTGGCAGGCCGGTTGTTATGTTGGCGTCAGGCGATCCGTTCTGGTTTGGTGCTGGATCTGTTGTGACGCAGCACTTGAACGCAGGCGCATGGGTGGCCTTGCCGGCCCCATCAGTCTTTTCGCTTGCAGCTGCCCGGCTCGGTTGGCCGATTGAGAGTACGCTCTGTATCGGCCTGCATGCTGCGCCGTTCACGCGGTTAAGACCTCATCTGGCCAACCATGCGCGCGCGATCGTGTTGCTGCGCAATGGAGATGCGGTGAGTGAGTTGGCACAATATCTCGTCAGCCAGGGCTTCGGTGCAAGTGTCGTACATGTGTTGGAAGCGTTGGGTGGTCCGCGCGAACGCGTGCGGCAATCGACGGCAGCTGAGATCGATTTTTCCGATATTGCGCATCCCGTGGCAGTGGGTTTGGTCTTCGAAGGGGACGGATTTGCCTTGCCGGGTGTTAGCGGTTTGCCGGACACCTTATTTGAGCACGACGGACAGATCACCAAGCGACAGGTTCGGGCGTTGACTATGTCGTCATTGGCGCCGGTCGCCGGAGAGCATCTGTGGGATATCGGCGCGGGCTCCGGTTCTATTGGTATTGAATGGCTGTTGGCCCATCCGGCCTGCCAGGCGACGGCAATCGAGGCTGACCCGGACCGCGAGAAACGCATTCGCGGCAATGCCGAACGGCTCGGGGTTGACCGGCTCAAGGTGGTTGAGGGGCGGGCGCCGGAAGCATTGGTGGGGTTGGAAAAGCCAGACGCAGTTTTCATTGGTGGTGGCCTTTCGAACGAATTGCTTGAGGCGCTTTGGGAGCGGTTGGAGCTCGGGTGCCGTGTCGTTGCCAACGCGGTGACGTTGGAGTCTGAAGCGTTGTTGATCGCGTGGCATGCTGGTGTTGGTGGATCTCTAACGAAGGTCAACTTGGCGGAGGCAATGCCCCTTGGTAGCAAACGTGGCTGGCAATCGGCCTATCCGGTGGTTCAGTGGAGTGTTGTCAGATGATCGTTGCAGGATTTGGGTTTCGAGAAACGGCACGCGTGGAATCATTGCGAGATGCACTTGGACAGGCGATGACAGGAGAGCCGTTGACCCATCTTTCAGTGCCAGAGGATAAGGCGGCGGCTAATTCTATTGTTGCGCTGGCGGATCAGATGGAGTTGCCAGTGCTGGCGGTGAGTAACGCAGCCATGGCGGCGATAGATACGCCAACGCAATCCTCTGTCGTTCTGGAAAAGCGCGGCACCGGTAGCGTCGCGGAGGCGGTTGCACTCGCGGGGGCTGGCGATGGCGCCCAGTTGCAAGGGCCGCGCTGCATTTCGAGCGACCGCCTTGCGACATGTGCAATCGCGATAGGGAGAGCGTTGTGACTGTACATTTCATTGGGGCCGGACCTGGGGCGCCGGATTTGATCACCTTGCGCGGGCGCGATCTGATTGCTGCCTCGCCTGTGTGTCTCTACGCCGGTTCGCTCGTGCCTGAAGAGATCCTGGCGCATTGCCCGCCGGATGCGCGCATTGTCAATACGGCGCCGCTCGATCTGGATGCCATTGTTGAGGAATGCCGCGTGGCGCACGAGGCGGGGGTGGATGTCGCGCGACTGCATTCGGGTGATCTGTCCGTTTGGTCTGCCATGGGCGAGCAACTGCGCCGGTTACGCGCGATCGATATCCCTTACACGGTTACGCCCGGTGTGCCGTCGTTTGCGGCGGCAGCGGCAAGTCTGGGAACGGAGCTGACGTTGCCAGGCGTTGCCCAGTCGGTCGTGCTGACACGTACGCCAGGGCGCGCGACGACGATGCCGGAACGCGAGACGCTGGCAAACTTTGCAGCGACCGGCGCGACGCTGGCGATCCATCTTTCGATCCAAAACTTGGACATGGTCGTCGAAGAGCTGTCACCGATCTATGGCGCGGATTGCCCCGTGGCGGTCATCTATCGGGCGAGCTGGCCGGATGAGCGCGTGATACACGCCACGCTTGCAACGATCGCGGACGCCATGGAGGCAGGCATTGAGCGCACGGCTCTAATCCTGGTTGGCCGGGTTCTGGCCCAACAAGATTTCGATGAGAGCCGTCTTTATTCGACGGACTATGAGCGGCGGTTCAGGCCCACTTCGGCCCAGTCCGGCAATGGAGCGACAGAGCAATGATGAATGCGCCCGGGCTGATGATCTCCGCGCCCGCATCCGGCACCGGCAAGACCACGGTGATGCTGGGGTTGTTGCGCGCGTTCGCCGATATGGGGCTTAACGTACAGCCGTTCAAAAGTGGCCCGGACTATATCGATCCGGCATTTCACCGCGCAGCTGCCCGGCGACCATCGTTCAATCTCGACACGTGGTCTATGCATGACGCGCTGATCAGCAATATCAGTGCGAGAGCGGCTGACGCAGATATCGTTATCGCCGAAGGCTCGATGGGGCTCTATGACGGCGTTGCGAGTGCTGGCGAAAGCGGTCGTGGGACAAGCGCTGAGCTGGCAGCCCGGATGGGATGGCCGGTGTTGTTGGTCGTCGATGCTGGTGGTCAGGCCCAGTCTGCGGCGGCCGTCGCGTTGGGCTTTCGGCAATATGCGCCAGATATAAAGTTTGCTGGCGTGATCCTGAACCGAGTCGCGAGCCCGCGTCATGAGCGGCTGATCCGTCTTGGCATGGAGCAGGTCGACATTCCGGTGCTTGGCGTATTGCCGCGACGGGGGGATTTGGCGCTTCCGGAACGGCATCTCGGATTGATCCAGGCGGTTGAACATCCTGATCTGGAAGCAGCTGTTGCGACCTATGCCGAGTTCCTTGCTGAGCACACTGATCTGGCGGCGATCCGCGCCGCGGCAGATGGCAAATCGGCTTCGCAAACCACCGAGAGCGTGCCAACGAAGCCGCCCGCGCAACGCATCGCCATGGCGCGCGATGAGGCGTTTTCATTTACCTATCCGCATGTTCTGGAAAGTTGGCGGGGCGCAGGCGCCGAGATCCTGTCGTTCTCGCCGCTAGCTGATGAAGCTCCAGATTCGACGGCTGATCTGGTATGGCTGCCGGGCGGATATCCCGAACTGCACGCCGGGCGACTTGCAGCTGCCGGAAATTTCCGTCAAGGCCTCAGGCAGCACGCTAAAACGCGTCCTGTGCATGGTGAGTGCGGGGGCTACATGGCGCTCGGGCAGGCGTTGATCGACAAAGAAGGCAATCGCCACGAAATGGCGGGTCTGCTTGGCCTGGTGACAAGTTATGAGAAGCGCAAGTTCAATCTCGGATACCGGTTGGCGCAACTGAAGCAACCGATGCTTGGGTTTGATACTGGTACACGTTTGCGCGGCCACGAATTCCACTACTCCACCATCATTGATCAGCCGGATAGTCCACTGGCGGATGTGGTTGATGCAGATGGCAACGCTGTTGCGCAAAGCGGTTCATGGCGCGGCCATGTCAGCGGTACGTTTTTCCACTTCATTGCTGAGGCGACGGTATGACTGGCTTCGTCAGCTTCGTTGGCTCTGGTCCGGGAGACCCGGAACTGCTCACGCTCAAAGCTGTGTCGAGATTGAAGGAAGCCGATGCGGTTTTGTTTGACGATCTTTCGTCCGGCTCATTCCTGAAGCATGCCAAGCCGGGCGCTGATCTGGTTGCCGTTGGAAAGCGCGCGGGACGGGCATCTCCGAAGCAGAACCACGTCAGCCGCTTGTTGGTCGACTACGCCAAGGGCGGAGGCCGTATCGTTCGGCTGAAGTCCGGAGATCCAGGTATCTTTGGCCGACTCGAAGAGGAAATAACGGCGCTCAAGGCTGAGGACATTGCGTTTGAAATCATTCCGGGTGTGACGTCGGCAACGGCTGCAACTGCAGCTGCTATGATCCCGTTGACGCGACGGCTGTCATCGCGCCGCGTCCAGTTTGTAACGGGCCATGATGTGACCGGTGGATTGCCGGAGGACTTGAACGTCCCGGCGTTGGCGGACCCGATGGCGACAACGGTTGTCTTCATGCCGAAGCGGACATTTCCAGCACTGGCCGCGCGATTGTTTGAGGCCGGGTTGCCGCCTGAGACGCCGGCGATGCTGGCCGAGAATGTCAGCCGGCCCGACCAGCAGTTAATCCGCGATAGTATGCAGGGGCTGGCGCAACGGCTGGAAGAGAGTATTTCGGATGCACCTGGATTGATCCTTTACGGTTCGCTTTCCGAGGACGTTCTATGATCGAGCTTCTGTTGATTGGCATGGCGACGGGCAATCCTGAGCATCTGACGCTGCAGGCGATCAATGCCATCAAGCGTGCTGATCTGATCATTATCCCACGAAAGGGCGATGAGAAATCTGATCTTGCGGATGTCAGGCGGTCGATATGCGCCAAGTTTCTGAGCAGTACCGAGCAGGTCATTGAGTTCGACCTGCCGAAACGCGACGATGCAACAGGCAATTATTTCGATGGCGTTTCCGATTGGCATGACGCCATCGCAGCGACCTGGGCCACGTTGATCAAGCAGCACCGACCGGGCGGCGGCGGCACGATTGCGTTGTTGGTCTGGGGCGATCCGTCGCTTTACGACAGCAGCATGCGCATCGCCGAACGGTTGAGCAACTTTGACCTTGAGCCGAACGTCACTGTGGTCCCTGGGATAACGAGTCTGCAACTCCTGACGGCGGCTCATGCAATCCCACTCAATACAGTAGGTGGTGCTGTGCAACTGACCACGGGGCGGCGTTTGCGCGACGAAGGTTGGCCGGACGGCGTGGATAGCGTGGCGGTGTTTCTCGATGGAGGCTGCGCATTCACGACGCTGTCGTCTGACAACGTCTACATCTATTGGGGCGCTTACCTGGGCATGCCGCAGGAGATCTATCGAGCGGGGTTGGTTGCAGATGTTGGCGCCAACATCGTCGCGATGCGCGCTGAGGCGCGGGCGCAACATGGCTGGATCATGGATGTCTATCTACTGCGTCGACTGACCAAGGTGGATGTCGCGGATGCAGTTTGAAACGCAGCATGTCGATGCGTTGATGGCGCTGCTGCGCTGGCGTCGCGACGTACGTCATTTTACGGATCAACGGGTATCGCATGACGACCTGACGGTCTTGCAACAGGCGATGGCGCTTGCGCCGTCTGTCGGCAACTGCCAGCCGTGGCGTGTCATCAATGTTGTTGATCGCGCGTTGCGGGAAAAGATTGTCGTCGACCACAAAGCGGCCAATCAGGTTGCCGCTGACCAATATGATGAGCCGCGACGTGAGGACTATAGCGCACTCAAACTCGCAGCATTGGATGAGGCCCCTCTACAACTTGCGATCTTTACAGAATGCGATCCAGCACAAGGGCATGGCCTAGGTCGTCAATCCATGCCTGAGGCCGTCGTCTATTCGACGGTGCTGGCGATCCATAGCCTGTGGCTGGTGGCGCGGTCGCTTAACCTTGGTGTCGGCTGGGTTTCCATTCTCGATCCCGAGCGGGTTGAACGGATACTTGACGTGCAATCCAGTTGGCATCTAACGGCCTATTTGTGCCTTGGTTATCCAAAATTCACTGATGACACACCAGAGCTGGAGCGCGTCGGTTGGCAGGAAAGAACCGATATTGTGTGGGCGACTAAATAGCTGATCACGCGGCGCTGTAAGCGCCAGTGTCGCTCAAGAAAGCGCGACCCTTGTCTGTCACTGTGATAATATCACCTGTGCCAGTCGTAAAAGTTCGACTGACCAAACCACAGTCAATGGCGTCCTCCCAGATCGTCAGTCGCGGACACGACGTTTTCCAGGCATCCATGACGTCTCTATAATGTCTCGGTTCACGGCTGATCCAAAGCACGAGATCGCGCAGGAGAGGATCGGCCTTGTTCGGTGATGGTGTCATTACTTTGCTCCTCAGTCGTGGTTTTAAACGATGCTTGCCCAGAGGTAACTGCCATAGGCAACGTAGTAGAGGGAGATACCGGTAATCAAGGAACGAGCCCAGGTGCGGAACTGGGTCTCTGTCATTGCTTCCAGAAAACGCTTTGCGATCGAGGTGCCAATCATCGTTGAAGCGAGCGCCATGGCGATGAACAAAGGATCGAGCACGCTCAAGTCACCAGAGACACCGCCGAAATAAATCAACTTCAGTCCGTGCCCAAAAACCTGGCATGCGTCTTTGGTGGCAATGATTGCGCGCCTGTCCATCCGCCCACCGAGGAAATACGAGTCGAGCATGGGGCCGGCGACTCCGGTCAGCAACATCAACGACATGCACAAAAAGCCGTAGATGAGACCTTGCGGCGTGCTCTCTGTGTTCGGTGCAAAGCGCGCGGGTATCGCATAAATCGCGAATGGAGAGAGCCCCAGGCAGATCAGCGCCATGTGCTTGCTCGGAACGAAATTGATCACCGACCACAAACCGAGTGCAACCAGGCAACCGACGGCGTAGGTGGCGGCAGTGCGCCACTGTATGTGTTGGCACCATGTGATGGCGCGCCAACTGTTGGACGCCATTTGGGTGATCGCATGCAGCATCATGGCGGCCGGCAAGGGCATGATCAACAGCAGCACACCGATCAGAACGAGGCCGCCGGCCATGCCGAACAGGCCCGACAAAAATGTCGTGCCAACGATCACCAGGCATACGAATGCAATCAGGGAAGCAGCCATGTCATCTCTCCAGTTGCTGAGAAAATGCCTGACCTTATGTTTTTGAACAAACTGAGTTATGTTGCCCTTAGCATTACAAAAACTGAGGGTGAGATATGCGAGCGCTGCCATCATTGAACGGTTTGCGCGCTTTCGAGGCAGCGGCCAGGCTTGGTAGTTTTACCGCGGCCGGCGAAGAGCTGCATGTCAGCGCGGCCGCGATCAGTCGATTGGTCCGGCTGCTAGAAGATCGCATGACGACACCGTTATTTGAGCGGACTGCAAATAGATTGCGCCTGACGGATGCCGGACAGATGTATCAGTCTGGACTGACACCCATATTCGACTCGATCGAGGGGCTGACCGCGCGTGTTGCAGCAAGCGTCCGGTCGCCGCTCTTGACGGTCGGCGTGGGGCCGACGTTTGCGGTTCGTTGGTTTATCCCGAGGCTGTCGGCTTTTCAACTTGAGCATCCAGGCGTCGACGTGCGTTTCGCAACAGGAGGCGCCGCCGCAGCATTTCACGAAGATTGGACTTGCGGCATCAAGCTCAGCAATGGCGAGCATCCCGGTTTCACGACCGAGATGCTTTTTGCTGCCGACCTTGTCCCCGTGTGTGCGCCGGTGTTGGCAGGTAACCTGAAAAAACCAACCAAGCTCAGCCCTGGACGTTTGCTGCGCGTGGCGCATGCACCTGATGATTGGCAGCGTTGGTTCTCATCAATGGGCCTGCGCGCAATAGAACCAAAAGGGGCGACATTCGAGTTCTATGGTCACGCCATTCAAGCGGCTGTGGATGGTGTTGGTATCGCTATGGGGATCAGGCCCTACATCGACGATGACATTGCGGCCGGCCGACTTGTAGCTCCGTTCGATGGTTCCGTTTCAAAGGGAATGAGTTGGTACCTGGTCAGTCGACCCGAACAGGCGCGCGACGAAGGCTTTCAAGCATTTCGGCATTGGATATTAGACGAGGTCCAAAGTGATTGAAATGACTGCCAAGGTACTATGGTCATTCTCGCATTTGTTTGGAATGGTACTACAATGAAGCCGCGAATTGGGGCGAAGATGGATCTAAATAATTGAGCATGACAAGGCATCGCACACAGGTCTGCATCATTGGTTCTGGTCCGTCAGGTTTGCTGTTGGGGCAATTGCTGCACAACGCCGGCATCGACGCTGTTATTCTTGATCGTGTTGGTCGAGAGTACATCCTGGCGCGCATTCGGGCCGGGGTTCTGGAAACGGGAACGGCAGATCTGCTCGAGACAGCGGGCGTTGGCGAGCGCATGCGTCGCGAAGGTCTCGTGCACGATGGTTTCGAAATAGCCCACGGCGATGCATTGCATCGCATCGATCTCAAAACATTGACGGGCGGGCGCACTGTTTTGGTCTATGGCCAGACCGAGGTGACGCGCGACCTGATGGATAAGCGGGCAGCGTCCGGCGCGACAACGATCTATGACGCGGGCGATGTTGAACCGCATGATTTCGAAGGATCGTCGCCCTTTGTGACTTACGTCAAAGATGGCGTTTCGCATCGCGTTGATTGCGATTTTATTGCCGGCTGTGATGGGTTTCATGGGGTGTCGCGCAGCTCAGTTCCTGATCGGGCGATCTCGACGTTCGAAAAGGTTTATCCGTTTGGTTGGCTTGGCGTCCTGACTGACCGGCCGCCGATTCGCGACGAGCTCGTATACGCCAGTCATCCGCATGGCTTTGCACTTTGCTCGATGCGCTCGGCGACGCGCAGTCGTTACTACATCCAATGTGACGTCAACGATCGTGTCGAGAATTGGTCAGATGATCAGTTCTGGGCAGAGTTGCGTCAACGCCTGCCGGTTAAGATCGCCGAAAATCTCAAAACGGGGCCATCGATCGAAAAGTCGATTGCGCCGTTGCGGTCATTCGTATCGGAGCCTATGCGTTTCGGGCGCATGTTCACGGTCGGAGATGCAGCCCATATCGTGCCACCAACCGGTGCCAAGGGATTGAACCTCGCAGCCAGCGACGTGCATTATCTTTTTGATGGTCTTCGCGAGTATTATGCTGAAACGTCAAGCGCCGGTATTGATGCTTATTCAGGCCGCGCGCTTGCACGCGTGTGGAACGGCATTCGCTTTTCGTGGAGCATGACGCGTATGCTGCACCGCTTCCCCGATGACGATCCGTTTGATCAGCGCATTCAAGCCACAGAGCTTGGGCATATGCTGTCCTCGAAGAACGCTCAGGCGTCGCTTGCCGAAAATTATGTCGGCCTGCCCTACTAGAGAGATGCTCCGGCGGTTTAGATGTCCAGGAAGACGGTTTCGTTCTCGCCTTGCAGGGCGATGTCGAAGGTATAATGTATGCCGCTCACATCTTCGCCACGGCGCGCGAGCAGTGTGTGCCTACGGTCGTCTGGCACTGCTGCCAAAACCGGATCACTGGCATTGGCGTTGACTTCGTCATCGAAGTAAATCCGCGTGAAAAGATGGTTGAGAAGGCCGCGCGCAAAAATGCAAATGGTGATGTGTGGTGCCTGGACGCCATCGACCGACGCGGGCTTGATCGTATCGAACACAAACCTGGCTTGGTCGTCGGTGCCGGTGCCAACTCGGCCGAAGCCTCGAAAACCTGAGTTGGCAATACGGTCGTCTGCCGGGTGCCGGTAGCGTCCTTGACCATCAGCCTGCCAGATCTCGATCATCGCATCGCTGACGGCGGCTCCGTTGCCATCGAGTACGCGCCCAACAATCTTGATGCGTTCTCCATCCATGTCTGGAACGCCGGCAAGCAAGTCGGCAGTGGCGATTTGGTTGAAAGCATAGCCGTATTGTTCAGCCGTCAAACCGTAGGCGAAGAAAGGACCAATGGTTTGCGACGGCGTTTGTTTGTAAGCCATCGTTAGCTCTCCATCGGTGTTTCGTTGCGCCCGCGCAGCACAATGTCGAAGGCATAGCCAAGCGCGTAGTTTTCCTCAGTTACATCGAGTGAAAACTTGCCAACCAGTCTCTCACGGGCTGCTTCGGGGGTGCCCAAGTAGATCGGATCGAGATCCAGCAGCGGGTCACCTGGGAAATACATTTGGGTGATCAGGCGTGTCGTAAAACTCGGCCCGAACAGTGAAAAATGTATGTGATTGGGGCGCCATCCATTGGTGTGATTGCCCCATGGATAGGCGCCGGGTTTTACTGTGATGAAGCGATAACGTCCTTCGTCATCGGTAACGCAGCGACCTCCACCGAAAAAATTGGGGTCGATTGGGGCATCGTGGCTATCACCGTGATCGATGTAACGGCCGGCGGCATTCGCCTGCCAAAGCTCGATCAATGTATTGCGTTGTGGACGCCCGTCTTCATCCAGAACGCGGCCTGCTACGATGATGCGCTCGCCAAGTGGTTCGCCGTTGCTGGCCCCATTGCGCGTGAGATCCGCATCCAGTTCCCCGACGACTTCGTGGCCATAGACAGGGCCGGTTAACTCGGAAAGTGAGCTCGGCACGGGGATCATTGGTTTCGTTGGCCCGCGCAATGCTGTTGAGCGATAGTCAGGATGACGATGTGGAGGGTGCGCCTCCCAATCGCGTGGCTTCAGTGTGTCTGTCATTGGTGCGTGTCCAGCTCAGCTGAGAGGGGAAAATCCGTAAAGTTGTTGCGGATTGTCGACCAGGATCTTCTTGCGAGCATCGGCATCAGGAACCCAATCCGCAAGATGGTCCATCAATGCGCCATCGTTGGGCATGCTGACTTTTACCGCTGGATGCGGCCAGTCTGTCCCCCAGATAATTCTATCTTGATTTGCTTCGATCAATGCTTTCGCAAAAGGAGCAACATCGTCATATGGCGTCTGCGGTGATGTTGTGATGCGGTATGTGCCGGTCAATTTTGCCCAGCAATTTCCGTCACGCATAAGGTGGAGAAATTCCTGAAATCCAGGGCGATCTATTCCATTGTCGGTCTTCATGTATCCGAGATGACCAAATGAGACGTCGACCGCCATGCCATTCATTGTTGCGCGTAGGTCGTCAAACTCGTGGACGTGGATCAACACTTCTAAGTGCCAGCCAAGATCTTTGATGCGTTCGGTGAATTTCTGAACGGCACGCGCGTTCTCAAATGGGTTGCCACCTTTGTCGACCAAATTGACACGGGCACCGCGCGCACCACGTTCGTGAAATGCTTCAAGCTCCTGGTCTGTCACTGATGCATCGACGGCAACAATCGCCAGGAATTTCCCGGCCATCTGATCGACGACATCGAGCATGCAGGTGTTATCGGTGCCATAGACGCTCGGTTGGGTCAGAACGGCGCGATCAATGCCGCCAAGCGCTTTGTGAAGTTTGAGATAATTCTCCAAGCTCGCTTCGGGCGGGGTGTAGCCGCGGGCCAGCGAGAATGGATAGGCATCAGGTGACCCAAAAATGTGAGCATGACTGTCGATCGTGCCCGGCGGAATCGTAAATTTCGCGCGGGTCGGATTGGGATCAGGCGCCGGGCATGCTGGGTATTTGTCGTCGGTCACAGATGGCGTTCCTTGGGTGGAGCTACAACGTATTAATTTAGGCGAGCGCTGCTACTTCGTAGTCTGCCCGAACGACTCGCCGTCGGATGCAAGAAATGTTTTCTCGTCCTCTGTTGATGCGCGGCCAAGCACGTGGTTGCGATGGGGGAAGCGACCGAATTGGGCAACGATGTTTCGATGACGTGTCCACCCGGTGATGCTGCGCTCGACATAAGGGTGCCATGGAGCGGGAGCCCCCGCCTTGATGTCGTCAAGCAGGGATAAGCCTTTGTCCTGCTGCTCAATGGACTCGGAGTGATGGAACGGATGATAGAGCCAGATCCGGGAGACCGGATGCAACGTGCGATCAAGACCTTTTGCAATGGCCTCCTGGACAATATCAAACGCGCACGGATCGCCAGCATAGGCATCCGGCGTGCCGCGATAGATGTTCCGCGTGAACTGATCGAGCAGCAAAACGAGAGCCAGTGCACCTTCAGGTGTTGTATTCCAGTCTAACAGTTGTCGTTGACAGGCCTGAGAAACATGTTCGCCGAAACGCGCGCGGATTTCATCGTCTACGGGCGTGCCGCCTGCATACCACCAATCTTTGCGTGCGAGAGCAGCTTCGGGGCTGCCTTCGCTGGGGCCAAGCCAGAACTCGATGATCTCTGAAACAATTTTGTCCAAGTTTTCTCAGTCCTTTGACGAGTGTTTTTGGTGTTTTGCGAGAGCCGCTATCAGCGGACTATGCGTCGGCTCCAGGTTGCGTTTCCATTGTCCGTTCGACAAGGCGGGCCCACAGTGACGTACCGATCGGGATGCCATCGTCGTTGAAATCGTAGCGATCATTGTGCACCGGAGCGCTGTCTTCGCCGTTGCCGACAAAAATGAAGGCGCCGGGCACTTTTTCGAGCATGAATGAGAAATCCTCAGAGGCGGGTGCCGGCGGCTTGTCGCGTTCAACGTTCGCTTCGCCAACGAGTTCGGCCGCCGTATCAGCCATCGTGAGCGTTGCGTCTGGCGCGTTGACCAGCGGTGCAAACAGCAAACGGAAGTCTACCTCTGCTTTGGCACCAAGACCAATTGCAACGCCTTCTGATACGCGTTTCAGACCGGCTTCGAGAAGCTCAAGATTCTCCCGCTTCATAGCGCGCAGCGTGCCGCTCAAAACGGCGCGCTCCGGAATGACATTATAGGCATCGCCGGCTTTGATCTGAGTGACGCTGAGCACGCCAAGGTCGCCGGGGACGAGGTTGCGTGAAACAACCGTTTGTAGTGCTGTGCATATGTGGCTGGCCGCAACGACCGGATCGACGCCAAAGTTGGGACGTGCGCCGTGCGACCCGCTGCCCGTTACGGTGATATCAAAGAAACCACCACCGGTCATGCCGACGCCGGGCGTGATCGAAAAATGACCAAGCGGAGCACCTGGTCGATTGTGCATGCCGTAGATTTCGTCGCACGGAAATTGGTCGAACAGACCTTCATTCAGCATCGCCAGAGCGCCGCCCATACCCTCTTCGCCTGGTTGAAAAATGAAGTTGACGGTGCCACTGAAGTCGCGCGTTTCGGCAAGGTAGCGCGCGGCGCCGAGCAGCATCGTGGTGTGGCCGTCGTGGCCGCAGGCATGCATCACACCGGCACTGCCGCTCTGATACGCGGCACCCGTTGCTTCAAGTATCGGTAACGCATCCATATCGGCGCGAAGGCCGATGCTCTTTGGGCCATTGCCATTGCGCAGCACACCGACAACGCCTGCGCCATCGACCATTCGGTGCACTTCGATGCCCCACGACTCAAGCAGCTTGGCGACGATATCAGCCGTACGGTGCGTTTCGAGCCCGAGTTCTGGATGGGCATGAATATCCCGGCGGATTTCCGTTAACTCGGAGTGGTAGCTCCGCACTTTCTCAAGTGTCACGTTGGTCGATGACAACGGCGTTTCAGACATGGTGGGCTCCGGTCATGGGTGATCAGATCGGCAAGTGAGGCGAGTAGATATGCAGTCGGTAATCGACGCTTGTTCGACAGTTTAACTCAGATCTTCTGGAAAGACACCGCCGCGCAATAACAAGACCCTGATACCTCGGGAGCGCGTGGACGTTGTGATGTGCAGCCACTATGGTGACAGATCACACAACAGACACGAGTCGCATTCGTGCCGACCGCTACAGGGACGCTTCATTCAGTTGCCAGATATCCAACAGAACGACGATGGTGCAGATCAGAAGCTCATGAAATCGGCCGATGCGGACAAGTCAACATTCAATGCGTCGATGATGCTGACGCTGGCCCTGCCGGCTGATACCGTTTTGTATCTGTTACTACCAATTCATGCAGTGATGTTTGGCGTGTCACTGCCGGAGGTTGGTATACTATTAGCCGCGAACCGGCTTGTTCGAATAGCGGGTTACAGCTGGGTTGCGCAGTTTTATGCAGATCGTGGCCCGCGCGCGGCTTGTTTGTTAGCGGCGATCGGTTCGGTTATTGCGGCACTGGGCTATGCGCTGCTGAGTGGGTTGTGGGCGTTGCTCGCCGCCCGATTGATCTGGGGGCTGTCGTTCGCGGCGATGAATATCGCGGTACATGCACTGCCAACGGCCGAGCTCTCAGGTGTGGCACGGCGCAGTGGCTGGTCACGTTCGATTATCGCATGCGGGCCAATGATCGGTCTCGCAGGTGGAGCGTTAATTGCATACTTCTATGGCCCACGCGTCGTCTTTCTGGCGCTTGCTGCAATCGCTATGGCGGCGGTCTTTTTTGCAATGCGGCTGCCGACAACGCCCGAACAACAAGTGTCATCCGGACCGCGCTTTGCCAAGCCCGGTCCGATGAGTATCTGGTCGTTTTGTATGGGCTTTACGTTGGATGGTTTGTTCATTTTCGGGCTGGCGTTGCTGGCAAAGGAAAATGTACCAGAGGGAGCTGTCATTGCGGCAGGGTTTGCGATGGCCTTGCGATATTTATTCGAGATCACGTTGTCGCCAGTCGGTGGTTGGCTATCTGTGGGCATTGGCGCCCGGCGGTTGTTGATTATTCTGTCCATCCTCGCCGCTGGCGGCCTTTTGCTGCTGGGCCTTGGCAGCCCATGGATGTGGATCGGCGTAATCGCCGTTATTACGCTAAGAGCCTTGCTGCAACCGCTGCCGGCGCCGGTCGTTGCGGAGTCATTTCCAGGTGCGGCCCGCGTGCCGGCTTTGGCGCGGCAGGCGACCTGGCGGGATATCGGGGCCGGCACGGGGCCGCTGGCAGCCGGCCTATTGTTTCCGGTTTTCCCTGCTCTCGCGATCTACACTGGCGGTGCCGCGCTGCTGGCTTTGTCCAGTGTTTGGATGATGAAGCGGCCGACTGAAGGCCGCTTGGGGCGACGCTTCAGCACGCTGAGTAGGTCGAGATCGGTCAGCCTCGCAAGGCTTTGGCTTTCTGTGCGGCAGGGCGATTCCAGCAACGATTGAGCCACGCGTTTGTCTTCGGCCATTTGGATAGGTCAAGCACCAGCGCGCGGAACAGCGCGCCGGCAACGTTGAGGTCGGCGACGGAGAAGTCAGGACCAGCCAGCCAATCCGATTCCTGGAATTGGTTTTCGAGGACGCCGAACCCGTGCACGCAGTCCGCCCACGCGGCTTTTGCAATTTCCGGATTGCGCTCAGCCTCGGCAAAATCGGCTGTATGACGCGCGTGATTGACGGTTTGCCGGTCGAGACGGTCTGTCTCCCAAAGGCTCCATTGCAGGGCAAGGGCTTCGTTCTTGGGGTTTGATGGATAAAGCGGACTGTTGTGCTTTTTCGCCAGATAGAAATTAATTGCCATCGACTCGGCGAGGATGAAGCCATCGTCGTCAATGATCGGGACCATCCCGGCGCTGTTCATCGCCAGAAAGCCTGGTGTTTTGGTCTCAGCCGAACGTGGCAAGCAGTCGATGTGGCCAAATTCAATGCCAAGTTCGTGCAGCAACCACAGAACGCGTACTGCGCGGGATTTTGCATGCCCGTATAGTTTCAACATGTTAGTTCTCCGTTTGGGCAGCAATGTTGCTGATTAAGCCAGCAACCGGCCGCCATCGACATCGATCGTTGTGCCGGTGACAAAGTCGTTCTGGATAACGAACAGGATGCCTTGGGCAACTTCGTCGGCGGAACCAGCGCGCGGGATCAGGTTATTGGCGGTTTGCCGGCGATAGGCTTCTTCGCGCTCTGTACCGGTGAGAGCGGACATCGGCGTATCGATTGTGCCAGGCGCAACGACGTTAAGACGGCGTGGTGCGATCTCTTGTGCAACAGCTCTCGCAAGGGCTTCAACAGCGGCACCGACCGAGCCAATCGCAACCTGGCCGGGATTGGGTTTGCGCGCAGGTGTGCCGCTAACCAGAACGATGGTGCCATCAGCGCTGAGGTGCGGCGTGCCAAGTTGTAAAACATTCGCATAACCCCATAGCTTGGCGAAGGACGCCTTGTAACCCTCGATATCCATATCGAGGAATGCACCTCGGGCGCGCGATCCACCGGTCGCAGCGCTGACTAGAATGTCAAATGGTCCGCAACTTTTGAACAACGTATCCAAGGCATCACGATCGAGGACATCGCACTGCATAAGCGTGACACCTTCGAGTGCGTCTGCGGCTTTGTCCGGATTGCGGCTGATCGCAATGACCTCGGCGCCCAATGCGGCAAGCCGCTTCGACGTCGCGAGACCGATGCCGGACGTGCCGCCAATAACCAGTGCTTTCTTTCCAGATACATCCATTGATCAGGTTTCCTTATGTTTATCGGCGTGTCTTAGTCTCGAGGGCTGCGATAGGACGGGAAGCTTCATGTTGCAGCGTTCAGACCTGCTATGTAACCCCAGGTGAGGCAGGGGCCAAGGGTGGTGCCGGCGCCGACGCCCTTCGATCCAAACGAGTTGGCCATCACATTGCCAGCCGCATAGAGACCAGGGATCGGAATATCATCGGTGCTCAAGACTTCGCCCTTTTCGTTGGTGCGCGGCCCGCCTTTGGTGCCAAGGAAGCTCGCCTTGAAGGGCATCGCATAGAAGGGTGGCTTTTCGATTGATCCCAAGGTCGGGTTCGGCGCGTGGCTCGGGTCACCACCACGGCCTTTGTCCCAAATAGAGTCGCCGCGTCGGAAATCTGTGTCGACGCCGCTGCGCGCGAAGTCACTGAAACGTTGAGCGGTGTCTTGCAGGCCATCCGCATTGACTTCGATCAACCGCGCGAGCTCTGCCAGAGTATCTGCCTTGAAGTAATTGCCCGGCACGGACTTCTTTGGCAGGGCATGCGGATATTTCGAGGCGAATTGACTGTCGGAAATGCGCCAGGCGGGGAGATGTGCGGGCGTGCCGGTTTCCGGGTCTTTCTCAGCAAAAGCGAGACCGACATTCATTTGCTTTTCGTTGACGAAGCGCACGCCGTGCTTGTTGACGATCATCGAGTGCGGAAGGAAATAGTCGGCGGCCGGCTGGCCTTGAATGCGGCCCTCATAGCTGGCGGGTGTCGTGCCCATGATCAGGGCCTGGTCCATATGGTCGAGTTGCGCGCCGACGTCGGCTGCCATGCGTTGTCCATCTCCGGTGTTGGTTGATGGGCTCGCGGTCCACTCAACCGGGCCCGGAAAATGCTCTGCCATCATCTCCGGGTTCCACTCAAATCCGCCGCTCGCAAGGATGACGCCCTTTGTCGCCTGCACTGTGGATGATGCGCCGTCGTATTCTAGTTCGAGACCTGTCACACGCCCATCTTCCACAATGAGCTTCTTTGCCGGCGTCTCGGTTCGGATCTCGATGCCTTTGTCGAGGCAGCCTTTCAGCAGGCCGATCGAAAGCGCATTGCCTCGGGTCCGCATGTTCATCAGCTTGCGCCACGTCAGGCGGGGCAGATAGCGCACGACCCACTTCTTCGGGTTCGCGAAAAAGAAGGTGTCGACAAGCTCCTCGTAGCTGAGACGTAAGTCGAACGTCGGTTGGCGGACTTTGTTTTGCCAATCACCGAGGATGCCGATACGGATTGGCGCAGCTGAGATGTTGCGGCCAAATGCCAGTCCGCCGGTTTCTTCGGCATAGGGGTCTGGATCACGGTTGGGTTTGAATTTGATCGGGGTATTTGCTTCGAGGAATTTGAGGACATCAGGTACGTGGTCAACGAAGGCTGTCCAGAGCGGTTCTTCTCGATTGTGCCAGCCATCCGGGGCGACGGCTCGGATATAATCGAGCACGGCTTCGCGGCTGTCGCTGACGCCGAGCTGCTCGGTATAGTGATGTCGTGGCGCCCAGATGCAGCCACCGGACATCGCCGTCGTGCCCCCGATGAGTGATGATTTCTCTATGACGAGTACCTTTGCACCGTTGGTATGGGCACTCAGAGCCGCGCTTAAACCGGCAGCGCCCGTGCCGACAACAATCACATCGAATTCTTCGTCCATGCAGCCCTCCAGTGTCAGTACCATAGTAGAAACATGATCCCGACCGGAATGCCAAGCTTGGGTTGCCGAAATGCGCAATGTGAGTAGCGCGTGCGGCTGGCGTTTCGATTTGGCGCTGCCCCTCACCCTCTCCCCGCTCGTGTTCTTCACGCGAACGGGGAGAGGGCTGGGGTGTGAGGGGCAGCGTCAGGCGCCGAACCAGCGTGAGATGCCTTGATGGGTCATCGTTCGGGTGACGCTTTCGCGTGAATGATCTATCGTTGCGGGAACAGCGCATAGATTTATGCGGAAACACAGTAGGGCGGAAATTCATGACGGGTCAGTTTGAGCTGCAACAATTCGAAGATGTTCTCGCAGCTGGTGGAGAGTTGGCGTTGCCCGATGATGGTATCAACCGCATCGTTTATGTCGTGCACGGCGCCGTCGAGATAGCGGATCAGACGTTCTCGGATGACGAGAGCTGGCATGGGCGTGGGGCAGCGACAGTTACCGCGACGTCAGTCGGAGCGACGGTTTGGCGGTGGGAACTGACTGCGTCGAAAACACAAGTCGTTGTGCTTGAGCTGCCGAACGGCACGTCGAGCGTCAAGCTGTGCAGTTCAGTGTTGTTGCCAGTAGGTGATCTTTTGATGCGCAATGACAGTGTCTCGTTTCCACCCGGCGGTTGCGCCTTCAAGCACACACATCAAGGCCCCGGGATACGTTGCCTGATTGATGGCGGCATACGCATTGATGCTGAAGGCCACTCAGCGTCGTATGGGCCGGGCGGCGCCTGGTTTGAAGAGGGGCCTGAGCCGGTGTTTGCGCAGGCAGCAGCAGATCGCCCGAGTCGGTTTATTCGGGTCATGATCTTGCCGGCATCCCTGCTGGGCACGAGCTCGATCCACTATGTGAATCCAGAGGATCGCGAGAAGCCGAAGTCTCAGACTTACAAGGGCTACATCGATACGTTGATTTCAGTGTGAGAGCCCAAGCTTAAATTGACATGGCTTGGCCGCCGTTGATGTCGAGCGTGGCGCCGGTGACGAAGCCGGCCTCTTCCGATGCAAGATAGGCAACGGCGGCGGCAACATCTTCGGCGCGGCCTTGGCGGCGCACGGGGATGGAGTCGACAATGCGTTGGCGCTCTTCTGGCGTATGGCGTTCGTTGAGGAAGCGATCAACACGCTCGGTGATGATGGCACCGGGACAGATTGAATTGCAGGTGATGCCGTCCGGCCCGAATTCCTGGGCCAGTTGCAGGGTGAATGCCTGCATCGCGCCCTTTGATGCCGAATAGGGCGCACCGGCAAATAAGGAACCAAAGCGGCCGGCCTTGCTGCCCATGTTAATGATGCGACCGTAACCAGCTTTGCGCATGTGCGGGATCGCAGCCCGGGTGGTCCAAACGCATGCTGTGATGTTGACATTGATGACGCGATCCCAGTCGTCATCTGTCTGCTCCAGAAATCGGAACGGCACGCGCAATGAACCGCCAATATTGTTGACCAAGACGTCGAGGCGGCCATCTCGCTCAATAAGGCGCGCAGTGGCAGCTTCGATGGCTTCGCGGTCCAGCATGTCAACGGCATCGACAGCGAGTTCCAAACCCTCGGTTGCGGCTTTGCGCTGGGCCTCGTCGAGGGCCGCCTGATCGCGGTCCCAGATCGTGACGCGGGCGCCTTCGCGCGCTAAACGCAGCGCGCCAGCTTCACCAAGACCTGTGGCAGCTGCACTGATCAGCGCGGTTCTACCTTCAAAGCGGTTCATTGTCTGATACCTCAACATAGCTTGCTTCTGGATCAACCTTGGCATCAATCACAACAGGCCCGCCAAGTTTGTGGGCTTCCTCTAGGGCATCGCGGACCTCGCCAGGATGCGTGACCGTCATACCGTGGCCGCCAAGTCCCTCGGAAATTTTGGCGAAGTCGCAATCGGCAAAGTCGACGGCAATACGGTTGGCCCCGAGATTGTCGCGGACCATGCCAAGCCCGGCGTTGTTATCGACGAGATAGACAACATCAAGATTTTGCTGCACGGCGGTGGTGACGACCTGCATCGTCATCATGAAGCCGCCATCGCCTGCGAGGCTTGTGACGCGCCGATCCGGTAGCACGAGTTTGGCAGCTGTCGCAGCGGGCGGTCCCCAGCCCATCGCACCGGTGCCGCCAGCGACGACGAATTGCTGTGGCTCTGGGTTCCGGAGGCCATGCGTCGCCCAGATTCGGTTCGCACCGGCATCAAGTGTGACCAGATCGTTTTTGCCCATGAAGGACTGCATACCTTTGATCAGGTCGGCGTGATGGATGCTGCCTTGAGCCGACTTGGTATCGGGGAGACTGTTAAAGCCGGTTTTCTCGCGCAGTTTGCTCAGTGTAGCAAGACGCTTATCGCGCTTGGCTGTGCCAAGGTCATGCTGCGCAAGCCCGTCGAGTGCATCGCTGACGTCGCCCGTGATCGCCATGTCGACGGGGTAGACCCAGCCGGCATTGCGTGGGTCGACGTCGATTTGCGCGATGAATTGCTCGCCGGGCCGAATGAGTTTGGGGTCGCGGAAGCGCAGATAGTCAGGCCCGAGGCTGGCGCCAAGCACCACGACGACATCAGCATTGGCAAGCGCACGGTTGGCACACGCGTGTCCCCAGGTGCCGAGCATGCCGGCGGCGGCTGGTGATGTTTCGGCGATGACGCCCTTGCCGTTGTAGCTGGTGACGACGGCGCAACCGGTGGCTTCGGCCAGCTGTTGCAGTTTGCGGCCACTATCCGTCATGACAACGCCATTGCCGGCAATGATGACCGGACGCTCAGCATCGGCGATGCGGGTTGCGAGGTGGGCAATGGCTTGGCTATCCGGGCGCGCGGGTGTGTGCCGGTAATAGCCCTCGCCTGGATAGAGGACGGGCCGCGAGGGTTCGGGCACTTCTTCGCGGATAATTGTTGATTTCATCGCAACCGCTGCCGGGCCCATACGTGGCAGACTGGCATGTTTGATCGCCATCTGCACACCGTAGACGGCCTCAGTAGGGGCTGTCGCATAGGTGCAGTACTTTGTGATCGGTTTCAGCGAGGCCATCACATCAGCGCCACCGTAATCCCCGGTCATGGTTTGGTAGACGCCCATCTGTCCGTAGCCGTCGTAGTCGGACGTTTCGGTGAGGACGATCATCGGGGAGCCGGCGAAGTGCGCTTCGAGAATGCCGATCGCGCCGATACTTGTCATCCATGGCCCCTGGCCCATCGCGACGGCAGGCCGGCGCGTCAGGCGCCCCGTGACCTGGGCCATGATGGATGCGATCCACTCGGATCTGGTCAGGACGACGTTGATATCTTTTTCGTGCTCCTTGAAGGCCGGCAGCGACCAGGTGATGCCGAGGCCCGGAAGCGTGAAGGCGTGCGTGACGCCGCCCTCAACCAGCGTCTCAACAACACGCTCGTAGGTCTTGGCCATGGTCTTACTCCGGTTTGCTGCACAAGCGAGTTCTGGTAAGCGGATCTTGGGCGCAGCTCTGGACAATGATGTCATTGATAGTCAATTGTTCGGTACAGAAAAATCAATTGGACAAGATGAACCGCTATGCGAAACGGACCGGTATTGGTGACAGGCGCTTCAGGCTTTCTGGCAGCCTGGATAATCCCTAAACTACTGGCCACCGGCCGGCGTGTCATTGCCACTGATATCAAGCGTGATGAGACGCGGCTGCAGCTTGTGACCAAGACGCAATCGCTGCCCGACATCGAATGGATGGAGCTCGATATTGGTGACGAGCAGGCATGTCTCGACATCGCAAAGCAGTATTCACCATCTGATATCTTGCACCTCGCAGCGCTCATGATTCCGGCTTGCAAGGCATCGCCGATCAAAGGCGCCAATATCAATCTGGTCGGGCACATGCATATGCTCGAAGCTGCACGATCGGTCAGCGCACGGTTGACGTACACCAGTTCGATTGCAGCCAAGCCGCGTGGCAAGGCCAATGCACCGGCAAATCTGTATGGTGTTTATAAGCGTGCGGATGAAGAGATCTCGCGGCTCTATTCGGAGGATTTCGGCGTGTCATCTTTGGGGTTGCGCCCAAACATCGTCTACGGCGTTGGCCGCGACCTGGGAGAGACGGCGGTTGTGACAGCTGCCGCCCGGGCTGCAGCGCTTGGCGACGCCTACACGTTGCCCTGGCACACACGCGCTGGCTTCGAATTTGTCGACGATATCGCCGAGATGTTCTCCAGGGCGGTGATGACAGACTGGGAGGGCGCGGCTGTATCAGACATGGGGCATACCATGGCGACCACGGAAGAGATTGCGGCAGCGATCCTGCAGGCGGCACCAAAAGCACAAATTTCGATCGCGCCGCAGGATCGCATGTCTCCGACCGAAGGTTTCGATGTGGTGCCTCTGGTCAGTAAGATTGGCGCGCTGCCGGCAACGTCCATCGAGCATGGTATTGGCGCCACGATCGCGCACTTTCGTGAGCTCCGCGAGTTGGGGTTGATGTGAGGTTTGGTTGCACCTCTACAGCATGTCGCGTTTTAAAGCATTCACAATGCGCCTGAAAGCGCCCAGTCTTCGGGCGATTTCAGGATACTATTAAACGCGACGTGCTTTAATCCATGCCTTCTTCTCGGAGTTCCTTGAATATCTTGCTGGCCGTCAGCATCGCTTCGCGAATGAGCGGAACGCCGGTATAGCCGGACAGATGCAGCAACGCTTCCGTTAGTTCGTCTTCCGTCCATCCTTGCCGGCGGGCCATGCGTAGGTGCAACGCCAGTTCCGGGTCGCGTCCGGTGGCAGCGTCGGAAATCACACAGATCATCGTTCGCGTCTTGAGGTCGAGGCCGGGCCGGGTCCATAGCGCGCCGAATACGTTCTCCGCTGCAACATCCCGGAATTTTTGCATCACGGGATCCTCGTACGTATTTTTATTCATCCGCTCGACGTAGTCTTTGCCAAGCAGTTCCGTGCGAATGGCCATGCCCTTTTCATGAAGTTCGCTTTTCGACATTTTTTGTTTCCTCATAGTTGCCGCGTGTCGGGCGCACCACCAGAGTGGCGCCCCAGAAGCTGGCAGCAAAGGAATTGCACGTCAAACGTATCAGTTGCTGAACGCCGGACAGTCGCCGCGAATGCAATCGAAGTGTTGCACCGGTAGCGTGATCTTCTCTTTCGATGGAAGCTCAATGACATAGCTTATTTTGTCGAATTTCATGAGCGCACCGGTAATCTCTAAATTGCTGTCTTTGAGCCGGACGGTTACTCTTCGGCGCGCGAGCTGAGGGCCGGTGCGCAGTTGCGGGTCTGCACTTGCCTGTTCTTCTTTGCTGGCGGCTGCCAGAAGCTCCTCCAGCTGCAGACGGATCTTTTCCTCGTCAGCCCAAAGTGATGCCAACTCGCTGGACAATGTGCCCTTGCTCTCACGCGCCTTGTCAGCTTGGGCGCGGGCTTTAACCATAGCTGCGATTGTTGATGATAACCGGCTCCTCGACGAATTGAGTGGGTGGGTCAGGTGTTTTTGGGTGGTCGGTTTGCTGCTTAATCCTGTTGGCAGAGCATTCCCCGTCGATGTGACGGGCGGCGGTCAAGGACGCGCTCTATAGCGCGCCCGCGAGGGCTTG